>NZ_KV799359.1:0-6129 GCF_001809925.1 Corynebacterium sp. HMSC064H12 | reverse complement strand
GTGCCTTCGGTGACGGATTCGCCGAGCTCCGGCATCTCAACGTCAGTAGCGGAACCGGAGGCAGCCTTCGGTGCTTCCTTCTTTGGCTCTTCAGCGTCTTCCTTCGGAGCCTCTTCCTCGGTCTCCTCAGCGGAATCGTCAGCGCCTTCCGGCTCTTCGCCCGGCTCGCCGACCTTTGCGATGACCTCGCCAACATCGACGGTGTCGTCTTCTTCAAAGAGAATCTCGGTGAGAACACCGGCGACCGGAGATGGAATTTCGGTGTCGACCTTGTCGGTGGAAACCTCGAGCAACGGTTCGTCGACCTCGACGGTGTCGCCGACCTTCTTCAGCCAGGTGGTAATGGTGCCTTCGGTAACTGATTCACCGAGCTCCGGCATCTCAATAGAGGTCGCCATGTTTGTGCACTCCTCGAAAAGTTAAGAAATCTCGTTTTAAGACGGTTATTACAAATTAGCTTACAGGTTGAAAACTCTGCTTGCCCCGTGGGCTGCGCCCGCTTTCGGCTGGTGCGTGGAATAGCTCATTCCAGCCAGGATTCCAGCCGGGCGGGGCGCAGTCGGATGACCGGCTACTTCGTTGCCAAATCCTCAATCACAGAGAACATCGTCCGAACCGGAACACCAGTGCCCCGCTTCGGGGTATAACCATACTCCCCGGTGGTGTTGAAGGCCGGACCGGCAACGTCGATGTGAACCCATTCAACATCCTCGCCAACGAATTCGCGCAGGTATGCAGCTGCAACACTCATACCGCCAAAGCGAGAGTTCGTGACATTCCGCAGGTCAGCCACCGGCGACTTCAGGGCCTCTGCTAGCTCAACTGGAATCGGCATTGCCCAACCATTTTCACCAATGCTCTGAGACAGCTCTGCAACACGGTCACGGAACTCGTCGTTACCCAGGACGCCCGGGGTGCGCTCGCCAAGAGCGACCAGCTGCGCACCGGTCAGGGTAGCGGTGTCAATCAGGTGAGTCGGCTTGTCTTCGCAGGCGCGGACAATGGCGTCTGCGAGTACGAGGCGGCCCTCAGCGTCGGTATTCAGAATCTCAATGGTCTTACCGCCGTACTGCGTAATGACGTCGCCCGGACGGTACGCCTTACCACCCGGCATGTTCTCCGCCATTGGAACAGTTGCGGTCACCGGGGTGGATACACCTAGGCGAGCAGCCAGGACGACTGTGGCAATAACAGCCGCAGCGCCGCCCATATCGGAGATCATGTTCTCCATGCTGGCGCCCGGCTTCAGCGAAATACCGCCAGTATCAAAGGTGATGCCCTTACCGACCAGGCCCAGCGAATTCTCTGCCGACTCATCGCCCTTCCAGATCAGGCGCACCAGGCGCGGCCCGCGCGAGGATCCACCACCCACGGCATTGAGGCCTCCGAAACCGCCGGCGCGCAGAGCGTCGTCGTCAAGCACCTCGACCTCGAGCCCCGCGTCACGGCCCAGCGCTGCAGCAGCGTCAGCAAACGTCTCGGGGTAGAGGTGCGACGATGCTGTATTGACGAAGTCACGCGCGGTGGCAACGGCATCTACAATTGCCGAAGCGCGCTTTACGACGTCGTCATCAGCGCCCAACACAACCACCTTCTGGGTGGCCTCGTTGCTTTCTTCGGTGCTCTTCTGACCGGAGTAAGCGTAAGCGCCCAGCGCAAAGCCCTCGGCTGCAGCCTGCGGATCGATGGCGCCGAGAGTGTTAAAGACCACCTTGGCCTTGGTCATACGGCGGGCAGCGGCGCCGCAGGCACGGCGGATGTCTTCCGCATCCAGGTCCTCAGAACCCACGCCAACGCCCGTGACACTGTCGACATCCAGGCCAGCAGGAGCCGGGATGGCGGTCACGGACTCGGCCTTAGCGCTGGCGGAGACTGCCTCAAAGGAGGCGAGCAGCTGCTCTGCAACCGAACCGATGGCCTCGGGTGCGACCAGCTCGAGGCCATCCTCGCCGTCGATAAGCGCGACGAGGACCGCGTCGGCGTCCGCGGGCAGAGAGTTGTCGGCAGCGATGACCACGCGAGTGCCGATAGCCGGCAGGTAGTTGGACAAAACTGCGGCGTTACGAGAAGCGCCGAGCTGTGCCGAATCATTGTTAGCGGGGACTGACATGTAGTTGCATCTCCTTGTAGTCGTACTATGTGGTACACCACCGTATCCCTATTTGCCGGTTCGTGTCCTTCACCCCTGGACAGCGGACTGACGAGCCAGCGCCACGACTATTGGAATGTACCCGCGCCTAGTGCCCGCGACGCTGACATTGCCCTGACTAACACGGTCTTTCGGGGGCGAGTATTGATACGACTCGATCCTCGACGGTTTAGGATGAAAGACATGTCTGCTTTGGAATTTGCAATCGAACGTAACCCGAATCCACTCTCTGATGCCGAGCGTGAGGAGATTCTGGGCAACCCTGGTTTTGGTAAGCACTTCACCGACCACATGGTCCGAATTGACTGGACTGCAGACAAGGGCTGGCATGACGCCAAGCTGCAGGCATACGGTTCGATTGAAATGCAGCCGTCTTCTTCGGTCCTGCATTACGGGCAGTCGATTTTTGAGGGCCTGAAGGCGTATCGCATGCCGGATGGTTCCATTGTTACTTTCCGCCCGGAGCAGAACGCCCGTCGCTTCCAGCGCTCCGCTGACCGCATTGCAATGCCGCAGCTGCCGGAGGAGACCTTCCTCGAGGCAATCCGCCTGCTGGTTGAAGCCGATGCAGCATGGGTGCCGCCAGCTGGTGGCGAAGAATCCCTGTACCTGCGTCCAATCATGTTCTCCACCGAGAGCACCCTGGGCGTGCACCCGTCGAACTCTTACACCTTCCTGCTCATCGCTTCACCTGCCGGCGCGTACTTCTCCGGTGGCATTAACCCGGTGACCGTGTGGATCTCCCACGAGTACGTGCGTGCCGCGCCGGGCGGCACCGGTGCTGCGAAGTTCGCAGGTAACTACGCAGCTTCGCTGGCGGCTCAGCAGCAGGCAGAGGAAAAGGGCTGCGACCAGGTTGTGTGGCTGGACGCTGTCGAGCGCAAGTACATCGAGGAGATGGGCGGCATGAACCTGGCGTTCATCTACCCGGATGAGAATGCTGACGCTGGTGTTCGGCTGGTGACTCCAGAGCTGTCTGGTTCGCTGCTGCCGGGCATTACTCGGGCATCGCTGCTGCAGGCTGCTCAGGATCTGGGCATGAATGTCGAGGAGCGTCGCATTTCCACCGAGGAGTGGAAGGATGATGCCACTTCCGGTGTCATGAGCGAGGCGTTCGCCTGCGGTACCGCTGCAGTCATCACCCCGGTCGGTTTTGTGAAGTCCGCTGAGGGCGAGTTCGAGATCAACGGTGGCGAGACCGGCGAGTGGACCATGAAGCTGCGCGAGCGCCTGACCGGTATCCAGCACGGCGAGGTTGAGGACACCCACGGTTGGATTTACAAGCTCGTTGAGGCTTAGTTTCGGCGTAGGTTGGCAAAGAATAATTTAATAGTGGTTACGAGAATTAGTACTTTCGCAGCCCCTGTTCAGTATTCGCTGTTCAGGGGCTGCGTTTTTGCTTTGCTGGCTCCCCAACGGCTGTGCGATTTTCTCATGGTTCATGAATTGTTCAGGCGGCATTTGTTTAGCCGTTAAAAACACCTCTAGCGTGACCGGGGTCACTGTGAAAAACTACCAACACGATTGATTTTTGTAGTTGGGAAAACAGTTTGAGGCGCTGTGATGGTGGTAGTTCAAGACTTTTTTAAAGATAGTTTTTCGTCAAGTAGTTCAAAGCGCCTAAGGGTAACCATCGTTGTCACTCTGTTGTTGGCTGCGTGGACGATTGGGTTTAGTGCGATTCCGGCTCCGGTGGCGGCAGCCCAAGATTCGCCTTCGCCGTCCGGGGTGGAACAGCCCGCTCCTACGGGCGAAGGGGGTACGGGCGAAGCAAAAGCAGAGCTAATCATGGATCTGTCTGGTTCGATGCTTGCCGACGACGCCGGAGGCACCCGCCTCGATGCGGCAAAGCGCGCATCCACGGAGCTGATTGACTCCCTCCCGGATGATGCGCTGCTTGGCATGCTGGTTTATGGCCAGCGCGAATCCAGTGATGAATCCAACCGCGAACGTGGTTGCCAGGACATCGAGGTGCTGTCGCCTGTCCAAAAGGTCGACAAAGAAGGCCTGAAGAGCAGGATTGCCGGGTTGGAAGCTCAGGGCTATACGCCGATCGGCAATGCACTGCGTAAGGCGGCTGATGAGCTTGGCTCAGACGGTGAGCGGTCAATTATTTTGGTCTCTGACGGTATCGACACCTGCGCGCCGCCACCGGTGTGTGAGGTTGCGAAAGAATTGGCGGGGCAGGGTGTTGGCCTGACGATTCACACCGTGGGATTCAAGGTCGATGAAGAGGCTCGCGCTGAGCTGGAGTGTGTTGCGCAGGCAACTGGCGGTCAAAGCATGACTGCGGACGATGCCACCCAGCTCGCAGACCACATGAAGTTCTTAACTCAGCGGTCAGTGCAGGGCTACGAAACCACGGGTACTCCTTTCGAGTTCTCCGAGACTAAGGAGGGCGCGAAATGGCTCGGCGAGGGCAAGTACCAGACGACGCTAGTGCCAGAGGTTGCCCAGCACGATCGCACCCCGCTCTACTACCGAATCGCGGTGCCGAAGGGACACAACGCGATTGTTACCTCAAAGGTGTTAGCGAATATCGATGCTGAGGGTAAGGGCCAGCAGGATGTCCGAACTGAAGTTGACGAAATCATCAATGAAACTGGCGGAAAATGCCAGGACGACGGTCGTATGGGGTCGCTGACTGGCGCCGAAGCTAGTGCCGATTCGTGGACTCCAACTTCGGCCGATGCAAGCGTTCTTGCATGGGATAGTGACCGCATCGAATCCAGTTGCGATCAAACCAAGTGGCTCGTCGCAAATAACGTGTGGGTCTATGACGGTGATTCAGTAGCGGACTATCGTGATGAACCGGTGAAGGTCGAGGTTAGCGTCCAGTTTGAGCCAGTCCTGAAGAAGCAGGATGCTGACAAACTAAATGAGGGGCGGTCTTCTTCGACCGGCGACAAAGCCTACAAAAAGGCCACTTTTGGAGAGGCCAAGCCCGTAAACGGTGGCAATAACGCAGCCCAAGCGCCGGAAGTTAAATCTGGGGATAACATCTCTGACACAATCGTGCCCGGTGAACAGAAGTTCTACAAGATCCCTGTCGAGTGGGGTCAGCGACCAGTGATTGCTGCCCGCACTGGAAATTCGGAGCGCGATAATGCCGATTCCATGGGAGTTGCGCTGTTGAATCCATTCGAGGTTTCCGTGGCGGATGGAACAATGCACTTTTATCAGGATTCCGAGGACCTGAACTTGTCAACAGATCGTCCGGTCGAATACAACAACCGAGAATCTAATGTTGGAGGACGACCTGTAGCCAACGCCGGCTACTACTACGCGACTGTCCGAATGGCTAACTATCGCCCGGATGAAGAGGTCAGTGGCATCGATCAGCCGTTCCAGCTCGCATTCCTCCTGGACAACAAGCCAACTAAGGGGCCTGACTGGCGACCGACTGACAAGAACGGCCCGACTCCATCCGATAAGCCGATTCTGGCCAAGGGAGAGCCGGAACAGGAATCGTCAAAGGACTCGTCAGAAGATGCGTCGAATGAATCTGACTCCTCGGATACGGATTCTCAGGCATCCGCATCCTCGTCGGACATGGAAGATGAGGGCATGAGCCCGTTGGTCATTGGCACCGTTGTAGCAGTGGTCGCCGTGTTTATCGGCATTGCCGGCGCAATCGTCTACCAGAACAAGAAGCGCAAGGAGTAGACAAACCGTAAGATCAGGAAGTTCCTGAGCAGGGGGGGGGCAGGGTGGGGAAGGCAGCAAAATTGTGTCCGCTTGGCGTATCGCTGGCGGGCACATTTTTTGCTACTTAGCCGCAAGAACTGACAACTCCAAGAATTATGGGCTGCAGATGTGAAACTGTGTGAGTTTATGACACTTTCAAGCCATTTTTCGGACCATTTTTGACATAAACGCAGTCAGTAACTCGCATTGGCCCGCCGTCGCTAACATAACCGCAGTCACTAGCCCCACTGAACCCAAACCCCGGGTTAAGTAAAGAAAAGTGTGTCCGCATG
>NZ_KV799358.1:0-1333 GCF_001809925.1 Corynebacterium sp. HMSC064H12 | reverse complement strand
ATACATTACACACACTTCACACATAAAGCGAACCCGCAGGTCACGGAGCATTTTGTAACGCGCATCAGCACATTAACAGCCATAAGCAATCTAACAACAACACGCGCGAGGCAGTAAGTGAAGCGTGCTGGATCTAGTTCCTACCTCGGTCCTGGAATCCGTCCGAGCATCACCACGTTCCACGATTCTTAACACGACGCTCCAACTGAGGGAGTCGACACTCTCTACAAGACAAAACTCATTCATACGCAAGACTCGTGAACATAGAAGCGGAAATCGAACTTGCCACTTTGCGGACGATGCATTGGTAAAGAATTATGCGGATACACAAAGTGCTGGACTAGCCACACCACGGGAAGCGCAAACCAAGTGCTACCTTGCCTATTTCATCAACCCAGGGTCGTAAAAAGCGGAACTAACCCCAGGACACTTGAACATACGCATGAATACCTCGGATATAGAGTGCTCCACCGAAAATGTGTGGTGAAGCCATATGAATCCGGAAGCGAGATTGAATCAGAGACCACTAAACGCGGGTGTCTATTCATCCGCAAGTTCGAGGATGTTCCCGATGATGGTGGGCAAATGCTCATTGAGGGAATAGACCGCACGCCCCGGCAGGTTATCGCGAACCTATTGGACTGGATGGAATTACTGCTTAGCTGAAAGCGGAAAGAGCAAGCGGACAAAGAGGTGGTGACTGAAGCTCCTAGTTTCAAATGCGATTAGCTAGGTAGCTTGTACGAGTCTTTCTACCAACACTGGGAGCTGGTACCACCCCGAGATCTGATTAATCGATTCGAGGTTCTACTCGCCGAGGTAATCCAACTGGTACCCTGACTGGCCGAAGCAGAGCTGTTTGAGTCTGAGCAGCGAGCGTGGGCGTCTTCCACTCCGTCAGTATGACCGGTGTGGAAGTGGGTACATATCAACACTGTTGCCCCCCCCCTCACTACGTTTCGTACCAAGATAAGGACATGGGAGAAACTCGCTGCTTGCTAGTTGATTGACTCAACCACGTCGACCCCTGTCTTGAGCACAAAGCAAATTTGACCGGCTCTAACAACATGGTTGATCCGAGCCGTTCATTGGAATGACTAGAGGTGCTGCATCGGCTCTTTGGCTAGTTGCCGGTATGCACCAGTAATCGTTGTACGACCGACGTATTTGATTCTGATTTGCTCGTAGGTTTGCTGCCGGTCGACTAAAGGTTTGCATATCCGCCGCGATCAAACCGACCTAATGGCAAACCGTCCTAAGCCGGAAAAGACCATCAGCACTAAAACGCGAGTTAATTCTGTTTACCTGTGGGTAAAACAAAAGTGGGCCGCAG
>NZ_KV799357.1:0-209 GCF_001809925.1 Corynebacterium sp. HMSC064H12 | reverse complement strand
GCGGCCTGGCCGTTATCCAAAAATAAAACGTTCTCCCCTTCGAACCGACGAGGCCAAAAAAGAAGAGAACAACCATGATCTTTCCCACAAATGAAAAAACCACGCGAAAAGCACCCAAACAAAGGCGCCGCCACGCAATCCATCACCCGCAAGCACAAAAGGACCCAAAACAAACAAAGGCCCCCGGCACCCACCAGCAACACACACGC
>NZ_KV799356.1:31258-36954 GCF_001809925.1 Corynebacterium sp. HMSC064H12 | reverse complement strand
CCCGGAAAAGACACACTTTTCTTTACTTAACCCTAAACAGTTAACAAAACAGCAAAAAGCCCCGGATACCAAGAGGCATCCAGGGCTTCAGGCAAAAGCTACCTTAGAAGTAGAGACTACTTCTTGAACGGGAAGCCCAGTTCGCGCAGCAGCGCGCGGCCTTCCTCATTGTTAGTAGCGGTGGTCACGACGGTGATGTCCATACCGCGCGGGCGGTCGATCTTGTCAACGTCGATCTCGTAGAACATGGTCTGCTCGGAAAGGCCGAAGGTGTAGTTACCGTGACCATCGAACTGCTGATCAGACAGGCCGCGGAAGTCGCGGATTCGTGGCAGAGCCACGGTCAGCAGGCGGTCCAGGAACTCCCACATGCGGTCACCACGCAGGGTGACGCGAGCGCCGATGGCGTCGCCTTCACGCAGCTTGAAGTTAGCGATCGACTTGCGGGCACGACGGGTCTCCGGCTTCTGACCGGTGATCAGAGTCAGGTCGTTGATTGCACCGTTGATCTGCTTCTTGTCCTGAGCAGCAGCACCGACGCCCATGTTGACGACGACCTTGGTGACGCCCGGAATCTGCATGACGTTCTCGTAGGAGAACTCTTCCTGCATCTTGCCACGAATTTCATCGCGGTAACGGGCCTTCAGACGAGGGGTGTAGTTTTCGCTCATGCTTAGATGTCCTTCCCGGTACGGCGGGAGATGCGAACCTTCTTGCCGTCCTCATCGAAGCGGTAGCCGACGCGAGTCGGGGTACCATCTTCGTCGACCAGCATGACGTTCGACACGTGAATCGGAGCCTCCTGAGTGACAATGCCACCCGAGGATGCGCCGCGTTCCGCAGCGGAGTTTGCAACGTGCTTCTTGATACGGTTAACGCCCTCGACCAGGACCTTGTCGCGCTTCGGGTAGGCCTCGATGACCTTGCCCTGAGCACCCTTGTCCGGACCGGAGATAACCAGCACGGTATCGCCCTTACGGATCTTCACTTAAATCACCTCCGGTGCGAGCGAGACAATCTTCATGAACTTCTTGTCACGCAGCTCACGCGCGACCGGGCCGAAAATACGGGTGCCCTTCGGCTCGCCGTCGGCCTTGATGATGACAGCTGCATTCTCGTCGAACGAGATGTAGGAACCGTCCGGACGACGGGTCTCCTTCTTCGTGCGGACGATAACTGCCTTAACGATTTCGCCTGCCTTGACGTTTCCGCCCGGAGCAGCTTCCTTGACAGTAGCGACGATGGTGTCGCCAATGCCAGCGAAGCGTCGGGTCGAGCCACCGAGAACGCGGATGCACTGGATTTCACGTGCACCAGTGTTGTCGGCAACGCGCAGACGGGATTCCTGCTGAATCACTGCGTTTCTCCTGACCTGGTTGCATTGTGCGTCAGATTTCCGTCCTAAACGCACGCGGTCTTTATGTCTTGCGTTTACGCTTTACGACGGAAGCACCTGCTAGAGGTAGCTTTCCTATCGCTTTGACCTCGTGCTTACTACGGTTCTAGACCGTTGAGAGCAGCACGCAGTCGCTTCGCGCAACCTGTGTATTATGGCACGTTCGTGCGGGACAACAAAATCCCTTAGTTTCATGCCCCCAACATGGTTTATGCCTTGTGCGGCAACCCTATACTGAGACAGTGACAAATCAACATTCCGGGAGCGCTCAGACACAGCCAGCACAGACGCTGCCGGTATCGCTACTTGCCGGCTTGGCCTTATTATCCGCCGCCGCCCCGTTCGGCGCAGATACATATCTGGCATCCTTCGTGGAGATTGCACGCGAGTTCTCCACGACCGAGTCGATGGTTCAGCTCACGCTGACAACCTTCATGATTGGCATGGCTGCTGGACAGCTCGTCATTGGCGCTCTCTCCGATAGTTTGGGCCGCAAGAAGCTGCTTCTCATTGCGACTTTGGTGTTCTTGGGCTCGTCAATCCTCTGTGCAGTAGCACCGAATATTGGCACGCTTATTGCAATGCGCCTGTTCCAGGGGTTAGCTGGTGGCTCCACAGTTGTTCTGGCTCGTTCTGTAGTACCAGACCTCTTGACGGGCAAGGCATCAGCGAGAGCTTTCTCCACGCTGATGGGCATTTCCTCCATCGCCCCGGCAATCGCTCCCCTTGTGGGCGGTTTTCTAGGCCCCGCATTCGGCTGGCGCAGCGTGTTCTGGTTTCTCGCAGCCATCAACGTCGCGATGGTCGCGATTGTGATCCTGATGGTTCCGGAAACCCTGCCGCCTGAGCGACGCTCCACAGGCGCTCTGCGCAATCTCCTGCCCAATATTGGCAGGCTGCTGCGGCGGCCAGTATTTGTCGGCTACTTGTTGGCTTTCGCTGGTGGCTTCTCGGTGATGTTTTCCTATATCGCTGCGTCACCCTTTATCTTCCAGGAGCTGCTGGGGCTCACCCCTACTCAGTTTTCTCTCGTATTCGCATCCAATGCAGCGATGTTGACATTTGTGTCAATCCTCAACGGCAAGATGATCAACCGGCTTCATCCCCGCAAGGGCATTTTAATTGCCCTTACGGTCATGCTCGTGGCGTCGATAGGCCTGATTATTAATGCCATCGTCGGGATTACTTTCTTCACTACTTGGCTGTTGCTGTTCATTACGGTACCGATGATGCCGCTGATCTTCGCCAATGCCACGGCACTCGGAATTGAGGAGGTTCGAGATATCGGAATTGGCTCAGGTTCCGGTCTGATGGGCTTCACACAGTTCCTCGCGGCCGCCACGGTTTCCCCGCTGGTGGGGCTTGGTTCCAATCTGCCCCTCTCGATGGCTATTTCGATGTTGACCTGTGCATTGATTGCGCTGACCGCGGTGTTGACATTGACGCGCGCCGGCCTCCACAAACGCTCACACCGACTGACATAAGAGCTACGAGCGAGAGGACTCCCCTCGTTTCACTTCACTGGTTGAGAATGTGTCCGAATCGGCATTAAATCGATGGTGAGGCCTCGTACCACCCGTAGGCATGGGGCTGACATGGGAGAAAGGTCCTGCCATGACCACGCACACACATCCTCATGAACCACATAAGGCATCTGAGACGGCGAAACTCAACTGGCTTCGCGCCGGAGTCCTCGGAGCCAACGACGGTATCGTCTCCACTGCTCTAATCTTGCTCAGCGTGATTGCAGCAGGTTCCTCTCGCGAAGCCATTCTGACTGCTGGCGCCGCGGCCGTTATCGCTGGGGCTATCTCGATGGCCCTGGGTGAATACGTCTCGGTTTCAACCCAGCGCGATACTGAGCGGGCACTGATTGCCAAAGAAAAGGCCGAGCTTAAGAACTTTCCAGATGAAGAGCATAAAGAGCTCGTGGGCATTCTCTCTGGCTACGGCATCCCAGAACATATCGCCGAAGATGCTGCCCACGGCATCGCACAGAGCGATCCGCTGGCGGCTCACCTAAAGCTGGAATTGGGCATTGACGGTGAGGAACTTACCAACCCCTGGGCCGCTGCCGGTTCTTCGGCACTGTCGTTCCTACTCGGCGCCATCCTGCCGATGATTGCGGCACTGGTTTTCACCGGCCCCACTTCTGGCGCAATCGCAGTGACTGTTGTCACCATGGTGACTCTGGCTCTAACCGGCTACATCAGCGCCAAGCTCAGCTCCACGCACTCCGGCAAGGCTGCTCTGCGCCTGGTAATTGGTGGTGCGCTCGGTTTGATTGTGTCCTACTTCGTCGGTCTGCTCTTCGGGCAGGCTGTCGGATAGACCGTCAGATAGGTGCCCGGTTAGGGCGCGGCGAAGCTCAAAACCTAGTCAACATAGCTGGTCTTCGTCTGGTTCAACCAGGCGTAGACCGCGCCGATCCCAAGGCCACCACCTACGAAGTTACCTAGCCACACGGCCACCCAGTTAACAGTAATGTGCAGACCATCGAAGCCTGTAGGATGCGGATCAGCGAAAAAGGCCAAGGAAAACAACGAGAAGTTCGCAATCACGTGCTCGAGTCCGAGCCCGACGAACACTGCAATGATCGGCAGAATCACAGCGAACTTCGAAATGATTTCTTTGGCTTGTAGCGCACCTAAGACAGCCATGTTGACCACGAAATTCGCACCCATCGCCTCAACGAAGGCACCGAAGAACGGCTTGGCCAGCTTCCCCTCAGTCAAGGTGGAAATCAGATGTGTGTCATCAATCCCACCGAGCTTGGCGCTCTGGCTGAGCACCAGCGCCACAATCGCCGCACCGATGAAGTTGTAGAACGTAGCGACGGCCACCATTCGAAAGGCAACTCCCCACGCCATGCGCCCGCGTGCGGCGGACCAGGACACAAACATCATGCTGCCGGTCGCAAGCTCTGCACCGAGCACCACAATGGCGAACAGCCCAAGCCCGAATAGGCACGCAAAGACCAGTCCCCCAGTCCCCGGCGCGACGCCCTCTGCCACTTGACCAGCGACCGCAGCGAAGGCCGTTCCGAGCGTCAGGTACATACCCGCCAGGACCGCTCGCACGGCAAATCGTCCGTAGTCCTGCGTCAACAGTTCCTGTTTCTTGTCGCCAGCCGTATCCAGCGTTTCGTATAGCGTCACCGCCGAAGCCTTTCCCTGCGTGCCGTTAATTGCAGTTATTCGCATAAAAGAATATCGACAGGCTGACGCGGAATCGCAACCGCTTTACGACGGTCACAGCGCCCTACCCCCCTTAGGCGCTGCAACCAGGAACTGCGATTCACCGTCGAAGAGAGGCAGATTTACTTCTTCTCTGCGGTAACAGCAGGTTTCGCAGCAGTTTCTGACTTCGGCTCGTCCTTCATGGTTGAGGCAATGGCCGAGGCACCCATGCCGATGTAAAACGGCCAGCGCAGACGTAGGTTCACACCAAAGATGGCTGGCTCGGTAATTCCGAATAGTGCCGACATACCGGACGCACCTGCCAAACTCTTGAGCTTCTCGCTCTTGGCCAGGAAGTACACCGCCAGTGCGGCACCACCTTGAGCGATATTGGCCATCGATGCCGTCGCGAAAATGAACGAGCCTCCCTGATCGCACAGCATGTACTCGATTGGAGGGAAGGACTGGTGCAGACCAGTGATGACAATTGGCGAGTAGACCAAGCCGAACAAGAAGCCACCCACAGGTCCCGCGAATTCGTACAGATTTGCAAGACCAATACCCAGCCATTCACCTGCAGTGCGCAGTACTGGACCAATGGCGGCAAAGGTGATGAAACCAGTGATGAGCAACGTCAACAGTGGTGTCAGCATGAAGTCGACAGTGCCCTTGAGACGCTTATGGAAGAACTTCTCAATCGTTGCGAGAATCCATGAGATAACCAGAATCGGCAAGATGAATCCCACCCTCTGGGCCGGAGGGAGCAAGCGCACGGACCCGATTCTGCGACGGAATGCGGCGCCCGTCTACCTTCAGGTTGCCGGTATAGAAGAGCCACACATCATCGCCATCGACGACTGCGCCGCCCGAATAACAACCATGCTTGTCATAGGGCATGTCCGGATACAGCGCATCGGGGTGATGACGCCACCGCTCGGCTGTCGTGAGCGACGCGGACGCATGCCCCCACCCAGTTCTCTTCGGCGCATGTGGAAAGCATGGATCATGCTGGTAGAACACATGCAGTGTCTCGCCGTCCACGAAAAGGCCATTCGGGTCATTCAGTCGGCCCTGTGGCGGTGACAGATGGTAATTCGGCCGATAGGTCATACCCCCCCCCC
>NZ_KV799356.1:0-31158 GCF_001809925.1 Corynebacterium sp. HMSC064H12 | reverse complement strand
CCCCCCCCCCGATATTATTGAAGTCATGGCTATTTGTGTTTGCGGCGAAGGTCTGGTTGACCTCGTTCCGGTATCTCCTGGCAGCCTCAATAACCACGTGCCAGCGCTAGGCGGGGGTCCCTACAACGTCGCGGTCACGGCCTCTCGCCTCGGTGCGGATGTTATTTTCCAGTCCCGCCTGTCTACGGATGGATTCGGAAATGAGCTGGTCAAGCACTTGGAAACCGAAGGGGTCGACACCACTTACGTTCAGCGTGGCCCAGAGCCGACCATTCTGGCGGTAACCACCATCCACGACGATCGCTCTGCAACATACACCTTTTACACCGACGGCACGGCCACCCCACTTGTGGAGCCGAAGCTCATCGATGCGAATATCGCATGTTTTGGCACGCTGTCGCTGGCGCTGGAACCGGGTGCCAGCCGATACGCGGAATTGCTCAAGCAGTTCGCAGCCAACGACACCCTAGTCGCTTTGGACCCGAACATTCGCCCCATGTACGCAACGGATGCACACCGCGAATTCCTCATGGGCTTGCTCCCCTACGTCAATTTGTTGAAGCTCTCGGATGAGGAAGTCGAGTTCCTTGGCGAAGAGGAGCTGACTAAAGTTCCGGCCGCCGTCATCACCCGAGGTGGCGATGGGCTCACTTTGCTTGCCGACGGAAACCGCATCGATGTCCCAGCCGTCAACGCGAATGTCGTTGACACCATCGGTGCTGGGGACACAATTATGGGCGCACTTTTAGCGCAAATTGAGGAACGAGGCCTGACGGCCGCTGACCTGACTTCGGTATCAACGGACCAGTGGCGCGAGATTCTGCACTATGCGGCCGCCGCGGCTGCCATCACTGTGTCCCGCAAGGGAGCGCAGCCGCCGGCCAAGCTTGAGGTTGAAGAATTGCTGGCTAAGGATTCCTAGTCAGCGCTACTTAGTCCGCTCTATTTAGCTCGCTCAAGCACTGCAACCAGGAACTGAGACTCACCGTCAAAGGGACGAAGATCCCACGTGGAATAACGCTGAATCACGGTGAGCCCAGCCTCCTGCGCAGTCGTTTCAAAATCCGCAAAGTCCCAGCCACGGCCAGCACCGAAGCCGATAATGGCACGACCGTTCTCCGGATTCAGCACCTCCGCGAAGCCCTGCAGTACTTTCGCGCGGTCTTCTGGCGCTACGAAAGTCAGCACATTGCCGGGGCAAATGATGACGTCGAAGGCGGATGCCGTGTCATCGTGGGGTGTGTTCTCCAGCCCGTCGTCAAGCACGTGCGGCAGCTGCGCCAAGTCCCCTACCAACCACGTCGCGTCCGGGAACTGTCGCTTTGCCTCGTCGATGAGATAGGGGTCGACGTCGACACCGACGACTCGATGACTAGCCTTCGCCAGGTAACCGCCGACGCGCCCCTGCCCACAGCCGGCATCCAGGATTCGAGCGTGGCGTGGCGCCATTGCATCCACCAACCGCGCCTCGCCGTCAATATCGCGGCCCTCGCGCACGAATCCCCGCCAGCGGTTGGCGTAGCGGCGGGAATGCTGCGGATCGGCGGCGATAATTTCTTTCCAAGTGCGGTGATTGTGGGTGCCATTGCTCATGGCCACCATTATGGCGTAGTTGGTCTCTTTTCTATACCGCCGACGTCCCCTGCGCGACGGGACTAGATTCCCAATACTGACTTAGCGATCAGGAAGTAGATGATCAGACCGGAGGCATCGACAAGAGTGGTAATGAACGGGTTAGCGAAGACGGCTGGGTCGATGCCGAACTTCTTACCGATTAGCGGCATGATGCCACCGACAGTTGCCGCGAGAGTACAAATACCCAGCAGCGTCAGGCCAATCACTAGGCCGATGTCCCAGCCGTAAACCAAGCCAGCCAATAGCAGGCCGAGAGTACCAAGCAATAAACCGAGGAAGGCACCGACTCTCACCTCGCGGAGAATGACTTTGAATATATCGCGGGGTTGGACATCCCCCAGCGCCAACGCACGCGTAATCGTAGTTGCAGCCTGGTTACCGGTATTGCCACCTGTACCGATCAGCAGCGGCACGAATACCGAGAGAACTACCATCTGAGACAGAGTCTCTTCGAAGGTTTCTAGGACTTGCACGGTCAATGTTGCACCGATAGCAAGCACGAGCAGCCACACCACGCGAGAGCGAACAATCTCGAAAATGGGCGTCGCGAGATAGGGCAAGCGCAGAGGCTCAGAACCGGAAATACGAGCTTGGTCCTCGGAGTCTGCCTCTTCCAGAATCCGGAGGGCGTCGTCCACCGTGAGCAGACCGATAACACGCTGCTCGCTGTCGACGATCGGCAGAGCTAGGCGCTTACGATCAGCGCACATGCGGGCTACCTTCTCTTCGGATTCGGTCGCCTCTGCGTAATCGGCCTTCCGCAAAATCGCCGCAACATGGATATCACTGCTGGCGCGCATCAGTTCACGAAGGCTAACCACTCCCACCAGCCGACGATTCCGGTTCGACACCGGCAGCGTGTAGATGGATTCGGCATCATCCAGATGCTTGTAGACGGTCTCCAGAGCCTCCCCCACCGTCATATCGTCGTGAAGCGACACCAGCTCCGGGCTCATCCGACGCCCAATGGAACCATCGGGGTAACCGAGGACGATGTTGGTTAGCTCTCGCTCATCATCCGGCAGATCGGCAAGCAGTTTTGCAGCGACAGACGCAGGAAGCTCGTCGAGCAGCTCTGCTCGATCGTCCGGTTCCATCTCCGCGAAAACTGCGGTGACTTCAGGATCACGGAGGCTGTCAATCAGGTGCGCCTGCAGAGCCGAGTTCAGCTCATCGAAGGTTTCAACCGCCGTGTCTTTCGGCAGTGTGCGGTAGAACAGCGCACGTTCCCCATGGCTGAGGCGGCGCATCTTTCGAGCGGCAGCCTTGGGTTCAATATCAGTTAAGAGCCGCGACAGCGTAGCCACGTCATGTGAGCGAAGCGCGGACTCGAGATCTCGATCATCAATCCTGGTCACGTCAATAGTCACCGAACTTCTCCCCTCACAAAGCACAAATCCTGGCCAATGCTATCAGAGATAAAAACCCATCAAACCTGGACTGAGCGGACTAGAAATACGAAGGAACATGGCTTTCTAAAAAAACAAAGCCCCGCCACAGAAAACACTTTCGTGTTTCCCGCGACGGGGTTCTCGTCGTAAAGCCCGAGCTGATTGCTCAGCTGACGGGTCTTACTTAGCCTTCTCGATGATCTCGATCAGGCGGTAGTGCTTGTCCTTGGAGAGCGGACGGCACTCTTCGATGCGGACGCGGTCGCCCACGCCAGCCTCTTCGTTTTCGTCGTGCGCCTTGACCTTAGAGTTCGTGCGCATGATCTTGCCGTACAGGGCGTGCTGCTTGCGGTCCTCGAGCTCGACGACGATGGTCTTCTGCATCTTGTCGGACACGACGTAACCGGTGCGCACCTTGCGTGCGCCAGCCTCGGTGGTGTTCATGTTTTCCTCACTCATGCTGCATCACCATCGGTTGGTGCAGCAGACAGGCCGAGCTCGCGCTCACGCATAACGGTGTAAATGCGAGCAATATCCTTGCGGACAGTGCGGAGACGGCGGTTGTTGGTCAGCTGACCGGTAGCGCTCTGGAAACGGAGGTTGAACAGCTCCTCCTTAGACTCCTTGAGCTTGGCAACCAGGTCATCGTTATCCAGCGAGCGAAGCTCGTGGGCGGGAATGCCGTTCGACATCAGTACTGATCCTCCTTCCGAACGATTCGGGTCTTAATCGGCAGCTTAGCGCCTGCGCGCTTCAGTGCCTCGACAGCAGTTGCCTCGTCCGGGTAGGACATCTCGAACATGATGCGACCCGGCTTGACGTTTGCAACCCACTTCTCGACCGGGCCCTTACCGGAACCCATACGAACACCCAGTGGCTTCTGGGTCAGCGGACGGTCCGGGAAAATCTGGATCCAGACCTTACCACCACGCTTGACGTGGCGGTTAATAGCAATACGCGCTGCCTCAATCTGACGGTTGGTGATGTAGGCCGGCTCGAGAGCCTGGAGACCGTAGTCACCGAAAGTCACCTTGTTGCCGCCCTTGGACATACCAGAACGGGTCGGGCGGTGCTGGCGACGGAACTTAACGCGCTTCGGGATGAGCATGAATTAGCCCTCCTTCTTCTCAGATGCACGCTGACGACGCTTGCCACCACGACGCGGACGGTCGTTGCCGCGACGCTGGCGGTCGTTGCCGGCGTTGATCTCGGACTCGCGACGGCCACCGATCACGTCACCCTTGTAGATCCACACCTTGACGCCAATGCGGCCGAAGGTGGTGTGAGCCTCGTGGGTGCCGTAGTCGATCTCCGCACGCAGGGTGTGCAGCGGAACGCGACCCTCGTGGTAGCGCTCGGTGCGGCCCATCTCGGCACCGCCGAGACGACCGGAGCAGACAACCTTGATGCCCTTGACGTGCGGCTGACGCATTGCAGACTGGATAGCCTTGCGCATTGCACGACGGAAAGCGACACGGTTGGCGAGCTGCTCAGCGATGGACTGAGCGACCAGCTTCGCATCCGCGTCAATGTTCTTGACCTCGAGGATGTTCAGCTGAACCTGCTTGCCGGTGAGCTTCTCGAGCTGGCCGCGGATGCGGTCAGCCTCGGAGCCACGACGACCGATAACAATGCCCGGGCGTGCGGTGTGGATGTCCACACGCACGCGATCACGGGTGCGCTCGATAACGACATCGGAGATGCCGGCGCGCTCAAGACCGGTGGACAGCAGATCGCGGATCTTGATGTCCTCGGCCAGGTAGTCAGCGTACTGCTTGTCGGCGTACCAGCGGGACTTCCAGTCGCTGGAAATACCGAGGCGAAGACCGTGTGGATGGATCTTCTGTCCCACTATCGGTCACCTTCCTTCTGGCTCTCGACGACCACGGTGATGTGGCTGGTGCGCTTGCGGACGTGGAAAGCACGGCCCTGCGCACGCGGGCGGAAGCGCTTCATGGTCGGTCCCTCGTTGGCGTAAGCCTCGGAGATGACCAGAGTACGACGGTCCAGGCCGAAGTTGTTCTCAGCGTTTGCAGCTGCAGACGCAACAACCTTGGCGACCGGATCAGCAGCACCCTGCGGAGCGTACTCCAGGATGTTCAATGCCTCGTCGACGGACTTACCGCGAACGGTGTCCAGGACGCGACGTGCCTTCATCGGAGTAACGCGGACGAAGCGCGCAGTTGCGCGTGCAGAAGTAATGTCGTTGCTCATGGCTTATCGACGTCCCTTCTTGTCATCCTTGACGTGACCCTTGAAGGTCTTGGTCGGGGCGAATTCGCCCAGCTTGTGGCCGACCATAGAGTCATCCACGAACACCGGCACGTGCTTGCGACCGTCGTGAACGGCGAAGGTGTGGCCGATGAAATCGGGGAGAATCGTGGAGCGGCGAGACCAGGTCTTAATGACCTGCTTGGTGCCCTTCTCGTTCTGTGCATCGACCTTCGCGAGGAGGTGCTCATCGACGAACGGGCCCTTCTTAAGGCTGCGTGGCATTCTCAGTTCCCTCCTTAGCGCTTCTTATTCTTGTTGGTACGACGGCGACGAACGATCAGCTGGTCGCTCGGACGGTTCGGCTTACGGGTGCGGCCTTCCTTCTGGCCCCACGGGGAAACCGGGTGGCGACCACCGGAGGTCTTACCCTCACCACCACCGTGCGGGTGGTCGACCGGGTTCATGACAACACCGCGGACAGTCGGGCGCCAGCCCTTCCAGCGCATACGGCCGGCCTTGCCCCAACGGATGTTGATCTGATCCTGGTTTCCGACCTCACCGACGGTTGCACGGCAACGTGCGTCGACGCGACGGATCTCAGAGGACGGCATACGCAGAACTGCGTACTTGCCTTCCTTACCGAGAAGCTGAATAGAAGCACCAGCAGAACGTGCCAGCTGTGCACCAGCACCCGGCTTGAGCTCCACGCAGTGAATAGTGGAACCGGTCGGGATGTTGCGCAGCGGAAGGTTGTTACCAACCTTGATGTCGGCATTAGCGCCGGACTCAACGATGGCACCCTGCTTCAGGTTCTTCGGAGCGATGATGTAGCGCTTCTCACCGTCTGCATAGTGCAGCAGTGCGATGTTGGCGGTACGGTTCGGGTCGTACTCGATGTGAGCGACCTTTGCCGGAATGCCGTCCTTGTCATTACGACGGAAGTCGATGACACGGTACTGGCGCTTGTGTCCGCCACCCTTGTGGCGAGTGGTGATGTGACCGTGGACGTTACGGCCACCAGTCTTCGACAGCGGGCGCAGCAGAGACTTCTCAGGAGTCGAGCGAGTAATCTCGCTGAACTCGGAGACGGAGCTCTGGCGGCGACCCGGCGTAGTCGGCTTGTACTTACGAATAGCCATACTTTTGCTCTTCCTTAACTTCCTCGTCGGCTAGCGGCTAAGCTGCCGAACCGCCGAAGATGTCGATGGGATCGCTGCCGGCCGCGAGAGTCACGTAGGCGCGCTTGGTGTTCTTGCGCTTGCCGTAGCCGGTGCGGGAACGCTTGCGCTTGCCCTCACGGTTGAGGGTGTTGACGGAAGCGACCTTGGCACCGAAAATCTCCTGGACCGCGATCTTGATCTGGGTCTTGTTAGCGTCGGTGTGGACCAGGAACGTGTAAACGCCCTGCTCCATGAGTCCGTAGGACTTCTCAGACACTACCGGTGCAACAATGATGTCGCGGGGATCTGCGATGGTAGCCATTACTTCTCCTCCTTACCGGCGGTGCGAGTGATGAAGTCATTGAGTGCCTGAACGGCGAAGATGACGTCATCGGCCTTCAGAACATCGTAGGTGTTCAGCTGATCCTCAGACAGGATGTGGACACCTGGCAGGTTACGAACCGACTTCCACGAGTTGACGTCCTCGCGCGGCAGAACGACGAGCACGTTGCGGCGCTCAGTCAGACGTTCGACGAAAGTACGAGCTGCCTTGGTGGACGGGGTCTGGCCTGGGACCAGTTCCTCGACAACGTGGATGCGGTCGTGGCGAGCACGGTCAGAGAGTGCGCCGCGCAGAGCAGCTGCAATCATCTTCTTCGGGGTGCGCTGGCTGTAATCGCGCGGCACCGGGCCGTGGACAACGCCACCGCCGGTCCAGTGCGGAGCACGGATCGAACCCTGACGAGCGCGACCGGTACCTTTCTGGCGCCACGGCTTGCGGCCACCGCCGCGAACCTCACCGCGGGTCTTGACCTTGTGGGTGCCCTGGCGAGCTGCTGCACGCTGTGCGACAACAACCTGGTGCATCAGGGCGATGGACACCTCCGCGTCGAACACGGAAGCAGGAAGCTCAACCGAACCGTTCACGCCGCCTTCAGCGGTGTGTACGTCTAGCTTGAGGTTGGTCATGCGTGAGCACCACCCTTCGTGGCAGTCTTAACAACCAGCAGGCCGCCGCGTGCACCCGGAACTGCGCCCTTGATGAGCAGCAGGTTCGCGTCAGCGTCAACCTTCTGGATCTTCAGGTTCTGGGTCGTGACCCGGTCGTTACCCATGCGGCCTGCCATGCGCTTGCCCTTGAAGACGCGTCCTGGCGTGGCGCAAGCGCCAATGCCACCAACACGACGGTGAGCAGCCTGGTTACCGTGAGCGGCACCCTGGCCAGCAAAGCCGTGGCGCTTCATACCACCGGCGAAGCCGTGGCCCTTAGAGGTACCAGTGACGTCGACGTACTCAATTTCGCCGAAGATGTCGACACCAACGGACTGGCCGACCTCGTAAGAGGAAGCGTCCGGGGTGCGAATCTCAACGCTGTGGCGACGCGGGGTCACACCGGCCTTCTTGAAGTGGCCGGCCTCCGGCTTGTTGACCTTTCGCGGGTCAATTTCGCCGTATGCAATCTGGACGGCGTCGTAGCCGTCGGTTTCCTTAGTGCGCACCTGAGTCACTACGCACGGCCCAGCCTCAACGACGGTAACCGGAACAACGCGGTTCTCCTCGTCGAAGATCTGAGTCATACCGAGCTTCGTGCCCAGGATGCCCTTGATCTCGTTTTCACTCATTTATCTTGTCTCCGCTACCAAAAGTCCAGGATCACTGAATGTTCACATCGACACTTGCCGGAAGGTCAATGCGCATAAGTGCATCGACTGTCTTCGGCGTTGGATCGAGAATGTCGATCAGACGCTTGTGAGTGCGCATCTCGAAGTGCTCGCGCGAGTCCTTGTACTTGTGCGGCGAACGGATAACGCAGTAAACGTTCTTTTCGGTTGGCAACGGCACCGGGCCAACGACGCGTGCACCCGTACGGGTAACGGTCTCCACGATCTTTCGCGCAGAAGCGTCGATAGCCTCGTGGTCGTAGGCCTTGAGCCTGATGCGGATCTTCTGTCCGGCCACGCTTGTCCTCTCCTCGGTCGGCGCGCCCCAATTAAAGGGGCGTCGACCCTGTCAATGTTTCTCGACGCCGTCAGCAACTATGGCCAGCGCCAGAAATCAAAACTGGGTTGTGCATTACTTCAAAGCGATTTCGTCTTCGATCGTCATGGCAAATTAACTTATGGCCATGACCCGAGCGGACGAATAACGCCTTGCACTCAAATCCCAGTGGAAAACAAGTCCCCCTCGTGGGGCTCTTCATTTGCCTACTGCCGCTGTTAATTTGCCATGCCACCTCCGACCCCCGCGGTCGGGCGTGTCGCCCGTTTTCTCCGTGAGGCACGATTGGGAAGAAACTTCCCTACGTGGTCATGCTCGCCTTACCATAGGCGCTATGTCCAATTCCGTACTGGTTCCCAGCTGGGCCTGATACAACAATTGGCGCGAACGCCTTTGTTAAAGCAACCTCCGTATTAAAGCACGTCCGGGCTACGAATGTAAAATCACGATTCCAAAGTGCAACGTACATCACACCCATTACGGCACAGTCTGCTTGACGACGGCTATTGCGCCGCCCCGCCCGGTCTAGTGTCGGCTATGTACAGATACAAAAAATCCCGACTTCCGCTTACGCGGAGTCGGGATTCTTCTAAGACTTAAGTTAAAGCATTTCCCCTATGGGGAAAAGACTTACTTAACGATCTTGGTAACGCGGCCAGCGCCGACGGTGCGGCCACCCTCGCGGATAGCGAAGCGCAGGCCCTCGTCCATTGCGACCGGCTGAATCAGCTTGACAGACATGTCAACGTTGTCGCCCGGCATGACCATCTCGACACCTTCCGGCAGGGAAACGACGCCGGTGACGTCGGTGGTGCGGAAGTAGAACTGCGGACGGTAGTTGTCGAAGAACGGGGTGTGACGGCCGCCCTCATCCTTGGACAGGATGTAGACGGAACCCTCGAACTCGGTGTGCGGGGTGTAAGCGCCCGGCTTAGCAACGATCTGACCGCGCTCGATGTCCTCACGCTTGGTACCGCGGAGCAGCAGACCACAGTTGTCGCCAGCCTCAGCGGAATCCAGCAGCTTGCGGAACATCTCGATACCGGTAACGGTGGTCTTCTGGGACTTCTCCTTGATGCCCAGAATCTCGACCTCGTCGTTAACGTTCAGAACGCCGCGCTCAACACGACCGGTAGCAACGGTGCCGCGACCGGTAATGGTGAAGATGTCCTCAATCGGCATCAGGAACGGCTTGTCGGTCTCGCGAACCGGATCCGGGATGTTCTCGTCGCAAGCTTCCATCAGCTCGAGGATGGAGTTGACCCACTTCTCTTCGCCCTCAAGAGCCTTCAGAGCGGAGATGTGGACGATCGGAGCTTCCTCGTCGTAGTCCTGCTCAGCCAGCAGCTCGCGGACCTCCATCTCGACGAGCTCGATGATCTCTTCGTCGTCGACCATGTCGCACTTGTTCAGTGCAACGAGGATGTACGGAACGCCAACCTGGCGAGCCAGCAGAACGTGCTCGCGGGTCTGCGGCATCGGGCCGTCAGTAGCAGCGACAACCAGGATTGCGCCGTCCATCTGAGCAGCACCGGTAATCATGTTCTTGATGTAGTCGGCGTGGCCCGGGGCATCGACGTGAGCGTAGTGGCGCTTCTCCGTCTGGTACTCAACGTGGGAAACGTTGATGGTAATGCCACGTTCCTTCTCTTCCGGTGCCTTATCGATGGCATCGTAAGCGAACGACTCGTTCAGGTCCGGGAACTTGTCAGCCAGAACCTTGGTGATAGCGGCGGTAGTGGTGGTCTTACCGTGGTCAACGTGACCAATGGTACCGATGTTGACGTGCGGCTTCGTACGCTCGAACTTCGCCTTTGCCACTTTTAGTCCTCCTGGAGGTCTAGGTGGCCACGACTCTCGCAGCCACAATTTTGTGGTCACTCAATCCGCCTTCACAAGCATCAGAAGCCTTGAAGCTGTTCGCTTCCGACTTCGGAACGTGCGCGCGCAAAAGAGCACTATTCTTTCACTGTGCCAGTTACTCGATACTAGGGCAGGATACTGGAGTTTTCCAAACCAGACCAACCCCCTAGTTAAGGGTGGGTAACGGCCAGCAACTCACATCGTCATTTACCTGCATAAATGCTAGATATTTGAGCTGCGATCTAAAATCGGCCAACGATATGAATTGCGAGCAGCTACCCCCTAGAGCTTGCCTGTGCTAACACACGCCAACAGTCTGACGATGTCTCAGCACAGTCAAAGCTAGAGGGAATCTACTAAAGCTGCAGACCCTCGCACTGCGTTCTCTAAAAGAGTGACAGTGCAGTGCGTGCAGGGATGGGGTCAACTCTGATTGAGTGCCCCACCCTACCGGCGTGATTTAAGCGCCGGTACGAGCTGCAATGATCTCCTCGGCCACGGAGGACGGAACCTCAGCGTAGGAGTCGAAGATCATGGTGTAGTTAGCGCGACCCTGGGTCTTGGAACGCAGGTCACCAACGTAGCCGAACATCTCGGACAGCGGAACCAGAGCCTTGACAGCCTTGACGCCGGTGCGGTCTTCCATGGAGTTGACCTGGCCACGACGGGAGTTGATGTCACCGATGACCTCACCCATGTACTCTTCCGGAGTAATGACCTCAACGGCCATCATCGGCTCGAGCAGGACCGGCTTAGCCTTCTGAACAGCTTCCTTCAGAGCCTGCTGACCAGCGATCTTGAAGGCCATTTCGGAGGAGTCAACCTCGTGGTAAGCACCGTCGAGCAGGGTTGCCTTGATGTTCACCAGCGGGTAGCCGGCGAGGGTACCGTACTGCATTGCATCCTGGATACCAGCGTCGACAGACGGGATGTACTCCTTCGGAACGCGGCCACCGGTGACCTCGTTTGCGAAGAGGTAAGTTGTGGACTCGCCTTCTTCCACCTCTTCAGCGGACGGGGAGTACGGCTCCAGAGCAATGATGACGCGGGCGAACTGACCCGAACCACCGGTCTGCTTCTTGTGGGTGTACTCGAACTTCTCGACCGGCTTGCGGATGGTCTCGCGGTAAGCAACCTGCGGGTTACCGATGTTTGCTTCGACCTTGAACTCGCGCTTCATGCGGTCAACCAGGACGTCGAGGTGGAGCTCGCCCATACCGCCGATAACGGTCTGGCCGGTTTCCTCATCCAGGTGAACGGTGAAGGTCGGGTCCTCTTCAGCCAGACGCTGAATAGCGGTACCCAGCTTCTCCTGGTCAGCCTTGGACTTTGGCTCAATAGCAACGGAGATAACCGGATCCGGGAAGGACATGGACTCCAGAACGATCGGAGCATCCTGTGCACACAGGGTGTCACCGGTGGTGGTGTCCTTCAGACCAATGAAGGCGTAGATGTTACCTGCCACTGCCTCGTCAACAGGGTTCTCCTTGTTGGCGTGCATCTGGAACAGCTTACCGACGCGCTCCTTCTTGTCCTTGGTGGAGTTCAGGACCTGCTGGCCAGGCTCCACACGACCGGAGTAAACGCGGACGAAGGTCAGCTTGCCGAAGAACGGGTGAGCAGCAATCTTGAATGCGAGAGCGGAGAACGGCTCATCCTTAGACGGCTTACGGACCATATCGACGTCCTCGTCGCCCATCTGGTGGCCGTGAACCTCACCGATGTCCAGCGGATTCGGCAGGAAGTCAATGACAGCGTCGAGCAGCGGCTCAACACCCTTGTTCTTGTACGCGGTACCACAGTAGACCGGGTAGACCTCAGAGTTGATAACCATCTTGCGGATGGCGCCCTTGATCTCGTCCATGGTCAGCTCTTCGCCACCGAAGTACTTCTCCATG
Source organism: Corynebacterium sp. HMSC064H12 (assembly GCF_001809925.1). Classification (NCBI taxonomy): domain Bacteria; kingdom Bacillati; phylum Actinomycetota; class Actinomycetes; order Mycobacteriales; family Corynebacteriaceae; genus Corynebacterium; species Corynebacterium sp. HMSC064H12. The sequence goes on along the minus strand of NZ_KV799356.1, from coordinate 18,999 downwards.
AGCTCCTCGTCGGACTCAGCGACGGTCTCAATGAGCTTCTCACGGTACTCGTTAGCCTTGTCGACCATGTCCGCCGGAATCTCCTCGACCTGCGCAGGAGTGCCGATCTCAACCTTGCCCGGCCACATGAGGGCCTTCATCTCCAGCAGGTCAACAACGCCGTCGAAGTCATCCTCAGCGCCAATCGGCAGCTGCATAACCAACGGCTTAGCACCGAGGCGGTCAACGATGGTGCCAACGGTGTAGTAGAAGTCAGCGCCCAGCTTGTCCATCTTGTTGACGAAGCAAATACGCGGGACATCGTACTTCTGAGCCTGACGCCAAACCTGCTCAGACTGCGGCTCGACACCTTCCTTACCGTCGAAGACTGCGACGGCACCGTCGAGCACACGCAGGGAACGCTCAACCTCAACGGTGAAGTCGACGTGGCCCGGGGTATCGATGATGTTGATCTGGTTGTCGTTCCAGAAACAGGTCACAGCAGCGGAGGTAATGGTGATACCGCGCTCCTTCTCCTGCTCCATCCAGTCGGTGGTAGCGCCACCATCGTGAGTCTCGCCGACCTTGCGGTTAATACCCGTGTAGTACAGGATGCGCTCAGTCGTAGTCGTCTTACCAGCATCGATGTGCGCCATGATGCCGATGTTGCGGACCTTGTGGAGGTCCTTCTTAACGGGAAGTGCACCTTCAGCCACTTGATTCCCCACTCGTTTCAAATCGGTTTGGCGGTGAGACTCAATTACGGGATTGCAATTGGCCGTCAAATCCGCCGTCGGTCGGGTTTGCTTTATCTATAATGCCACCGTCTTGGCGCGAAGTCGCGCCGTGACGTACACCTATTGCGTAAATTCTACGCAAGACATCGGGTGTAAGCGCCGGGCTGGCCCCTATTGAGTGACCCTTAAAGATCTGTGGACCGCGACCGACGCGCGCCGTTGACATACCGGCAGCTGCTCTACGACGGTGACCACTCGCGGCCTCCGTCGATAAGCGATTACCAGCGGTAGTGAGCGAATGCGCGGTTTGCTTCCGCCATCTTGTGAGTGTCCTCACGACGCTTGACGGATGCACCCAGGCCGTTGGATGCATCGAGAATCTCGTTAGCGAGACGCTCGGTCATGGTGTTCTCACGGCGCTGACGGGAGAACATCAGCAGCCAGCGCAGTGCCAGCGTGGTGCCACGGCCCGGACGAACCTCGACCGGGACCTGGTAGGTGGCGCCACCAACACGGCGGGAACGAACCTCAAGAGCCGGCTTGACGTTCTCGATTGCGCGCTTCAGAGTCAGCACCGGATCAGTACCGGTCTTCTCTTCGCACAGCTCAAGTGCACCGTAGACGATGCGCTCTGCAGTCGACTTCTTACCGTCGATCAGAACCTTGTTGACCAGCTGCGACACCAGAGGGGAGCCGTAGACCGGGTCGTTGACGACAGGACGCTTCTGTACTGGGCCCTTACGTGGCATGGCTTACTTCTCCTTCTTTGCGCCGTAGCGGGAACGAGCCTGCTTGCGGTCCTTGACACCCTGGGTGTCGAGGGAACCACGGACGATCTTGTAGCGGACACCCGGGAGGTCCTTAACACGACCACCGCGAACGAGCACCATGGAGTGCTCCTGCAGGTTGTGGCCCTCACCCGGAATGTAAGCCGAAACCTCGATACCAGAGGTCAGACGAACACGAGCGACCTTACGAAGAGCCGAGTTCGGCTTCTTCGGGGTGGTGGTGTAAACACGGGTGCAAACGCCGCGGCGCTGAGGGGAACCCTTCAGAGCTGCGGTTGCAACCTTAGCCTTCTTGTCATGGCGGCCCTTGCGGACCAGCTGCTGAATAGTGGGCATGAAGCCTCTTTCTGTTTTCAATCCTCGCTGGACATTCTCACGACCGATGCCAACCGCAGCGGAGTAACCACCTTCCGTGTGAATGCATCACAAGAAAAGTTATTACTCATCCAGTGGTGAGCCCATCGGTTGAACGCAAGAAATGGAGGGATTTTGAACGTGCGAAACCCAGTCAGCCGCTCTCGCTGGCCTACTGGGTAATGTCTCAAGTTCCCAATTCTTTTCTGGGATCGTTGTATAACAGTACGCGAGCTGCGGGTTTAGTCCAAACACCCTGGTAATGGCCTATAAATTTCAAGCACTTTGAGCGCTTGTGGGCTTGGTGATCAAATTTTTGGGTGTTCAGCACGGCGCGCCTCGCCCCAAAAGACGCAGACGTTACTATGCCGGTTTGAATTGATAACTCGGCCAATTCTGCCGTCCGTTCGGTTTGCCCATAGTACTGTCCTGCATCAGCGCTGGAGAAACTTAATCGCCATGTTCACCACAGGCGAATGCCTTCTTCATTGCCAGCAGTGTACTGGCAGCGTATAGGTGGGGACATGTCTAAAAAGGTTATTGTCATTGGCGGCCACGGCAAGGTGGCCCAAATCTCTACTCCCCTACTTATCGACGATGGCTACGAGGTCACGTCTGTTATACGCAACCCCGACCAGGTTCCGGATATCGAGGCTCTCGGCGCCACACCAGCCGTTTACGACATCGCCAGTCTCTCGACCGAACAGTTTGCGGACCTTCTCAGCGCGCACGACGCTGTGATTTGGTCCGCCGGCGCTGGTGGAGGTTCACCAGAACGGACGTACGCGATCGACCGCGACGCAGCTATTACTTCGATTGCCGCAGCCGAGCAGGCTGGCGTTAAGCGCTACGTGATGGTCTCTTACTTTGGTGCGGGCCACGACCATGGCGTTCCAGAGGATCACAGCTTCTTTGCCTATGCCGAGTCCAAGGCTGCAGCCGACGAAGCGCTGCGCGCTTCAAACCTGGAATGGACCATTCTCGGCCCGAGTGCGCTCACGCTCAACGAGGGCCAGGATTCCATCGACACCACGGCGGACAAGGCAGGCGAGGTCGCTCGCGCGACCGTTGCCAATGTCATCGCGCAGGCCGTGTTCAACGAGGCTACCGTTGGTCGCATGATTAACTTCAACGAGGGCAACACCCCGATTGCAGAGGCTCTCAAGATGTAGAGGAGGGAGGTCGGGACGGAACCCCTAGGCCCTTCCTCCCCTGCCCCTTGCCTCTGTTCCTATCGCCTTTCTTCAGTCTCCAGCCGAGTTTTCCAGTTGGGTTGCCTCGACAAAGAAAAATCCTCCGGCACGACCGTGACGAACTAGCAACCCGCTAGTAAGCCACAACTGTGCCGGAGGATTTTTCCGGTTGCCACCTAACAGTTAGCGCACGAAGCCCCAACTGTCAGGCGAGGTGCTTTGCCAGACAGTGACCGAGGGAATTCTCCCGCTCCCCCCAGCCGCTGCCGCAAAGCTATTGATTTCTACTCGAAGGTTCCGATGTCATCCAGCGGAACTGCGGAACCGACCTGATCGATGCCGTAGGTGTCCTCGGCACCGTAGAAGCCCTCGCCGAAGGAAGCGAACGGGGCGGCTGCCTGGCGGGCAGCTTCCTCAGTCGGCTCAACCGTGATGTTGCGGTAGCGCGAGATACCCGTACCAGCCGGGATCAGCTTACCGATGATCACGTTCTCCTTCAGGCCGATGAGCTTATCCGAGCGCTTGTTGATAGCGGCGTCGGTAAGCACGCGCGTCGTCTCCTGGAAGGAGGCGGCGGACAGCCAGGACTCGGTGGCCAGCGATGCCTTGGTAATACCCATCAGCACGCGACGGCCTTCGATGACGCTGCCACCGGAGGCGACAATCTCGCGGTTCTTCGCCATGACCGTGGAGCGCTCGACCAGTGCACCTGGCAGCAGTTCGGAGTCACCTGGCTTAGACACAATCACGCGGCGCAGCATCTGGCTGACGATAACCTCGATGTGCTTGTCGTGAATGGCCACACCCTGATCACGGTAGACCGACTGGACTTCCTCGATGAGGTGGCGCTGGACGCCTCGGCGGCCCAGAACCTCGAGGACCTCGTGCGGATCGGCAGCGCCCTTGAGCAGCTGCTGACCCTTGACCACATGGTCACCATCGCGGATGGCGCGACGACGGCCATCGACAGTGATTTCAGCCAGGCCCTGACGCTTGGACAGCTTGTCGTAAACAACCTCGTCTTCGCTGTTGGCATCCGGGATGAGGGTGAGCGTGTAGAAGTGCTCGTCCTCCTCCAGGCGCACGCGACCGTTTTCGCGGACCAGCGGAGCCTTGTTCTTCGGCACGCGGGCCTCAAACAGCTCCTGGACACGCGGCAGACCACCGGTAATGTCGCCACCGACACCACCCTGGTGGAACGTACGCATGGTCAGCTGGGTACCCGGCTCACCAATGGACTGCGCAGCAACAATACCGACAGCCTCTCCGATGTCGACCAGCTTGCCGGTTGCCATCGAGCGACCGTAACACTTGGCACAGACACCGGTTGCGGTGGAACAGGTCAGAACCGAGCGGACCTTGACTTCCTTGACACCGTGGCTGAGAGCCAGGGTGATGTGGTCGTCGTTCAGGTCGGTGTCAGCCGCGATAAGGACATTGCCCTCAGCGTCGGTGACATCGGCTGCCAGCACACGAGCAATCGCGGCGGTCTCGACATACTTCGCACGACGGATCTCGCCGGTCGGGTTGCCGGCTGCGTCCAGAACATCCTCGCCGATCTCGACAATGACACCATCGTGGGTGCCACAGTCCTCTTCGCGAACGATGACGTCCTGCGCAACGTCGACCAGACGACGGGTCAGGTAACCCGAGTCAGCGGTACGAAGCGCGGTATCGGCCAGACCCTTACGGGAACCGTGCGAGTTGTTGAAGTACTCGAGAACCGACAGGCCTTCGCGGAAGGAGGTCTTAATCGGACGGGTGATGTATTCACCACGCGGGTTCGTAACCATACCCTTCATGCCGGCCAGCGAGTGAATCTGGCCCATGTTACCGGCAGCACCCGACTTCACGATCATCGGAATCGGATTGTCATCCGGGTACAGAGCCTCGACCTTTTCACCGACCTCAGCCGTCGCAGCCTTCCACAGGTTAACCAGCGACTCGTGACGCTCAGCAGCCGAGAGCTTACCGCGGCGGAACTTCTTCTCCACCGTGGCGGCCTTCTCTTCGTAGCCGTTTAGGATCTCCCGCTTGTTCGGGAGAACCAGCACGTCAGACATAGCAATGGTGACACCAGAACGGGTAGCCCAGTAGAAGCCAGCATCCTTGAGCTTGTCGACGGTCTGAGCGACCGTGATCATCGGGTACTTGGCAGCCAAGTCGTTGATGATCGCAGCCTGCGGCTTCTTAGCCATAACGCCTTCGACGTATGGGTAGTTCCACGGCAGCAGGTCGTTGAACATAACGCGGCCCAGCGTGGTCGAAGCCAGCCAGGTATCGCCCTTGTTCCAACCGTCTGGGAACTGCTCGGCCTCAATCTCGGCCGGCGGACGCAGGTGGCTGATGCGCACCTTAATCGGGCTCTGCAGACCAATTGCACCGCGGTCGTAAGCCATGATGGCCTCGGCCGGGCTGGTGTAAATACCCTGCTCCGGTGCGTCCTCGGTGGCATCCTGGTGGCCACCCGGCAGCTCCGGCTTCTCCAGCGTCAGGAAGTACAGGCCAGTGACCATATCCAGACGCGGCATAGCCAGCGGCTTACCGGAAGCCGGCGACAGAATGTTGTTCGAGGACAGCATCAGGACGCGAGCCTCGGCCTGTGCTTCAGCGGACAGCGGCAGGTGGACTGCCATCTGGTCACCGTCGAAGTCGGCGTTGAAAGCCTCACATGCCAGTGGGTGCAGCTGAATTGCCTTACCCTCAACCAGGACCGGCTCGAAAGCCTGAATACCCAGGCGGTGCAGCGTAGGTGCACGGTTCAGCAGGACCGGGTGTCCGGTAATGACATCTTCGAGGACGTCCCACACCTCTGGGCGCTGACGCTCAACCATGCGCTTCGCGCTCTTGATGTTCTGCGCGTAGCTCTTGGCCACGAGCTCCTTCATCACGAACGGCTTGAACAGCTCAAGTGCCATCAGCTTCGGCAGACCACACTGGTGCAGCTTCAGCTGCGGGCCGACGATAATAACCGAACGGCCGGAGTAGTCAACACGCTTACCCAGCAGGTTCTGACGGAAACGACCCTGCTTACCCTTGAGCAGGTCGCTCAGGGACTTCAGCGGGCGGTTACCCGGACCAGTGACCGGGCGGCCGCGACGTCCATTGTCGAACAGTGCGTCAACGGATTCCTGAAGCATGCGCTTCTCGTTGTTGACGATGATCTCCGGAGCGCCGAGGTCGATCATGCGCTTCAGGCGGTTGTTGCGGTTGATGACACGACGGTAGAGGTCGTTCAAGTCCGAGGTCGCAAAGCGGCCACCGTCGAGCTGCACCATCGGGCGCAGCTCCGGCGGAATCACCGGGATGCAGTCGAGCACCATAGCGGCTGGGTCGTTGCCGGACTGCAGGAATGCAGTGACAACCTTCAGGCGCTTGAGGGCGCGCATCTTCTTCTGACCCTTGCCGTCGCGAATAATCTCGCGCAGCTCCTCGGCCTCCTTGGCCAGGTCGAAGTTGCGGATCAGGGTCTGAATAGCCTCAGCACCCATACCACCGGTGAAGTAGTCCTCGTAGCGGTCGACGAGCTCGGTGTAAATACCCTCGTCGATAATCATCTGCTTCGGCTCGAGCTTGATGAAGGTGTTCCAAATCTCATCGAGACGATCCAGCTCGCGCTGGGCGCGCTCACGGATGTGGCGCATCTCGCGCTCGGCTGCAGACTGAACCTTCTTGCGGGCGTCAGCCTTGGCACCGGCTGCCTCGAGCTCAGCCAGATCCTCTTCCAGGGTCTGGGCGCGTTCGGCCAGCTCCTGGTCGCGGTCGTCCTCAACCAGCTTCTTGTCCACGAGCATGTCTGCTTCGAGGGTTTCCTGGTCGTTGTGGCGAGCCTCTTCATCCACAGAAGTGATGATGTTGGCAGCGAAGTAGATGATCTTTTCCAAATCCTTCGGAGCCAAATCGAGCAGGTAGCCGAGGCGAGACGGCACACCCTTGAAGTACCAGATGTGAGTGACCGGAGCGGCCAGCTCAATGTGGCCCATGCGCTCACGGCGAACCTTCGACTTGGTCACCTCAACGCCACAGCGTTCACAGATGATGCCCTTGAAGCGAACGCGCTTGTACTTACCACAAGCACACTCCCAGTCACGGGTCGGGCCGAAGATACGCTCACAGAAAAGGCCATCCTTTTCCGGCTTCAGCGTACGGTAGTTAATCGTCTCGGGCTTCTTGACCTCACCGCGAGACCAGCGGCGGATGTCGTCGGCGGTAGCGAGCCCAATCCGGAGCTCGTCAAAGTTGTTGACGTCGAGCACCTGTTTCCCTTTCCCTCCGCATCGAAGTAATGCGGAAACCAAATTCTCTGCGGAGGTTTTTGTACGTTGTCGTCTGTGTTGGGTTATTCGCGAGTTAGGGCTTCCCGACCCTGATACTCACGCAATGTTTCGTCGTTAAGCGAGAAACTATGCGGAGTCAGCGTCAGAACGCTCGTCGCGGGACAGGTTAATGCCGAGGGAAGCGGTCGCGTGGTCGAGTTCCTCATCGTCGGAGGAGCCCAACTCAACCGGAACGCCGTCGGCCGAAAGGACCTCAACGTTCAGGCAGAGCGACTGCAGTTCCTTCAGAAGCACCTTGAACGACTCCGGAATACCCGGATCCGGAATGTTGTCGCCCTTCACGATTGCCTCGTAGACCTTGACGCGGCCAACCACGTCATCGGACTTGATAGTGAGCAGCTCCTGCAGGGTGTAGGCAGCGCCGTATGCCTGCATTGCCCACACCTCCATCTCACCGAAGCGCTGACCACCGAACTGAGCCTTACCACCCAGCGGCTGCTGGGTAATCATGGAGTACGGACCGGTGGAACGAGCGTGAATCTTCTCGTCGACCAGGTGGTGCAGCTTCAGCATGTACATGTAGCCCACCGAAACCGGGAACGGGAACTTCTCGCCAGAGCGGCCGTCGAACAGCGTGGCCTTACCGTCAGCGTTGACCAGCACCTCGCCGTCACGGTTCGGGCGGGACGACGCGAGCAGACCAGCGAGCTCCTCGTTCTCAGCACCGTCGAACACTGGGGTTGCGACCAGGGAGTCGGACGGAACGTCGTGCAGGTCAGCCGGAAGACGCTTAGCCCAATCCGGGTCGCCCTCAATGCTCCAGCCGGCCTTCGCCAGCCAGCCGAGGTGAACCTCGAGGACCTGGCCGATGTTCATACGACGCGGAACACCGTGGGTGTTCAGAATGATGTCGACCGGGGTGCCGTCCGGCAGGAACGGCATATCCTCCTGCGGCAGGATCTTGCCGATAACACCCTTGTTACCGTGGCGACCTGCCATCTTGTCGCCGTCCTGAATCTTGCGCTTCTGCGCAACGTAGACGCGGACCATCTCGTTGACACCCGGTGCCAGGTCGTCATCGTCTTCACGGGAGAAGACGCGGACGCCGATGACCTTGCCGGACTCACCGTGCGGAACACGCATGGAGGTGTCACGGACCTCGCGGGACTTCTCGCCGAAGATAGCGCGCAGCAGGCGCTCCTCCGGAGTCAGCTCAGTCTCGCCCTTCGGCGTGGTCTTAGCGACCAGGATGTCACCGTCGCGAACGTCGGCACCGATGCGGACGATACCGCGGTCATCCAGATCCTTCAGCATCTCCTCGGATGCGTTCGGGATGTCACGGGTGATTTCCTCCGGACCCAGCTTGGTGTCGCGGGCATCAATCTCATGCTCCTCGATGTGAATCGAGGTCAGGATGTCCTCCTCAACCATGCGCTGGTTCAGGATGATGGCGTCCTCGTAGTTGTGTCCTTCCCACGGCATGAATGCCACGAGCAGGTTCTTACCAAGTGCCATCTCACCGTTGTCGGTACCCGGACCATCAGCGATGACCTGGCCGGCCTCAACACGCTGGCCTTCGTCAACCAGTGGCTTCTGGTTGTAGCAGGTGCCCTGGTTGGTGCGTTCGAACTTGCGCAGCAGGTAGGTGTGGCGCTGGCCCTCATCGTCCATGATGGTGATGAAGTCTGCCGACACCGTCTCGACCACACCGGTGGCCGAAGCGACAATGACATCGCCGGCGTCGTAAGCAGCACGCTGCTCCATACCGGTACCGACGAACGGAGCCTCCGAACGCAGCAGCGGCACAGCCTGACGCTGCATGTTCGCACCCATCAGGGCACGGTTAGCGTCGTCGTGCTCGAGGAACGGAATCATGGCGGTAGCCACGGAGACCATCTGACGCGGGGAAACATCGAGGTAGTCGACCTCATCGGCGCGGACGGACTCGACGTCACCACCCTTCTTACGAACAGACAGGGTCTCCTGAACGAAGTGGCCGTTCTCGTCGATCGGGGTGTTGGCCTGCGCGACGACGTAGCGGTCTTCCTCATCAGCGGTGAGGTAGTCGACCTCGTCGGTGATGACACCATCGCGGACGCGACGGTACGGAGTCTCAATGAAACCGAACGGGTTCACGCGTGCGTAGCAGGACAGCGAACCAATCAGGCCAATGTTCGGACCCTCTGGGGTCTCAATTGGACACATGCGACCGTAGTGGGACGGGTGAACGTCTCGAACCTCAAGGCCAGCACGGTCACGGGTCAGACCACCCGGGCCCAGTGCGGACAGACGACGCTTGTGGGTCAGGCCCGACAGCGAGTTGTTCTGGTCCATGAACTGGGACAGCTGGGAAGTACCGAAGAACTCACGGATAGCCGCGGAAACCGGGCGCACGTTAATCAGGGTGGTCGGCTGGATCGACTCCACGTCCTGAGTGGTCATGCGCTCACGAACCACGCGTTCCATGCGGGACAGACCCACGCGGACCTGGTTCTGAATCAGCTCGCCTACGGTACGCAGACGACGGTTACCGAAGTGGTCGATATCGTCGGTCTCAACCGGGATTTCGACGCCTTCCGGCGAGGTCATAACATTCTCGCCGTCGTGCAGACGCACGAGGTATTCGATGGTGGTAGCAATATCCTGCTCGGTCAGAACCATCTCGCCGGAGGCATCAGCGCCCAGGCCCAGCTTGCGGTTGACCTTGTAGCGACCGACCTTAGCCAGGTCGTAGCGCTTCGGTTTGAAGAAGTTGTTCTCCAGCAGAGCCAGCGCGGACTCGCGCGTCGGCGGCTCACCCGGGCGCTGCTTGCGGTAAATCTCCAGCAGGGCCTCGTCGGTGTTTGCAACACCGTCCTTCTCCAGGGTGGCCATCATGATCTCAGAGAAGCCGAAGCGCTCCTTGATCTCCTCGGTGGTCCAGCCGAAAGCCTTCAGCAGAACCGTGACCGGCTGGCGACGCTTACGGTCAATACGAACGCCGACGGTGTCCCGCTTGTCGACGTCGAACTCCAGCCACGCACCGCGCGACGGAATAATCTTCACCGAGTGCAGCGGGCGCTCGGTGGACTTGTCGATGGTCTCATCGAAGTAGACGCCCGGAGAGCGCACCAGCTGAGAAACAACGACACGCTCAGTTCCGTTGACGATGAACGTACCCTTGTCCGTCATCATCGGGAAGTCACCGATGAAGACGGTCTGGCTCTTGATCTCACCGGTCTCGCGGTTGGTGAACTCCGCGGTGACGTAGAGGGGAGCCGAGTAGTTGATGTCCTTATCCTTGGACTCATCCACGGTGTTCTTGACGGAGTCGAACCATGGGTCCGACAGCGTCAGGGACATCTTCTGGGAGTAGTCCTCGATCGGAGAGAGCTCTTCTAGAATATCTTCGAGACCGCTGGTAACCCGAGCGTCTTCTCCGAGCTCCTCCTGGCGACGAGCACGCCACTCAGGCGTGCCAATGAGCCATGCGAAAGACTCACGCTGCAGGTCGAGCAGACCAGGAACCGCAATCGGCTCCTGAATCTTTGCAAACGAGTACCTCTTCGAAGCTCCGGGAATACCGGTTACTGCCTTGGTCTGGCGGGAGACTGCCAAGATGCGTCCTTCCAGCACCTCACGCGGTGGAGCACACCGGCAACCGGTGGTGCGCTCCGCCCGCTTGGTTTATACGCGATTCAAGTTGCAGGAATTATTTCTGTTGCGCACCGGGATACTTTGCGTCTAACCTTTGGTCACACACGAAAGTGATTCCCCCGCCACTTGGCCTCCAAGACCAGCCTTTAAAGGCGAGCCCCCGAGCCCTAACGGCGGCGTCGCAGCAACTCCTTTAACAGCTAGATGCACGAAAAACGGTGCTACATAATAGCCCCGCGCTCCGAGCGCAAACTATAAAAGAGCTGGCGACAGATACACTAATTCCAGCGCAACGATTTAGCCTATATCAAAAACTGGCAGTTGTCTAGTACAACTTGACAAATCGGGCGTGTCGCATTCACCCGTTACCGATATAACGATGAGGCCTGGGCGCTATGGCCGTCGTAAAGCGTTACTCTGTTTTACGACGGGTCGAAGGACGCACGATACCCACGATTGCGATGAATACCAGAATCGAACCGGACGCAATGAGGCCGATTGACCACGGCTCTAGAGCTGGGCGCTGGAAATTCTGTATTGCGCCAAAGAGAAGCTGATTGGAAAGGCCTTCGTCCATCTTGCCGTTGAAGCGCAGGTAGTCCATGATCGGCTCGCCATCGCGGGTCTCCCACCAAAGGTGGATGTCCTCGGCCATATCGATGACCGAGCCAGACTTGGGCTCAACCCACAAATCACGGGTGCCCTGGTACTGGAGGAAGCCGGACTTGTCATCCTGGGTTAGCTGAGAGACGTAAGAACGGTACTTCTGGGCGAGATTCGTCTTCTCAATGTCCTGACGGAAATGCAGGACACGGTTACCGCCGCGCTCCTCTTCCCCGACAAACTTTGCCGGCAAGGAATCGTGGAGGAGATCATCAAAGATCAGGTATTCCTTTTCCTCCGTGTCGGCCGGAAGCTTCACCCAGTTCCCCTCGAAAGCCACTGACCGTGGAACGCCTGCCATGCGGTCGACAAGCGTCGCAGGAGCCAGCGCCTCGCCAGTGAGGCGGTCGATGGTAACTGTCCAGATATTGGCCTCGATAAGCTCCGTCAGCGGGTCGGTGCCTATGACCTCAGGGGGAAGCTCACGCATTTCAGTCACACCGACACGGAGCGAAACCTTGTCCGCATCCGCGGGTTCGATGAGCACGCCATGGAGCTGTCGCTGCAGCGGCGAGTGCACTTCCTCCCGCTTGCCCTCTTCGTTAATCCTGGTGGATACGCCGTCTTCCGCCCGCAGGGTATACGACACCGGCGGCAGGTCAAGCGGCATTTTGGGATCAACATTGAGCACTTTGGGCAGCAAAATGCCAGCAGCAAGCAGTGCGGTGCCTAGACCCAACAGAAGGATAGACAAAATTCTCGGCCGTGAGAGCATGTTAGATACTTTACAGGCCAATAAGGGTAATCAAGACAATGAGTGGGCTGGTTTTTGCCTCAACTCCCTGTGACGGGTGAGATTAGTGAGGTTTTGCCCGGGTCAGGTGGGTTAGCAAAGGCCCCAGATACAAAAGAACCGCCAACCCCGGGCACGAAGCCCAGAACTGGCGGTCAGAATTGGTAGCTTTAGGCCACTACCGGGGCCGAGGCAAGTAATTGAATTACTTGAGGGCAACCTTTGCGCCAGCCTCTTCCAGCTTAGCCTTAGCAGCCTCAGCGTCGTCCTTGGAAGCACCCTCCAGGATAGCCTTCGGAGCGGACTCAACCATCTCCTTAGCCTCCTTCAGGCCCAGGCCGGAGACGATCTCACGGACAGCCTTAATAACGCCGATCTTCTTAGCGCCAGCGTCCTCGAGGACGACGTCGAACTCGTCCTTCTCCTCAGCAGCAGCCTCGCCGCCAGCAGCGCCTGCAGCAGCAACTGCAACCGGAGCAGCAGCGGTGACGTCGAACTCTTCCTCGAAAGCCTTCTTGAACTCGGTGAGCTCAACGAGGGTCATTTCCTTGAAAGCCTCGAGCAGTTCCTCAGTGGTGTACTTAGCCATGGATATTCTCCTATGAGTGTGGTGCGGCCGCTCCCCTCAGAGATCCCTGGGGTCGAAGCCGTCAAAGTGATATTGAAAAGTTTTTCGCGTGATTTAGTTCGCGTAGATCGCGAGCCGCTCGGGATTACTTCTTTTCCTCGAGTGCCGCAGCAAGGCGGGCAACCGAGGAGGTCGGAGCGTCGAGCAGGCCAGCGACGTTCGCCAGAACGCCGTTGAAGGCACCAGCCAGCTTTGCCAGCGTGGTCTCACGGTTATCCATATCCGCAAGAGCCTCGAACTGTGCTGCATCCATTGCAGCACCGTCCATGTAGCCGCCCTTGATCACGAGGTTCTTGTTGTCACCGGCGAACTTCTTAATCGCCTTAGCCGCATCCACAGCCTCGCCCTTGATGAAGGCGACTGCAGTCGGGCCGTTCAGGTGCTCATCAAGACCCTCAATCCCTGCCTCGTCGGCAGCGATCTTGATCATGGTGTTCTTGGCGACGGAGTACTTAACATCAGCACCGAGGGCGCGACGCAGTTCCGTGATTTCCGCAACGGACAGGCCGCGGTACTCAGTCAGCACGATAGCGTTGGACTCTTCAACGTCCTGCTTCAGCGCTGCAACAGCTGCAATCTTCTCAGCATTTGCTGCCATGTGTACTCTCGCCTCCTTCCTGGTCTTTGCAATTTTCCGCTCGGCCAAGTGAAGGATTCTTTTGCGCAAATACAACAAACGCCCCAATCCTCGCACAAGGATGGGGCGCACAATTCTTGTGGCGTGTTCCACTTCAACTCCGCCAACCCCAAGGCCAGCAGGTGAAGTCAAACTGCGCAAGCGCTTCCAAGTCCTCCTGCGTGGGCCGCTCACTGTATTCCTACAATGAAACCTTCAATCCGCTTCTTTCAAAGCGAATGACCGACGGTCTTCGGTGAAACTTGAGTACCAACCTCCATCTTCCCAACTCGATGTTGGTACCGATTGGAAGCCGGTCAAACTTCGTGAAGAAACTTTATACCAGACCCTGGCAATTAACCAAATCGCCTATCCAAACCGCGCCGCACCTGGCTCTCCGAAGCGGCCGAACTCCAGGTCCTTCTCACGTTGCTGGACAATCATCTCGAGCTCGGCAAAGTACGCATTCAGGTTGTCGTCGGCAAGCCAGAGCACTTGGTCGGCGTAGTCGAGCACCACGCGCACCATGTCGTCGGGATGTGCGTCCAATCTGGCGGCGTCGAGAATATCCACGGTGAGTGTCAGTGCCACGCGCACAACCGGCGGGATCTGCGATGCCAGGCACTGCTGCGCCACGACATTGCGCAGCTCGACGGCCTCCATCCGCGCGATGATGCGCAACAGCCGCACGACCACGACCTGCGCCGCCCGAGCTTGCAGAGCTTCCTCCTCACTCATCCCCGGAAGCACCACAGAGTCCTGGATATTGCGGCGAAGGACCTCAGCTACGCGCTCGTCCTCCCCTAGCCCCGTCAGTACCTCGCCCAGCAGAGTCTGTCCCGCGATGCGCAGGCAGGGCATGTCATAGGCGTCGTCGCCCAACGAGTCGAGATACGAGATGAGCTGCGATTCAATAATTCCGGAACCGTCGTCGAGCTGCGCCAGGCGATTAATCTCGCCGAGCGCCTCCAGCCCTTCTTCGGGTTCCAAAATTAACGTCATAGTCGCGATTTTAAGCAACAAACTTTGGCTGTGAGTCCATTTCGCCTGGATTAGTTGTTTGGATTAGCAATTCGCTTTACGACGTCTACCGCGCCCAAGCCCCCACCGCGCTATCGATACCCCTTATGCCAATGCAAAACCGCCACCTCACACACTCTGGAAAGTGCGCGCGGCGGCGGTTTTAAAGAGCTTTGCTCAGAGTCACTCTCGAGTGACTCGTGAAGAGCACACTCGCCTATCGGCTGATGCTGATTTAGGCGGTGTAGTCCTTGATCACACTGGTGTCAACCGGGATGCCCGGGCCGTTGGTGGCGGAGACGGTGATCTTCTTCAGGTACTTACCCTTAGCAGCGGACGGCTTGAGGCGCATCAGCTCGTCGATAAGCGCACCGTAGTTCTCGGCCAGCTTCTCAGCGTCGAAGGAAGCCTTACCGATAACAGCCTGCAGGTTTGCAGCCTTGTCAACGCGGAAGGAAATCTTACCGCCCTTGATCTCGGTGACAGCCTTAGCGACATCCGGGGTAACGGTGCCGGTCTTCGGGTTCGGCATCAGACCACGCGGGCCGAGGATGCGAGCCACGCGACCAACCTTGGCCATCTGGTCCGGGGTAGCGATAGCAGCGTCGAAGTCGGTCCAACCGCCCTGAATCTTCTCGATCAGCTCCTCGGAGCCAACGAAGTCAGCGCCAGCCTCTTCAGCCTTGGTGGCGTTCTCGCCAGCAGCGAAGACGACAACGCGGACGGTCTTACCGGTACCGTTCGGCAGGGAGACAGTGCCGCGAACCAGCTGGTCAGCCTTGCGCGGGTCAACGCCCAGGCGGATGGCGACGTCGATGGTGGCGTCGTAGTTCTTGGAGGAGGTCTCCTTGGCCAGGTTAGCGGCCTCGAGCGGAGAGTAGATGCGGCCGGCGTCGATCTTCTCGGCGGCGGCGCGGTATGCCTTAGAGTTCTTGCTCATGAAAAGTCCAATCTCAATTAAGTGAAATGGTTGGATTGTGGTGTGTAGCGGGCCGAAGCTGGCCCTACCACTTGATGAAGGTGCAGCTAAACGCTGACGGTTTACTTAGCGCCCTCGACGGTGATGCCCATAGAACGAGCGGTACCGGCGATGATGCGTGCACCCATCTCGATGTCGTTAGCGTTCAGGTCCGGCTTCTTCAGCTCGGCGATTTCCTTGCACTGCTCCCAGGTCACGGAACCGACCTTGTTGGTGTGCGGAACGCCAGAGCCCTTCTGGATGCCAGCGGCCTTCAGCAGCAGCTTAGCTGCCGGCGGGGTCTTCAGAACGAAGGTGAAGGAGCGGTCTTCGTAGACAGAGATTTCAACCGGGACAACGTTGCCACGCTGGTTCTCAGTTGCTGCGTTGTAAGCCTTGCAGAACTCCATGATGTTGACACCATGAGCACCCAGTGCCGGACCAACCGGCGGAGCCGGGTTAGCCTGACCAGCCTGAATCTGCAGCTTAATAATCGCAGAAAGCTTCTTCTTCGGAGCCATCGGATTAACCTACTTCCTAGTTACCGGGGCACGCCGCCCCGATGAAAAGGCGACTCACCCCGTCCGGATGCCGACGCTTTACGACGACCCTTGCGCCCTCGACCATCATGGCCGCTGGCGCTGGTCATCGAGTTGGTGCCAGCCACCGGGGATACGAATTACTTGGCGCATCTGTGCTCAAGGCACAAAAATGCACGCCTGGCTACGTTACCGCAGCGTATGGCGTGCATCAAAATCCGTTACCGGATTGGTTGCGCGAGCGAGCTAGCTGGTGCCTTGCTCGGCGCTTGGCTTGGCGGTGCTCTCCGCTTGGCTCTGCGCCTGGCTTGAGGTCGGGCCTAGTTCAGCTTCTCGACCTCATCGATGCCCAGCTCGACCGGGGTCTCACGGCCGAAGATGGAAACCAGAGCCTTCATGCGGCCGGTGTCCGGGTCGATCTCGGAGATGGTCGCAGCCACAGATGCGAACGGACCGGACAGGATGGTGACGGACTCGCCGACCTCATAGTCGATGGCGACGGCCTTCTTCTCCGCCTGCGGCGCCGCTGCGACAGCCAGCTCACCGTCGGCATTTGCAGCTTCTTCAGCGGCGTCCGCGGTGATGGTCTCCTTCGGCATGAGGAACTTAGCGACCTCGCGAATCTTGACCTTGGACGGCTGGCCCTCGCTACCGACGAAGGAAGTAACACCCGGGGTGTCGCGGACGACGGACCAGGACGGGTCATCCAGGCTCATACGAACCAGAACGTAGCCCGGCAGCAGCTTGCGCTTAACGATCTTCTTCTTGCCGTCGTCCTTGCGCTCTTCGACTTCCTCAACCGGAACGATGACCTCGTGGATCTGCTCATCGACACCCATGGTCTGGGCGCGCATTTCCAGGTTGGTCTTCACCTTGTTCTCGTAGCCGGAGTAGCACTGGATGATGTACCAGTCGCCCGGACGACGCTTGAGCTCACGCTGGAACTCGCGCAGGCGCTTACGGTACTCGGCATCTGCGTCAGCAGCTGCCTGTGCCTCAGCGTCAGCGGCAGTCTCCTCTGCCGGCGCTGCTTCTGCTGCAGCAGTGTCAGCTGCGGCTGCGTCGGCTGCGGCTGCGACTGCACCCTCGGCCGAAGCTTCTACCTGAGCCGGTGCGTCCTGCGCATCCTGCTCAGTTGCGGCAGCATCCGCGGACTGGGCGTCGGAGAAAATATTCTGACCATCATTCATGTCGTGCTAACCCCTCTTGTATCTACATCAACGGTTCGCGACATTGGCATCTTCGCCTAAAGAGTCCTAAGAGCCAATATGCCATCCGCAATCACTTCGCACAGCCAGACACCAGCTGCGCTAACGAATAATCCCGCCGTCCGGAACTCGGAGGCGGGATGAAAAGCATCACTGCGAAACAGTATAACCGATTACTTACCCAACACCGATCGGACACCCAGACCGGCCAGCGTGTCCACACCCCACACGAGAACGATCATGGCAATCAAGAACAGAATCACGATGATGCTGTAGGTGACCATCTGGCGGCCGGTCGGCCAAATCACCTTGCGCAGCTCGTCAACAACCTGCTTGATGAAAACCAAAGGGTTACGAGTCGAAAGCTCGTTGGTCTCCTTCTCACGCGCAGGCTTCTTCGCCACGGTGGTCTGCGCGCCCGTCGCCTGGCGCTTACCGGACGGGCGAGCCGCCGCCTGGAAAGTCTGGTTTTCCTCAGACACGATGCTCCTTCGCTACTTCGTGCATATGAGACCTAAAGATACTGCACAGTGAAACTCAAACGTGAATTCTTCAAGGGCAAACTCCGGGGAAGTTCTCCGGAGCCAAGCCCCCACTGTGCAGAGCAAGTCTGGTTCAGTGCGTAAATTCTAGCCGATAATCCACACTATCGAAGAAATGCCCTTCGTGGGAACCGCAGGCTTCGAGATTCGATTCTGACAACCCCAAAGAGCTACGGGCTGCTAGCTCGGTCTGCTCGCTGGGGCTGCTCGCTTGGGGATGCGAACTTGGGGCTGCAAATGTGAAACTGTATGGGTTTATGACACTTTCAAGCCATTTTTCGGGCTGTTTTTGTCATAAACGCAGTCAGTAACTCGCATTGCCCCACCGCCACCGAACATAAACGAAAAACCCGCCACCCAGACACATTTTCATACGCCCTGGATGACGGGTACTTGCAGGGGCGACAGGACTCGAACCTGCAACCTGCGGTTTTGGAGACCGCTGCTCTACCAATTGAGCCACGCCCCTTCACCACCAGCGAAAGAACTTCTCAGTCCTTAGCTGACAATGTCCCACCTTACTGCATTGCTGCATAATCAAGGCGGGGTTCGACGAACATCACTGTCCGTAGTAGCGATGGGGGGGATCGAACCCCCGACCTCACGATTATGAGTCGTGCGCTCTCACCATCTGAGCTACATCGCCCCTATTCTCTACCGGACATAAGTCCGTATAAAAGAACAGAGCCCCCTGACAGAATCGAACTGTCGACCTTTTCCTTACCATGGAAACGCTCTGCCGACTGAGCTAAGGGGGCATCAGCATCCGTTAAACCCAGCACGTAACTCTGTGGCCAATTGTTGACCGCTTCGTTTCGCTCTGTGCTCTCCGTGAAGCCTTGCAAAGATTAACCCGAAATCACCACTAAGCACAAATCAGCAGGTAGGCAGTGGTATTTCTTGTCACGTTTGCAGACATTTGGCGCGCACTTATGGATAATCTATTCACTTATCGATGAGCCCCAGCGGAACCATAAGTGAATAGCTCATCGATGAGTGGCTGACCTCTAACTCGAGCCTCTAACTCGAGCCCCTGCCCCCGCTTAATCCAGAGCCCCTCACTCGAGCCCCTACCCCAAACCCCCGCCCCGCATCCCCGGGTTAAGTAAAGAAAAGTGTGTCCGCATG
>NZ_KV799355.1:11216-74841 GCF_001809925.1 Corynebacterium sp. HMSC064H12 | reverse complement strand
GGCATGCGGACACACTTTTCTTTACTTAACCCGCCAAGAGGGCGCAGGGGCGGCGGCAGGAGGGCAGCGACTAGCCGCCGAAAATTGCCAGCGCGTCGGCAGCGAACGCTTCAATGATTGCGGAGTTGTCAACATCTCCCGCGCGGTTGATGTAGGCGGCCTCCGTAGTCGAGGCGGAGGCATGGCCCAGTTGCAAGGTGGCCAGCGCCGCGTTGCCCGTTGCAGCCATGGCGGTCGCTACCGTGTGACGGAGGTCGTGATAGGAAATCACCGCAGGCAGCAGCTCCCGGTCGGCCTGCGCCACATCGTCGCCGGCGAGGTGCGGCAAGCCTGCCCATGTTAGAGCCCGGCCAGAGTTTTGCCAGGGTGGGGGTATGTGCCGGATGGGTCGTCACGCATAGGCAGTACCCGCGTCGTCGGTGCCCCTGTCGTGCGTTGGCCGTGGAACAAGCTCGTAGGCTTATCGGCCAAGCGCTCGGCAATCCTTGAGTCTATTGGCCCGAGAAGCTGGTCTGGCAAAAACATGTAGGTGTGTGACGATCAGCTATAACTTTCCTCCTTGTAAGCAGGAAACCCGCTCGCCTCTCATGACAGCAATGTACTTGGATAACCACATCGCTACTTGACCGTAGATTGATGTAGCGATACGATTTGAACATGTTCAGTGAACAAGTGCAATCAAGTCGTGCTACTCAAAAGGAGGCGACGCGCAATAAAGTCTTGGATACCGCCTATGCCCTTTTTGTGTCAGTCGGGTACGCGGATACAAATGTGCGTGCCATCGCGCAGAAAGCTAACGTCAGCGTTGGAACCGTTATGAACGTCGGGAGCAAGCAGTCGCTGTTGATTCAGACCATCGGACATCGAATCACCGTCATGCACGATGAGCTCCGTGGACAATCAGACAACCTTCTCGACGTTCTCGCTCCTTTCCTGAAAATGTTTACTGGGCAGGAAGAATTATCGAAAGCGTATGGCGCTGCCCTAATCACACAGGGAGACAACGGAGAGATTCTCAACGAGCTTCGAACTCTCTTGGTAGGTGAAATCGTGTTGCGCCTAGGCAATATGCTCCCTAAAGATGACGCTAAAGAGTTCGCGACAATCCTTTACAACATTTATCTTGGGTTGCTTCTTGGCTGGGCTGCCGGTGCATACGACACCGACGAACTATCCATTCACGCGAACAGTTCCATCTCCCGTCTTAAAATCGCGTACGGAGTAAAATAATGATTCTCGAATCTTCGCCTGCTTGGCCCTCCATCATTCTTGCAGCCATTTTGTTCGGAGACGCGGTACTCTCGCTCAAACCCGTAGCATTCATCGAGGCCTGCCTCAGAGGAGTACGACTTCCTACAGAGTGGTGGTGGGCTCTTATCGTTATCAAGTGCCTAGCAGCAAGTGGACTCATTATTGGGCTCTGGATACCAGGCATTGGAATAGCGACGATGGTTGGAGTCATTGCCTACTTCTGCACCGCAGCAATCGCACATATCCGAGCCAAGTTTCTAGGTAGCGAGTTTTGGGTCAATTGCTTAGGGATGCTCGCTATTTCACTAGGCGCTCTCATTGCGACACTATTGATAGCCTGAAACGACCAATTTACCAATTGTGTTCGCCCATTGAGGGGCGCCGTTGCCCGCGCCGGGCGGCTTGCCGCGGGTGCCTGGGACCCGCTAGCCGCCTACCGCCTCGCCGGCCTGTCGAAGGGTATGAGCGTCTGCCTCGGTGCAGAAGGCATGACAAAGCCCTAGCTGATGGGTCGGGGTTGTGGGATTTGCAGAGTGGCGGGCTGCTGCGGGACTGGTAGATAGGCGTCCAGCTCTTCGACGGGTATCTGCGGTACTGCATCCGAGATACCAGTGGCGAGCGCTGCGCGACTGGGCCCGCGCCGGGATGTCACACCCGACGACGTGGGGTGGCAGGAGCAGTAACCGGAATTGAGGGGTTGGGGGCAATCCCAGTCCATTTTTATGCGTGGGGGGTAGGGGTGCGACGGGCAGGGGTTGCTGGGGCAAGGGGTGTGTGGCCCCTAGTCGACACCGTGTAGCCACCGCCGGTTAAGTCTTGTACTCAGGCTGTGGCGTATGTCCAGCTGCGGGTCTACTTCGGAAAACTCCGCACTTCCCCAAAGACTTTCCTCAAAAACTAGTAGGGGAGGTGTCCCTGTGTGGCGCGAGAAACGGCTTTGACAGGCATAAATGGCATTATAGGTCAAACCTTTACAGGGTACCCTAACGGTAGGTTACGGGTTCGAGTCCCGTTTCCGGCTCCAAAACTCCAGGTCAGGAAGTTTTCCGGCCTGGGGTTCTTTGGTTTAAAGGGGAAAATGTAGGGGTTAAGTAGCGTGAGGGGTGAAATCGTCTAACAGAACGTCCGCATCCCCTCTGTCCCGTAAGTCGGCTTAGAAGCTGGAAGAACCGCCTGAACCGGAAAACCCTGAGCTAAACCCGCTGTTGACGCCACCGCTACTGGAAGAGCTGTCGCGGGCAGTGGTGGCATCGCTATCCCAGGTGCTCACGACATAGAAGGGCACGTAGCCGTGGTAGCCAGAGCCAGCGAAGAAATCAGAGTCGTAGATGCGCGTGCGCTCGGGGCGCTCGTCGGCCTCATTGCGCTTCTGCAGCTGGGACTGCACGTGCTCCGACAAGAGCGCGGAGCGATCCAAGAGTTCTAGGTAGCGCTCCATGAACTGCGGATGGTGTGGTTCCTTGGATAATTCAGTGGCGGCATCTTCCAACTCCTTCGCGTGGCGCTCAAGCGCCGAGTCGATGCTTGCGGCCAAGTAGCCTGCCTGTGCCAGATCCTTCTCCAGCTCGTAGAGTTCATAGCGGCGAGCATCCGCATCAGCGTTCTCAATGCGGTGCAGCTTTTCAATATTGGCCTCAGCGGTTTCCACGCGCTCGCACAGTTGGCGCGCGTTGGCGATGAGCTCGGAGTGTGAGCGGAATTGCTCATCTGGCGCATCCGCCGGAATCGACATGAGGAAACCAACCTGGCTATCGATTGCTAGGAAGTCATCGCGCAAACCCTCCCAGTCCTGGCGCAGGCGCTCATCCACCAGCCCTGATTGGAGCGAGTGCGCTCGAATATCAATCTCCCTTAGCCGTTGCGCCACATCGGTGTAGGTCTGCGACACGTAGTCCCAGTCCTCGCGTGCCTGCTGTGTCTTCTTCTGCCGGCTGCGGCGTACACCGCCGGCGAGGCCGACACCAGCGCCGCCAACGCTCAGGCCCGCCACCCCGAGGCCAACGGCCGCCGCCATCCGGTCCTCTTTTGCGCCCTCGTACTGAGTATCCGCAGCACGGTCTACGTCGATTGCAGCCGCTGCGCCAGCAAAGAGGCCAGCAGGAATGTTGTCATCCCGCACGCCCGGCTTAATTGCTTCGATGGACTGTTTCAGATGGCTGTCATTCTTGCGTAGCTTCATTTGAGCAGCCACGTCCTCACCCGCGAAGACGAAGGCTTGGCGCGGATCAAGGCCCACGCCGACGAAGACCTGGCCATCAGCAAACTTATCCTTGCCGATGAGCTCCTGGTGGTTATCGCGCAGGTACTCCTCTACGGAGTCATTAACGTTTTCCTTGTTCTCGGCAAAGACCATGTAGTGCAGCCCTTGGACCACGTCAGGGGCGGCGATCCGGGAGACATCGCGAAGCATGCGCTGTTCTTCCTCCGGGGTGAGCACATCGTCTGAGTCCATGATGTCAGCCTGCACCTCACGCTGCGCGGGCTGCATGACGTAGTCAGAGCGCTCGGGCGAATCAAAGACCGCCAAGCAGGTGCCCGCACCGACACCTCCGAGAAGCAGGCCGCCCACTGCTGCTGCGCCGATGATGGCACCGATGGAGGTCACTTTGGGGCCGCGGTTGGATGCAAAAGGTTTAATATCGCGAGAGTCGGTCACGGTGATTCTCCTATTCGCGAGCGATCGGCCCCGCCAATTTTATCCGGTTTAAGGAGGTCGGGCGGGGAACAAAGGGTGCGTTTGAAGACTGATTAAAGGGCAAATGCCTGTCGGGGGCTGGGGCGGGGGAATTTTCTTTCACTTATGCGCACGTTGTCGGAAGTCCCGGTCAACATATGGATGAGCTATTCACTTATGGCCACGCTGCTGCGTATCGATAGGTGAATATTGCATCGATAGGACAGCGCAACGCCGCCAGCAGGACAGCGCAACACCGACAGCAGGACAGCGCAACGCCGACAGCCGGAAAATCACAGGCCACGGAGCTTTCACATCTGCAACTCTAGCCCCACGCTTCACAGGGGTTACATGCGCATGTAAAGTGGACTTTGTTCTTAAGTCATAAGCGTCGATAGGGCTGGTCTCGGGGAAGGGCCTGCGCTATGGGCGCTTTTGGCATTTTTCTGCAAAACCTTCCAGAAAACCCCACAAGCTGGGGTGATTTCTCCGAGAAAAATATTCTACGATAGAGCCATGTCAGAGGTGCTCTTTGTCAGTAGTTCAAACATGGGACTCTCACGCGTACTAGAAGGGCTGCTGCGGCAAGCTGCCCCAGGCCTGACAGTGTTGTCAGCAGGTATCAGCATCGATGATGATGACCGCGGTCTGGATGAAGACGCGCGGCGTGCGCTCTGTGAGGTGGGGGCACGGTGCGATGGCGATCCTCATCAACTCACGCCGTCTCTCGCAGACAGTGCGGATGTGGTCATTGTTGTGGGGAAAATCGACGTTTCGGACTACATCGCGCCAGATGTAGAGACTGAGCGCTGGGAATATGATGACCCAGCTGACCGCGGGATTTATGGTTATTCCCGCTACGCGGAATTGCGGGATTTCTTCACTCTGCGCGTCAATACGCTGGCGGAACGGTTTGCTGCCTAAATAGTCGCTGAAATAGTCGCTGTCTTAATAAAAGGTGGGGCGCGGGAACCGTCGTAAAGCATGTGCTGAAGCTGACACACTTTTGTTTTCTGACAATAATGCCCGCGTTCGCCCGGTCAACACCTAATGTAAGTAGTTATGTCTATTGGTCCATCGCTGCGACGCACCCTGTACAAACTTGCTGAGAAAGAGATGTCCCCGGCTAAGGCAAAGTTCTTGCTGAACATTTGGCCGCCGCTGTTTGGCACCGGCATCCGTATCACTGAGATTGCGGATGACTGGTCTGAGGGGCGATTGGAGCTGCGCCTAAACGCTCTGACTGCGAATATGCATGGCGCGGCATTTGGCGGTGCACTGTTTTCGATGACGGATGTGCTGTTTGGCACGCTGGTTATGCAGCGTCTGGATGTCAAGAAGTACGAGGCGTGGACGCGAACTGGGTCGTTTGAATTTATCCGGCCGGGTAAGAATGGTGCGTACCTTGAGGTAGAGGTGCCGGATGAGATGGTCGAAAAGCTTAAGGCCGAAACTGAAGGTGGCTATTCGACGGTCGTTCCATACACCTCTGTAATCCGAAACCGCGATGGCTCCCTGGTCGGTATTGGTCAGCAGGAGCTCTACGTGCGCCGTCGTGGTCGTAAGAAGCCGCCGGCCAATCCGAACCAGCAGGATTGTGTTGCCGGTGAGAACCTCATCTCTGCTGCTCGCACTCTTGCACGGCTGGGGATGCGCGGGGTGGAAAACCGTGATGTGCTCGTCCAGCAGGAACGCACCGCACGACGCTGCATTTCACCAGAGTCGCGTGCAGTCGCATGGCTCCACGGGGTCCTCGAGTACGGCGATGTCACTGTCGACGACTACCGCGCCGCAGGGCTTCCCGACGTCGTCATCGAGGCCCTCACCTCCGATAACCCCTCGCCAGCCGCGCAGCAGCTGCTTGCGGATGTCGTCACCGCGCGCGAGTCGCTGACCAAGTTCTAGGTCGAAGCTCTACGCCAATAGCCGAGTGATCAGTTCGATCACTTCGGGGTCTGTTTGCTGCTTCCAATGCGCAACAGACCTGCCCTCCAGCTCGGTTTCGAGCAAAACAGCTCGACTGTCCGGCAGGAAGCTCTGCGCGGTATCGGACCACGGAATGACCAGGTTGTCATGGTGGCTGATGACATTAATCCAGTCAGGTGTGGCTGCCTTGCGCCTTCGGAGGTGTGGGGCAGTGTTGGCTGCAGGAAGTTCATATTGTCCTGCCGCTACCGCAATTTGATCGGCTAAAGCCTGTCCCATTAGCCAGCGGGCAGGAGCCCCATTCCACCAGCCCAAAATGCGGGAGATCTCAGTCAGATTTACACCGCCGACAGAGCCCGACACACTGATGACACGTCGAAACGAAAAACGCTCGCATTCATGGTTTGCAAGACGCGTAAACAGCAGGAAAGCCAGTAGCCCACCCTGCGAGTGAGCCACAATATCGACCGTGTCCGAGTTCGTTTCAGTGCAGACTCCGTTGATATAGGCCTCGACTTCGGCGACAGAATCTACGAGGGCAGCAGTGCCACGGTCTCCGTAGGCCGGTACATAGACTCGGCGGCCGCGGGCACGGAGTCCGTCGGCAAGCGGTGCCCACGCGCCGGGACTATCGAGCGTGCCATGAAGTGCGATAACCGGAACGGGGTCTCTGAGGTCCCCCGACGCTGGACTTGGATTTGGCAGGGACGGATGTGCGGCTGTCGGTGGGAAAATCCGCGTTAGGAGCGGTCTATTCCGCATGCTCGATTGGGTCAAAATCCTCGCCTACCAGCTTGAATAGTGCCTCGCGAGTAAGCGCGCGGGGGCGCCAATCGTGCGCCATCTGCTCATGCAAAACGATGGCTTGAGGGAACGTGTCCTGCACATAGAGATTGGTGACCATGCCTGTGTCACCATCATCCAAGAAACAGGACTGTGGAGGGGAAATGAGCTGGTCATACTTGGTGGCAATGCAGGTGTAAGTAACACCGGGACCGAGGATATCGTGGGAATTGGAGTTCAAAACCATCTTTGAACCCGTGAGCTGTTCCAAACCGGAAACGCCCCAATAGCTCTGCACAAAGTTGCTCATCAGCGACTTTGTGCCGGGGATCTTAGTGATACTGGAAGCGATGCCGCCCAGATTGGTGCCGTGATTGGGCGCGGCAAGGCAGACAACATGCTTGATGTACTTGGAAATGCGCAGAGAAAGCAGGGTGGCAATTAAGCCGCCTTGCGAGTGCCCCACGATAACGGCGTGCTTTGCGTCAGTGGCGTGCAGGACAGCCTTGATGTAAGGCACGAGCATGTCGATGGACTGATTGATGGGGTCTGTTGCACGGTGCCCAAAATCTGGCGCGAAGACAGCCCAGCCATCCTCCCGTAACTGACCGCCGAGGGTCTCCCAAATGCCCTTGACCTGGCCTGTTCCATGCAGGAGGATGACCGGCCACGGCCGGGATTTGGACACTTTGGCTCCCCAGTTATCTTCGAAAACACCGCGCAGCGGACGGAAGATGGCATAGGGGAGCGATGCTGATCCTTCAGCTGCAGCCGGTTGTTGCGCCTCCGGTTCCTGCGCTTCAGGGGCAGGGACTACCGGAAGTTGTTCTTCCCGAAAATCCTCGTTTGAAGCGGCGATTAGCGCACCAACTTTCCGTCTTCGTCAGTCCCGAGGGCCTTCCGTAGCTTGGCGGCGGCCTCATCCATGGACTCTGCGGAAGGATTGCGATCTACCGACTGTAGGTTGTACCCGGACATATCGTGGGCAGGGAAGATATGAATGTGCGTGTGCGGAACCTCGAAGCCGGCGATGAGGTAGCCAGCACGCGGAGCGTCAAAAGCGGAGACAACAGCCTGACCAACCTTCTGGGCAACCTCATTGAGGTGGGCCCATAGCTCAGGCGAGGCGTCCGTCCACTTGTCCACCTCTTCAACAGGGACGACCAGCGTATGACCAGGCGCAATTGGCTCGATGGTCAAAAATGCGACGACCTTGTCATCGCGGTAGACAAAACGACCGGGGAGTTCACCGTTGATGATTTTGGTAAATACTGTGCTCATGTGCCAAGGGTAACCCGAATAGCGGATTGAGGGGTTGGGTGCGATGAGAGTTATCCGGGCTGATTAGTAAGATGATTGCTATGCGCATCCTCGTAATTGGCTCCGGTGCCCGTGAGCACGCCCTGTTGTACGCAATGAGTAAGGACCCGCAGGCTACTGATCTTCACGTAGCCCCTGGTAATGCGGGTATGAGTGAAATTGCAACCATGCATCCACTGGTCGTGGATGACCCCGCTGGCGCTGTTGCGCTGGCCAAGGAAATTGGGGCCGATTTGGTTGTTATTGGCCCTGAGGTTCCGCTGGTCGCGGGTGTGGCAGACGCGCTGCGCGACGCTGGTTTCGCAGTCTTCGGACCGAACGCTGACGCAGCTCGGATTGAGGGGTCCAAGGCTTTCGCTAAGGACGTCATGAAGGCAGCTGGGGTAAAGACCGCCTCGGCAGAGGCCATCCAGCCGGAGGCCTCCGACGAAGACATCGAGGCCGCCATTGACCGCTTTGGCCCGAACTGGGTCGTGAAGGATGACGGTCTGGCTGCTGGCAAGGGAGTCGTGGTCACTAAGGACCGCGCTGAAGCTCTCGAACACGCAAAGGCTGTTCTGGCCGCCGGTAACCCGGTGCTGCTGGAGTCCTTCCTGGACGGCCCGGAAGTTTCCCTGTTCTGCCTGGTCGACGGCGAAATCGTCGTCCCGCTGTTGCCGGCTCAGGACCACAAGCGCGTCGGTAATAACGACGAGGGGCCGAACACCGGTGGCATGGGTGCTTACAGCCCGCTGTCCTGGCTGCCGGAAGGCGCAACTGAGCGCATTGTCACCGAGGTCTGCGAGCCGGTCGCTCGTGAGATGGCCGCTCGCGGTTGCCCGTTCCAGGGTCTGCTGTACGCAGGTCTGGCCTGGGGCGAGGACGGCCCGGCTGTCATTGAGTTCAACTGCCGTTTCGGTGACCCGGAGACCCAGGCCGTGCTGGCGCTGCTGGAGTCCCCGGTGGCGCAGCTGCTCAACGCCGCTGCTACCGGAACATTGGCGGACTTCGGTCCGCTGTCTTGGCGTGATGGTTACGCTCTGACTGTTGTGCTGGCCGCTGAAGGCTACCCGGTGTCGACGCGCACGGGTGATGTCATTGAAGGTGCAGAGCCTGGCCGTGAGGCAGATGGCATTCTCCACGCAGGTACTGCCCGCAATGCTGCGGGTGAGCTGGTCTCCGCTGGTGGCCGTGTGCTCAACGTCATCGGCGTTGGTGACACGCTGGAAGAGGCCCGCGACAAGGCGTACGAGACCATCAAGACCATTAAGCTCGAGGGCTCGCACTACCGCACCGACATTGCACTACCTGCAGTTGAGGGCCGTATTTCCATCTAAATAATGCTTGAGGTGGTCCGGCTGCACTCGGATGCCTCACTGGTGCACCCACCCGGGATGAACTGGATTTCCCGGGTGGCCTCGGCGGCTGCAAAGATGAAGGTATGCACGCCGAATCTCCGCAGTCGCCAAAGTCGTCGCAGTCACCGCAGCCGTTAAACTCCTCGCAGTCACCGCAGGCATCCCAGCCCCAGCGCGACCTAGCATCCCGCCGTTGTGAGGTCGCACCCTTCCATGTGATGGATGTTCTCGCGCTCGCACAGGAGCGTCAGCGCACTCACGGTGACGCTCTATTCCTCTGCGTGGGACAGCCCGCGACCGCGGCCCCGGCTGCCGCGATTGCCCGTGCGCGTGCTGATTTAGAAAATCAGGTTCTGGGCTACACAGCGGCCGTCGGCACGCCTGAGCTGCGTGCAACCATCGCCGCCTGGCATCGTGAAAACTACGGCACGGCCACGGAAGCCGCTGATGTTGTCATCACTACCGGTTCTTCCGGCGGTTTCGTAGCGCTCTTCCTCGCAGCCCTCGATGTTGGCGACGACATCGTGCTCGCGCGCCCGGGCTATCCCGCATACCGCAATACGCTGCAGGCGCTCGGCGCCAACATTGTCGAGATTGACTGTGGTCCTGAGACTCGTTTCCAACTCACCGCCCAACACCTGGAGGCACTTCCGCGCGTGCCCAAGGCCGTGATTGTCACCAGCCCGGACAACCCCACTGGCACCATTATCGATGCCGACGAGCTGCGTGCCATTGCGAAGTGGTGTGAGCAGCACGATTGCCTGCTCATTTCCGACGAGATTTATCACGGCATTACTTATGGCCGACAGTGTGCGTCTGCACGCGAGTTCTCCGACGCGGCGGTCGTGGTCGGCAGTGTCAGTAAGTACTTCTCGATGACCGGCTGGCGCGTTGGCTGGCTAATCGTTCCCAAGTGGCTGCGTGCGCCGCTTGATCGCCTCGAAGCCAACCTCACTGTCTGTCCACCGGCAATTTCGCAGGCAGCGGCGGTGGAAGCGTTCAGCCCCGAGTCCATTGCCGAGCTCAATTCGCACGTGACGCGTTACGCACGCAACCGCGACGTTTTGCTCGAGGGGCTGCCCCGCGTCGGTCTCGGTAATATCGCCCCACCCGACGGCGGTTTCTATATCTACGCCAATATCGCAGGGCTTTACGACGACCCGAACTCCGTCGACTCCATGACTTGGGCTCGGGAACTGTTGGCCGCAACGGGCGTGGCCGTTGCCCCTGGAATCGACTTCGACACAGAGAACGGCCATCAGTGGGTTCGCCTCTGCTTCGCCGGTGAGACGTCCGAGATGGAAGAGGCTGTTCGGCGTATTGGGGTGTTCACTGATCGTCGTTAAAACGGCTTTTAGTGGCGCTCGCGGTGTGATTTACCTCACCCTTTTAGGGGTGTTTTCAGTCGGGCGAGATAGGGTGCTCGACGGGCGAATCGCTGCTTTAAACCCTCTACCGACGGTCGCTGGTAGAGCCGATGTTGGGGGCATTCCTGGAAGGGGCCGTTGGGGCTCTGTTTTCTTGATCGCCGGTTTGCTGTAAAGGCGGAAAAACTGCCTCAGATTGAGGGTTCTGTGGCTGCGGTCACATCAAGTGAGGCTGGGGTTGGGTCGATAGTGGGGTGGGGTGGCCTTCGCGGCAGCATCTTTGACAGCCGGCAGCTCTGTCGGTGGTCTATTTCCGCTGGCAGGGGCCCCTTTTTCTTTAATTGTCGATGGGGTTGACCTCTGAGGAACTGGCGGCTATCCCTGCGTGGGGTGACGATTGAGCGCGGTGTGTAACCCACATTCAATGTTGGCTGCAAGCGCTTTTAGTGGGGATAGTTTATGTCTGACCAAAAGAGACTTCCGCGCCCTGTTTTTGGTTGTGTAAAAGCGTGATTTTTGAAGCCGTTATCAACGGCAGTAAAGCGAGGTATGGGGCGGCGTCGAGGGGCGCTGTTTGTGGCTCAGTGCCTGAGCTAAAAAGCGTCCAAAAGTTAACAAAAGGTTAACTAAAAATAGAGTTTAGCGCTTGCCAGGTCTTGTGTTGTCGTCTACGGTTGCAAGTCATAAGTTCCAAACGATTCGATGAAACGACGTTTCAACTGCGGAATCGCAAAGAATCGGTTGGAGAAGTCCAACAATAAAGATCAAAGAGATCTTAAGAGAGGTGACCTCTGATGAACGCATTCAACGAGATTATGGATACTGTGTCCCCGATTTTCCAGGACGGCAAGGAATCCAAGCAGGATGCGCTGGCATCGCTGCTTGCCGAAGCCATCGTGGAGGCGAACCCGAAGCAGGGCATCGCCGCCGACGATCGCCGTGCTGCCTAACAAGAATTAGCTTTGGTCCGATTCCTGCTAGGCAGCTAGTGGGGAAGCAATCCCTACTGGTTATTCCTACTGGTTCAGGAACTCCCGGACCTGCTCCATATCCTTATCACCGCGACCCGACAGGTTCACGAGCAACAGCAAAGGCTCATCGCCTTCGTGAACCGGCAGCCCGAGCTCGCTAACAGCGGCAGGGTCGGTTTCACGGAGTCGCGCAATCTTAATGGCCTGCGCCAGCGCATGCGAGGATTCCATCGCCGGAATAATGCCCTCCATGCGGCTGAGCAGCTGGAACGCTTCCAGCGCCTCCTCGTCGGTAATTCCGACATAGCTGGCGCGGCCATTCTCCTTCAGCATGCCGTGCTCCGGGCCAACAGACGGGTAATCCAAGCCCGCCGAGATGGAGTGCGATGGCAACACCTCGCCGTCGTCGGAAAGCATGACAAATGAGCGCATGCCGTGAAGGACACCAGTCTTGCCCGCATTGATGGGCGCGCCGTGACGGTCGGTGTCGAGACCCTCACCTGCGGGTTCGACGCCAATGAGGGCGACATCGGAGTCGTCGATGTAGTTAGCAAATGCGCCGATGGCGTTGGAGCCGCCACCGACGGCTGCGATGACAGCGTCGGGAAGCTTGCCGTAACGCTCGGCCATCTGACTGCGTGACTCCTCCGAGATGACCTGCTGGAATTCACGCACGATAGTGGGGAATGGGTGCGGTCCGGCGGCTGTGCCCAGCAGGTAGAAAGTGGAGTCGAGAGTCTTGCTCCACTCGACCAGTGCCTCGTCAATAGCATCCTTCAAACCGGCCTCGCCGGTGGTGACGGGAACGACCTTCGCGCCCATGAGCTCCATGCGCTCGACATTGGGGTGCTGGCGGGCGACATCGTGCGCGCCCATGTAAATCTCGCACTCAAGTCCCAGCAGCGCTGCGGCCATCGCGGTGGCCGTGCCGTGCTGGCCTGCGCCCGTCTCAGCAATGAGACGGGTTTTTCCCATGCGCTTTGCCAGCAGCGCCTGGCCGACCACGTTGTTGCCCTTGTGCGCGCCGCCGTGGTTCAAGTCCTCGCGCTTGAGCACAATCGTCGTGTTCGGCGTGGATAGACGTCGGCATTCGAACAGCGGGGTCGCGCGGCCGAGGAAATCGCGACGCAGTTCTTCCAGCTCGCGCTGGAACTCCGGATTGCTCATCGCCTCGATGTAAGCCGCTTCCAGTTCATCGAGAGCTGGCAGCAGGAACTCTGGCACTTCCTGTCCGCCGAAGCGACCGAAAAATGCAGGCAAGAGGGTTTCGCGCACCTCGCCCGCGCCGTTAACGCTTGCCGACGGCACCCTGGTTGCAGTCGGTGCTGCAGCCTTGGCGATGGCATCCGCGCTGGGGTTGTAATCAGTCATTGAAGAGAGCCTTTCGTTGCTGTTGTTTATTTCAGCGGGCCCTGGTTCTCTTCGCCGAACCGATAAAAGAAAAGAGCCCGCCAGATTTATCTTCTTGCGAGCTCGTACTTGACGGGTTTGCCGTCGACATTAATGAGATGACGTGACGTTGCTCGCGGACTTAGGCGAGCCACCACCACTGTGCGCCGCACGGCGCGGGTGTGTTCATCAGGGGTGTCATCATGAATCTGACCATAACTCAAGGTTTCCGTAGTAGCCAAAGCGGGGTGGGGTGTGGGGGCGGGGATGGGGCACGAAATGTGTACGGGATATCGCAACGGTGTCTGGGGTCGTAAAGCAGCTCCCCGCTAAGTCCCGGCATATGCAGAGGCGGAATATCAGCATTCCCCTCGACATCGCTGGCCACGAGGACTAACGTTCCGATGGTGATTACGCTGTCGCGGCAGGCCACTAAAACACGTCGGGGAGTTCGTCCCACGACGTTGGTGGTGTGGTGTTATGTCGCCTTGATAACCGCTGGCACGGTTTTGTTAATGCTGCCGATTTCGGCGGTCAATAGCCATCCTACGGGGCAGTGCGCCCCGAGCCCTGGGGATATGTGTTTGCCCACGGCGCTGTCTGATGCGCTGTTCACAGCCACCTCGGCAACAAGCCTGACCGGCCTGATCACCGTAGATACGGCCACCCATTGGTCAACCTTCGGCAAGGTCGTCATCATGTTGTTGATTCAGCTGGGTGGTCTCGGGTTCATGACCTTGGCTTCACTTTTCGGCCTCTTCGTAGCAGGAAGGCTCGGCCTGAACCGCCGTGCCGGTGCCCGCGTTGAAGGCCGCGGTATGGATATGGGCGAGATTTCGTGGGTTGTCCGTGCTGCCGTTAGCTTCACTCTGTTGGTGGAGTTTGTGGTGGCAGTGGCACTTACGCTGCGGTTCCACTCCGGATACGGGTATGGCTGGGGAAAGGCTGCATGGGAAGGCTTGTTCCATGCCATCTCAAGCTTCAACAACGCCGGTTTCGCTCTGTATACCGACAATGTCATCGGGTTCTATAGCGATGCCTGGGTGCTTTTGCCACTGGCCTTCGCCCTCATCGTGGGTGGTCTGGGTTTTCCTGTTTTGCTCGAGGCCTGGCGGCACGGCAAAGCGTGGCTTAGTGTCTGCACTCGAGGACAGCTGCCTAAACGCTGGTCGCTGACTACTCGCTTCACCATTAAAGGCACGATTCTGCTGATTGCTTTGGGTACGCTCATGGTGGCTTTTGGGGAGTGGTCCAATGCCATGTCTGGATTCACCGCGGGGGAGAAGATACTCAACTCATTCTTCGCTGGTGTGAGCCCGCGTACCGCGGGGTTCAACGCGCTCGATTACGCGGAGTTCCATCCATCGACACTGCTGGGCACTGACTTCCTCATGTTCATTGGTGGTGGCACCGGCGGTACTGCAGGTGGCGTGAAAATCACGACGTCGGCCGTCATTCTCGCCGCTGTTCTCGCGGAGATTCGCGGTGACACCTCCGTGTCCGTGGCTAGGCGGCGCCTCAACCCAAAGGTGCTGCGCCAGGCTCTCGTAGTCCTTGCCTTCGGTATCGGCCAGGTATTCCTGGCAGTAATCGCCGTCAGTTTCCTAGCACCACAGTTTTCTACTGACCAAATTCTTTTTGAAGTAATCAGTGCTTTCGCCACGGTAGGCCTTTCCACAGGTATTACCGCCGACCTGCCGGTGGCAGCACAGGCAATCTTCATCGTGCTGATGTTCACCGGACGTGTTGGCCCAATCGCCTTGGCGACGGCCTTGGCCGCCCGCCCACGCCAGCGCGTCTACGAATATCCAGAAGAAAGGCCCTTCATTGGCTAACTCGAAATTCAACCCGTTTGCTGGTTTTGCAGATCATTTCTCCAACCAAGCCAGCTCTTCGCCTGTTGTCATCCTCGGTATGGGGCGTTTCGGACAGGCACTCGGCGAGGAGCTGGTCGCTGGCGGTATCGAGGTTCTCTGCGTAGACCATCGCGAAAAGGTGGTTCAGGAGCTGTCCTCGACCTTCGACCACGTGGTCACCGCCGACACCACCATGCCGGAGGTACTGAAGCAGCTCGGTGTCGATGAAGCCGAACGTGTTGTTATCGCCATCGGCAGTGACATTGAGGCTTCATTGCTGACCGCGTCTGCGCTGGTGGATATGGGGGTGCCCATGATTTGGGCAAAGGCCGATAACCAGGCCCACGCCAAAATCCTGGGCCAGATTGGTGTGCACCACGTCATTCGCCCGGAGGCCGACACCGGTCGTCGTATTGCGCACCTCATCGGCGGCAAGGTCCAGGACTTCCTGGAGTTCGACCGCGATTACGCAGTAGGCAAGGTCGCGCCGCCAATCCACTGCCTGGATAAGACGGTGGCGGAGATTAACCAGAGCGCACCGATTACGGTTGTCGCCGTACAAAAGCGCGGTCAGCGATTCCGCCCTGCGCTTGCCGACGACCGCATTTCCGCAGGTGATCTCCTGATTGTCTCCGGCGCTATTCGGCAGTTGGAGACATTCGCCGGAGAGTAACAGGAAGCGACGGAGTCCGTGCACGCGGGGCTCCGTCGCGATGGAAATCAACGACCAACAGTGTGGAAAGGCGGGGTCCACGCCCAGCTCAACGGGCTGCAAATGTGAAACTGTGCGAGTTTATGACGCTTTCAGGCCATTTTTGGGCCAATTTTGTCATAAACGCAGTCACTAACTCGCATTGGGGCAAAGTAGGGCTAGATAGCAAATGGTGCCCACCCAGCGACACGCCGAGCGGACACACTTTTTGCCTATTAACCCACACTTTTGCTACTTAACCCACGAAACTCAGCGACCGTTCGTAACCGCAGCGCGCAGGGCACGAGCTGCCTCTTCCGGATTTTCTGCCTCGGTCAGTGCGCGAACCACCACAATGCGCTCCGCACCAGCGGCGATAACCGCATTGGCGGTCTCGGCGTTGATACCGCCAATTGCCCACCATGGCTTGACGGGGTCACTTGCGCCGCGGTCGTGCGGGCGCACAATATCGGCCACGGAATCCTGGTGGGACTCCGCAGAACCCTGTGCACGCGCCCTCCGCACGAGTGCCGCAGCTTCACGGACCATCTCGACTCCGACGGGCTGACGGTCGGGCTTTGTCGGGGTGGCATACACCGGACCGATCACCGCGTAATCGATGCCATCGTCGGCAAGCGAGGCGGCGAACATGTCCAGATTTCGGTTGGAGCGGCCGATGAGAACCTCGGGGCCAACGATCTGGCGGGCCTGCTCGGTTGTGAGGTCCTCCTGGCCCACATGCAGGATGTCTGCGCCGGTCAGTGCGGCAATGTCGGCGCGGTCATTGACGGCGAAGAGCTTGCCGTGTTCAGCGGCGACCTCGGCGAGGGTCTCCACAGCGACAATCTCGTCGCGGGTGTCGACTTTCTTGTCGCGCAGCTGGATGATGTCGGTGCCGCCTTCGTAACAGGCGTGCAGGAATTCGCGCAGATCACCGCGGGATGCGCGCGAGTCGGTGCAGAGGTACAGGCGGGCGTCGGCAAGCAGGGCGCGTCGTGTTGTGCGAGTGGCAGCTGATGAGGCGTTCATGTCCCCATGTTAGGCGAGGTTGGGGATGCGGTGTCGTGGCGGTGAGTCCGAAGTCATATGATGGGGGAGTACCACGTTCCGCGGGAGCCGTACTCGGTATCGATGAGATGCCGCTGGCTGAGAGGGCGAATAACGCCGACCGCTTTTACCTGATGCGGGTTATGCCGCCGGAGGGAGGAATGGCAGTGAATGCTGCCGCTATGGGTGCCGCCTCGACAACTGAGGGCGGCACAGGGGATACGTCGTCGAGCGTTGTTATCGCAGGCGCGGGCATTATCGGCTTGGCGACGGCATGGAGACTACTCCGCCAGGGATTCGATGTGACCGTCCTCGATGCCGAGCCCGTTTCCGGCGCAACCTTCGCCGCGGCTGGCATGCTGGCGCCGGTTGCCGAAGTCGTGTGGGATCAGCCGACGCTGTATCCGCTGATGGTGGAATCGGGCAAGCTCTACCGCGACTTTGCCCAGGCCATCGCCGAGGAATCGGGCCACGATGTTGGCTATATCGAGAATTCCACGTTTGTTTGTGCGGGCGATGCCGCTGACCGGCAGACACTCAGCGAGCTCGTTGAGCTGCAGCATGACATGGGCATGGAGATCAACCGCATCACCGCCACCGAGGCGCGCCGGGCAGAACCGGCACTGGGGCCGGGCTGTGTTGGTGCGGTGGATATTCCGGGAGATCACCAGGTCAATCCGCGTCTGCTCGCCGAAGCGTTGCTGACCATTCTGGGAGACCGCGTCATCCGCACCCGCGCGGAAGAGGTTATTTACGCTTCCGATGCCGACCCCCGCCAAGCCATTGGGCTGCGCGGCACGGACGGAAATGACTACCTCGCCGATGAGGTCGTTCTGGCTGCGGGGCTGAACACCGCCGATATGGCCGGTCTGCCGGAGAATCTGAATCTGCCGCTGCGCCCGGTCTATGGAGATGTGCTGCGTCTGCGTGTACCGGAGCGCCTGCAGCCACTGGTCACTCGCACTATTCGCGGTGTGGTTCAGGGGCGTCCGGTTTATATCGTCCCGCGTGCCGACGGCACCGTCGTGCTCGGCGCAACCTCGCGTGAAGATGACCTGACCGGCGTCTCCGCCGAAGGAGTCCACCAGCTACTCCGCGACGCATACCGCCTGGTGCCCGGCATTCTCGACTGCGAAATCTACGAGATGACCGCCCGCGCCCGGCCTGGTTCCCCAGACGATGTCCCCATGATTGGTCGCGTGGCTCCAGGACTGACCGTGTCCACCGGCTACTTCCGTCACGGCATTCTGCTTACGGCCATCGGCTCCAAGCTCACGGCCGATGTCGTCGCAGGTCGGGAAACTGACAACGACCCGGCGCTTCTTTCCGCCGTCAATCCATTCCGCTTCAGCGATTAGAGGAGGCTCGCTTATGTCCACCACAACACTCAATGGCGAAGGCTACACACCGGCTGCGGGGGAGATGGTCGCAGATCTCGTCGCAAAGCACACGGGGCACGCGCTTAACGACGACGGCACTGCCGCGGACGGCACCCGCCTGGGAATCGCGGTAGCCGTGGATGGTGCGGTAATCCCGCGAGCCAAGTGGGCGAGCACGCCCGTGACAGGTGCAATCGACATCGTGACAGCAGTTCAGGGAGGCTAGAGATGACCGCGAATTCCGCACAAGCAAACATGTCCGCGCAGGAAAATGAAACTGGGGCGGCGAGCGGACTTACACGCGAACCGCTGCGCATTGGCGGGCTGGAGTTGAACTCCCGTCTGATTATGGGAACTGGCGGTGCGACCAGCATGGATACGCTGGAGCGCGCGCTGGTGGCTTCGGGCACCGAGCTGACTACGGTGGCGATGCGCCGCTTTACGCCCGGCACGAAGCAGAACGTTTTTGAGATTCTGCAGCGCAACAATATTGCGGCGCTGCCGAATACTGCGGGGTGCTATACCGCTCGTGACGCGGTGCTGACTGCGCAGTTGGCCCGCGAGGCGCTGGAGACCAATCTGCTAAAGCTCGAGGTCATCGCCGACGAGGACACGCTGCTGCCGGACCCGGTCGAGCTGGTTGCGGCAGCGGAGCAGTTGGTAGCTGACGACTTCGTCGTTTTCGCCTACACCAACGACGATCCGGCGCTGGCCAAGCGGCTGGAAGATCTGGGCTGTGCAGCTGTCATGCCGGCGGGCTCGCCGATTGGCACTGGTCTGGGCATTCTTAACCCACACAACATCGAGCTGATTGTGGACCGCGCGAATGTGCCCATCATCCTGGATGCGGGCATCGGTACCGCGTCTGAGGCAGCTCAGGCGATGGAGCTTGGCTGCGATGCAGTGCTGTTGGCATCCGCAGTGACCCGTGCACATGATCCGGTGGGCATGGCCACGGCGATGCGCTTCGGCGTTGAGGCAGGACTGACTGCTCGCGAGTCCGGCCGCATTCCACGGCGTCGACTAGCCCAGGCGAGCTCGTCGTTTGAGGGCATCATCACTGAGCGCGTCAGCGGCGCACGCGAGCAGGATTCTCTGTAATGGCTGAGCAGGGGGTCAATCTTTCGGACCGCGACCTGCGCCGGTACGCCCGGCATCTAACACTTCCGGGCTTTGGTGCCGAGGGGCAGCGAACTTTGCGAGCCTCCCGCGTCCTCGTCATCGGAGCTGGTGGCTTGGGATCGCCTGCGCTGTTGTACCTGGCCGGGGCAGGGGTCGGGCACATCACCATCATTGACGATGACGTGGTCGACGAGTCCAATCTTCAGCGCCAGGTCATTCACCGTGAGTCCGACATTGGTCGCCCGAAGGCCGAATCTGCCGCGGATGCCGTGCGGCGCCTTGACTCCGAGGCATCGGTGACCGCAATCGTCGGCAGGTTAAGCGTCGACAATGCTGAGGAGCTCTTCGCCACTCACGATGTAGTGCTCGACGGCGCGGACAATTTCGCCACCCGCTATCTGTCTTCCGATGCTGCGGAGCTGACCGGAACCCCGCTGGTCTGGGCCACAATCCTGCAGTTTGCAGGGCAACTGTCTGTGTTCTGGCCGGGCTGCGGTCCCATGCTTCGCGATCTCTACCCCGACATCCCCGACCCCGGCTCCGTGCCGTCGTGCGCCGCAGGTGGGGGTCTCGGCGCAATGGTCGGACAAATCGGCTCCATGATGGTCGTCGAAGCTATCAAGGTGCTCACCGGTGTCGGCAAGGTCGCCGTCGGCAAACTCGTGCTTATCGACGCCCTGGAGGCAACCACCCGCACGCTGTCCTTTGCAGCCGACCCGGAGCGCGAACCCGTTTCCGACTTGACCGAAATTGCGCAGGTGTGCGCAGCTTCGTGGACCGAGGATGAGGAGGCCCCGGCGCAGAGCATGCGCAGCATTGGTCCCAACACGGCGCACGAGCTTCTTGCCGAGGGGGTGCCTCTCATCGATGTACGCGAACCCGAAGAGCACGCGGAGGTCGCCATTGTCGGATCGGTGCTTGTGCCACTCGGCGACATTCGCAGCCGTGGGTGGGCTGCGATTCGCGAAGCGTGGGCTGAGCGGAACCTCCAGTCGAACTACCCACGAGTTCTGATTCACTGCCACTCGGGTGCCCGCTCGCAACAGGCAATTGAGCTGTTGGCCAGCGAGATCGAGGCTGATGGCGCCATACCGGAGCTCATCAATCTGGACGGGGGCATTGTGGCCTGGCAGGCTGCGGGGCAGGAGACCGTCGTAAAGCGTGGCGGAACGCACTAATTAGTGGCTACCGCCACGCGCTGTTGAACAGTGTGCCTACGCCTGCGGCTTCAGCGTTGTCGACCACAACTCGGTGCCACGAGTGGTGAGCAGACGGACGGTCATCTCGCGTGAGTCGCCGTCGATATCGACTTCGCCGAAGTGCTGGAAATCCTGTGTGGGGTCGGCGTTGGCATTGTCTTTACCCGGTGCGTGGACGTACTCCACCTTCGGCCCGAAGGTCGAATCCATTTCGTTGGGGCCGAATGCGCCCGCGTGGAGAGGACCGGAGACGAATTCCCAGAAGGGTGCGAAGTCGGTGAACTGTGCGCGCTCTGGGCTGTAGTGGTGAGCCGCGGTGTAGTGCACATCGGCGGTGAGCCAGACGACATTTGAAACATCTTTAATGGCGCTGAGCAGGCGGGCGATTTCACGTTCACGTCCTGCAGGTGCACCGGCGGCACCATTGGATACGCTTTCTTGGTCACCATCGTCGCCGTCGGGGACGATGATTCCAAGCGGTAGGTCATTAGCAACAATCTTCCACGTCGCGCGGGAGTCCTTGAGGGAGTCGATTAACCAGTTGGTCTGCTTTTCGCCAAGGATTGGTTCTTCGGTTGTCGAGCGCGGATTATTGGAAGTGTTTTCTCCCTTGTAACTGCGCATATCCAGAATGAATATGTCTAGCAACGGGCCGTAGGAAACCTTGCGGTAGACGCGCCCATCTACAGCCATTTGTTGATCAATTGGCTGCCACTCATGGAAGGCCTGGTAGGCACGCTTGGCCAGGGTGTTGACATCGCGCTCGGTATAGCGATCATCGTCTAGGACTTCGTTGGGGTACCAGTTGTTGACTGTTTCGTGGTCATCCCACTGGACTAGCTGCGGAACCTGCGCATTGAAGGCCAAGTAGTTCTTGTCCATGAGGTTGTAGGAGTACTGGCCACGATACTCTTCGAGGGTTTCAGCAACCTTGGATTTGGCCGGAGTGACATGGTTGCGCCACACAGTGCCGTCGGAAAGCGTGACGGATTCATCCAGCGGACCGTCGGCATAGCAGGTATCGCCTGAGTGAATGAATAGGTCTGGATTGCGCTCCATCATGGTGGAAAAGCCGGTGTATCCACCGATTTCGTCGTTAATTCCCCAACCCTGACCTGCGACATCGCCGGACCAGTGCAGGCGGATGTTGGATGCGCGGTTTGGGGCAGTACGGAAGGTGCCGATAACGGGATCAGAGCAGATTCCAGTATCTGCCTCTTCGAGCGTGACACGATAGAAGATTTCCTGCCCCGGTTCGAGACCGACGACACGTAGACGTCCGGTGCCGTCAGTGTCTGGAGTTAACAGAGAGTTACTGCGGAATACCTTGGCATTCTGGAAGCTCTCAGTTGCAGCAGTTTCAACCACCATATGGGCGGGGCGGTCTGAGCGAGCCCAAATCAATGCGCCGTCGCCGCGGATATCGCCACTTGCAACGCCGTGGGTGAGCTGTGGCCGAGAACGCAGTAACCCTGGGGAGGCCAGTGACGGCGAACCCGGTGTAGCTGAAGCCGCAGCTCTAGAGGCATGAGCGAGCGTGACTGAAGTGGCAAGTGCGGTGGATGCGCCTAAACGTAGAGCGCTGCGACGGGAAAGCTGCATGGAGTCGAACGATAGGTTTTCCACTTTGACGTTCAGTTAAACCAGCGTGAACTCGAAGGAAAAAGTCGCAATTACAGAACAAAGGCTTAGTTATTGAGAATGACTGGGCTTCCTTTTGTAACGTAGATAACCGACTTGGGAGGAATGTGTCTTCCGAGCTGTCTTTTCTGAGACAAACAATCTAGAAGTGAAAGGCGCTGACCCCGATAATGGGATCTACACAAACGCCACAAGTAAAAACGCAAGAAAAGAAGTCGGGCGGTTTTCTTAAGAACCTGCCGACCGACCCGTTGATCTTCACGACGGCGATGGGTTTCATTGTCCTCTTTGTGGCAGTGACCATAGCGCTGGGGGATACCGCTCGGGATGCCTACTCGGCCGCTTCCGATTGGGTTACGTCTAACATGGGCTGGCTGTTCATCGGTGGTGTCTCGGCAAGCTTTATCTTCCTCATCGGCTTGTTTGTGTCCCGCTACGGACGCATCCAGCTTGGCGATGATGACGAAGAGCCCGAATACACCATCGCCGAGTGGTTCGGCATGCTCTTCGCCGGTGGTACTGGCTCCATGCTGATGTTCTGGGGTGTGGCTGAACCGCTCAACCACGCTTACAACCCGCCGTTCGGTCAAGAGCCGATGAGCCGCGAAGCTCAGAACACTGCGATGGCATTTACCATCTACCACCTGGGTATTCACATGTGGGTCATCATGGCGCTGCCGGGGCTCGCGCTGGGGTACTTCATTTACAAGCGTCACCTGCCGCCGCGCGTCTCCTCCATCTTCGCGCCGCTGCTCGGTACCCGCATCTACTCATGGCCGGGCAAGCTTATCGACGCCGTCGCCATCATCGGTACCGTCGTCGGTATCGCGGTATCGGTGGGCATGGGTGCGCTGCAGATTAACTCCGGTGCTGCACGTGTAATCGGTACCC
This sequence comes from Corynebacterium sp. HMSC064H12, assembly GCF_001809925.1. NCBI lineage: Bacteria > Bacillati > Actinomycetota > Actinomycetes > Mycobacteriales > Corynebacteriaceae > Corynebacterium > Corynebacterium sp. HMSC064H12. Next base: position 51,997 of record NZ_KV799355.1, on the reverse strand, counting down.
CGGAAAGCTCGATGGTGCAGCTCATTCTGATTGCCATCATTATTGTGATTGCCTCGATTTCCGTGGCCCGCGGTCTGGACAAAGGTATTAAGGTGTTGTCCAATGCGAACATTTGGGCCGCCATGGCATTGATGGTCTTCGTGCTGCTCATGGGCCCGACATTGACGCTGCTGCGCCAGACCGTCGATACGACAGGTGTCTACTTGGATGCGCTGCCTCGCATCATGTTCTGGACTGACTCCTACGACGTCAACCCGAATTGGAAACAGGGCGCCTGGACGGTCTTCTACTGGGCCTGGACAATCTGCTGGTCGCCATTTGTGGGCATGTTCGTCGCCCGTATTTCCCGCGGCCGTACTGTGCGTCAGTTCATTGCCGGTGTGATTGCACTGCCGACAATCGTGTCAATCATGTGGTTCTCTATCTTCGGCCGCGCTGGCTTCGAACTGGAAAATGAGCAGCCCGGTATTCTGACCAAACCAGTTGTCGAGGGCGGAGACCCGTCACCGGCGCTCTTTATCCTCCTGGAGCAGTTCCCGTTGGCAACGCTTGTCAGTGTGTTTGCGCTCTTTGTGATTATGATCTTCTTCGTCACTTCCATCGACTCGGCTTCGATGGTGATGGACATGATGTCTACCGGTGAGGAAAACAAGACTCCGACCTTCTACCGCGTGCTGTGGGGCGTCATGATTGGTGCAGTGGCAGCTTCTCTGCTGCTGATTTCTGGTGAAACCGCACTGGAAGCGCTGCAATCTGCGGTGATCGTCATCGGTGTACCGTTCTTCTTCCTCCACTTTGTGATGATGTACTCCTTGGTCAAAGGCATGAGTGATGACCACATGGCAGTGCGCAAGCCGGTTACCCGCCAGTGGGAGAAGACCGATACTCCAGAGAAGTTGGAGAAGCACGAAGCCGCACCCGCGCCGGGCTACGACGAAGAGGGCAATGAGCTGCCGCGCTTTGAGTACACCCACGATGAAGAGGGACGTCTGGTTATTCAGTCCGATGTGGTCGTTGAAGGCGAGTTTGAGTCTGGCGAAAAGTCGGAATCAGAGAGCCCAGAGGAGTCGGGGACGAAGTCTGAGTCGTAGTAGAGCACGGTCGCAGTAGTGCCCGGCACTTGTGGCCACGCTATTCACCTATCGTTGCGCTGTAGCGTGGCCATCAGTGAGTAGCTCATCGATAGGAGCGAAGGCAAAGGCCGTAGCCAAACAAAAACGCCGCCCGGCGGAAACCATAAGCAGTTTCCGTGGGCGGCGTCGCTGTGTTCGTCGTAAAGCAAGTGTGGCGTTAAGCCGTGATTAGCTTTACTCGTAGGTGCCTCGGAGGTCCTTGTAGTCCTCATCGTGCCAATCCACGTTGGCCTGGTCCTTGGTGGTGACACCGACATCAGGCTGATGCGGGACCTTCGCAATGATGTTGCGGCGGGCGCGGCCGGCGCGGAGCTGGCTTTCGATGCGCTCAGCAAGGTTGGCAAGGCCGAAGTTGATGGCAATGAGAATGATTGCTACGACGACCAGCGATGGAATCATGGCGCCGTAGTACTCGCCAAGCTGGCGGCCAGAGCGGACAACCTCGACGTAGCCAATCATGTAACCCAGCGCGGAGTCCTTCAGCGCAATGACCATCTGCGAGATAATCGCCGGCAGCATGGCGGCGACTGCCTGCGGCAGCAAAATAGTGACCATCGTCTGGCGGTGGGAGAGACCCAGCGCAATCGCAGCCTCACGCTGGCCCTTCGGCAGCGACTCGATGCCGGAACGCAGTGTCTCGCCAATGACGGAGCCGTTGTACATGGTCAGGCCAAACACAACGGCGGCAAAGCCGAGGTAGTTCGACGGAAACAGCTGCCAAAGCGCGAACACCGAGTAGGCAAACAGCATGAGCACCAGCACCGGAATGGCGCGGAAGAACTCGACAATCACCGAGCACAGCCAGCGCACCGGTGCGACCGGGCTCAGCCTGCCGACGCCCAGGAGAGCGCCAATAACCAGTGCCAACACAATAGAGACCACAGCCGCGATAATGGTGCTGACCAAGCCGGGCAGAATGTACGTGGTCCAAGTGGTGGATTCGAGGAAGAACGACCACTTATTCGCCTCGAACTGGCCCTTGTCGGCCAGTTTCATTCCGACCCCGGCGAGGATCGCAACGGTGATTGCAGCCACGATCCAGGTGAGGGTTCGGTTGAAGCGCTGAGCCTTGGGGCCCGGCGCGTCGTAAAGAACTGTTGCGCGAGTAGCCATTAGCGCTTCACCGCCCATCGCTTGCCAGCCCAGCCGAAGAACAGGCCGGTCGGCAGAGTCAGAATAATAAAGCCGACAGCGATGATGCCGAAGATAATCAGGATATCGCTGGCGTAGTTTTCGGTCATGGTCTTCATCAGCAGCGACGCTTCAGCCACACCGATTACCGAGGCAATCGTGGTGTTCTTGGTCAGCGCGATCAGGGTGTTGCCGAGCGGCACGATAGCGCCACGGAACGCCTGCGGGAAGATGATGTAGCGGAAGCTTTGGCCGAAGCTAAGCCCCAGGGAGCGGGCGGCTTCGGCCTGCCCGAACGGCACAGTATTAATACCGGCGCGCAGGGACTCCGCAACGAAGCACGAGGTGTAGGCAACGAAGGCCAACACCGCGAGACGGAAGTTCTGCTTGACAATGAAGGAGTCATTCTCCGCAGCCAGCAGCAGCCCCAAGTTGTAGTAGAGACCCATCGAGGCCAGCAGCACAATCAACGTCAGCGGGGTATTGCGGACAATGTTGATGTACCAGGTCGACAGGGTACGCAGGATTCCCACGGGGCTCACACGCATAGCGGTGAGAAGCGTGCCAAAAATCAGGGAACCAATTGCCGAGGCAACCGTCAGCTTGATGGTCACCCAGAAAGCCGGAAGCAGTTCCGGTCCCATTTCACTCCATAGTTCTGGATTCATTGTTTGCTCGCACCCCTTCCTACTTCTTCTCTACGAACGACAGATCGCCGATTGCCGGCTTGTCGTCGAGCTCGAACTTGTCGCCCAAATGCTTCTTCAGGATCTTCTGAAGCTCACCGGTGTCGTACAGCGACTCCAGCGCCTCATTGATGGCCTCACGGCTGGCATCATCACCCTTGGGCAGGCCGATGCCGTAGTACTCATTGGTCCAGTAGGAACCATCGGGGTTGCGCAGCTCGACCACGCGGAAGTCGTCGCCGAAGCGCTCCTTGTAGCGCTGGGCGAAGCCCGCGAGAATAGTCGCATCGGTGGTCAGAGCATCGACGACACCCTGCTTCACACCTTCCGCGCACGCGGCGTAGGTATCGAACTCCTGCAGCTGCACCTCCGGTAGAGCGTCCTTGACTTTCTGCGCTGGGGTGGAGCCGGATACAGAACACAGGCGAGTGCCCGGGGCGACGTCGTCAAGCCCCTGGATGCCCTCGGAACCGCGCACCAACAGTGCCTGGTGCGTGACCAGGTACGGGCCGGCGAAGTCGACGGCAGCCAGGCGGCCAGCGTTGATGGAGTAGGTGGCGGCGATCATGTTGACCTCGCCGTTGTTAATCAGCGTCTCGCGCTGAGCGGACGGGGTCTCGCGCCACTCCATCTCGGGCACATCCCAACCGTTCTTGTTGGCGATGTACTCAATGACGTAGCGGGAAACATCGTTGTCGACGCCCGCGAACTCACGGTCCGGAGTGCGCTCACCGAGACCCGGCTGGTCAAACTTCGTACCCAGCGTCACGTGCCCGGCTTCGATATCGGCCAGCAGGTTTCGGGGTCCGCCGCTACCGCAGGCCGCGAGGCTCATTGTCGTGGCAACAGCTACGACAGCCGCCGCAACTCGCTTGCCGACGACACCTCGGCGGCCCTGGTTGCGACTGCGTCCCCGGCCTCCTCGTAATAGTGAAAGCTTCATGGTGACCAGCCCCGCCTAGTGTCCGACGATCTTGGCCAAGAAGTCCTTGGCGCGATCGCTCTGCGGGTTGGTGAAGAAGGTCTCCGGGTCGGTGTCTTCGACAATCGCACCGTCGGCCATGAACAGGATGCGGTCGGCCACGCGGCGGGCGAAGCTCATCTCGTGGGTGACACAGACCATGGTCATGCCGCCCTTGGCCAGGTCGGTCATGACATCGAGGACCTCGTTGATCATTTCCGGGTCGAGCGCGGAGGTGGGCTCGTCGAAAAGCATGACCTTCGGGTCCATGGCCAGGGCGCGTGCGATGGCGACGCGCTGCTGCTGACCGCCGGAGAGCTGCGCCGGGTACTTGTCAGCCTGTTCCGCAATGCCGACACGGGCGAGCAGCTTGTCCGCACGCTCGCGGGCCTCGGCTTTGGAGATCTTGCGGACCTTCAGTGGGGCCAACGTGACATTGTCGCGAATGGTCATGTGGCTGAAGAGGTTGAACTGCTGGAAGACCATGCCGACCTCAGCGCGCAGGCGGGTGAGTTCCTTACCTTCTTCGGGAAGGAGCTTGCCGTTGATGCGAATTTCGCCGCTGTCGATGGTTTCCAGGCGGTTGATGGTTCGGCACAGTGTGGATTTACCAGAGCCGGAGGGGCCGAGGATAACTACGACCTGGCCAGCTGGGATTTCCAGGTTGATGTCGCGCAAAGCGTGGTAATCGCCGTAGTGCTTGTTCACCTCGGCAATCGAAATCATGCTCTGTGGTGTGGATGATTCAGTCATGGGGGAAAGTATAGGTGACTCACGACACATAACTGCTATCGGTGTTCCTTGTCCGATATTCACCTGTAAAAAGTGACTGCACACCAATTAGTTCTAAAGATCCACGCGATGGCGCTGCGCAACAGGCTTGCGGCCATGTACGAACCAGTAGAAAACGGCCGCGAGAACCACCACAACCGCCAGGCCTGCGTACATCTTGTCGAAGCCAATCGTGGCAGCTACCGAGCCCAACACGATTGGGCCGAGGCCGATGCCTGCATCGACAAGCAAGAGCAGCGTAGAGATACCCGTGCCCAACTTGTGCGCCGGCGCCAGGTGTACGGAGATGGTCTGGCACGCCGGCATCAGCGTGCCGTAGCCCAGGCCGCAGAGCGCGCCAGCGGCGATGACGTGCCAGTCAGAGGTTGCGAAAGCCAGAACAAGGAGCGAGATGGTGAAGCACACCAGGCCGATGGCAATTACCGGGTTGTCGCCGCGGCGATCCTGTAGGCGTCCCAGCGAGAAGCGTGCTGCCATCATCGCCACCGCATAGGCGATGAAGAAGAAGCTGGCGCCCCTAGTCAGGCCGCCCAGCTGAGAGTATCGGTTCAAAAACGTAATCACGCCCGCATACGCCAGGCCGATGAGCAGCATGAACAGGCCGATCGGCACCACTCTCGGCGTCATGATGTCATCGAAGGAAAATGTGCGCTTCGTCTCGCTTGCCGACGAATCCTCGGTGACCTCGGCCTTGGTTTCCGCAGTGGTGGGCCCGTTGTGTTGTGGCAGAACGAGTGCTAGCACCAGTCCGACAATGGACAGGCCGAGGGCTGTGGCAAAGAGGACGCTGTAGCCGACCGAGCCAATAAGGGCTAGGCCGAGAGCTGGGCCAATCGCGGTGGCCAGGGTGGTGCCGAGCGAGATATAGCCAGTTCCCTCTGCGCGGCGCGAAGCCGGAATAGCGGTCTGGGCGGCGGCCATCACGGCGGTGGAAGCTAATGCGTAGGTCAGGCCGTGGATGATGCGGATTGCAATCAGGACCGGCAGGGATGCGGCCCAAATGTAGGCGGCACAGGCTGCCACGATGACAGCGAGCGAGCCAAGCATGATTCTGCGACCACCGAAGGTGTCCACCAAGTAGCCGGAAAAGAGTCGCGCGATGGTGGCGCCGACCACGAAAGAACTGGCAGCGAAGCCACCGGCGGCATCTGAGGCGGAGAAGCGCTGGACGGCGTAGAGCGCCATGACCGTGATTGAAAGGTAGAACACCAGGTACATGCTGAAGTTAATCAGCCAGCTGATGATGAACGCGGGGGAGAAGAGCTTGTCTTGCCCGTGCTGCTCGTCCTGCTCGTTCTGTCTGCGCCTGTTCTGCGTGGTCGTATGCGTTGTCATGCTGAAAATACGGTCTCTTTTCTCGTTTGAAAACGATCGTGGAATTAGTGCTGTGGCAAAACTGCTTCCCGGCATTTGTATTATGCAAAAATGCAGTTAGGGGTCGAATTATAACAATTGATTTGTATGATGCAAACGCGCTTTTTCGGCCTTAACCCCATCCGCGGCGCGCTAGAATAGGAGCTGTTCAGCAAACAGATACATCCCGCAGGCCCATTAAAGGGCCGACATATAGGCGACAAGAGGATTGACTGCCATCGTGCGAAACGACGACCTAGCCGCGCTCGTTTACGAGAACATGCTGCTATCTCGGGTGAGCTCCAGTGGCTACCGACCACATCGCAAGGGCATCCTGTTGGATCGCTCCGCCGCAGCACTACTGGCACGACTGGAAGCGCAGCCGGATATGACAGTCGCTGAGCTTTCCGATGCGCTGGGGCTGGACATTTCTACGGTGCACCGCCAGCTGGCCGCCGCCATGCGGCAGGGGTATATCGCGAAGAGGTCCGCGCCGTCGTCAAGCGCGAAGGTGCATAGCGCGACCGACAAGGGGCTAGAGCTGCTGCACCGGGAAATCGAGGCGCGTAAGAAAACCGTCGATGACATTACGCATGACTGGGAGGACTCGGAGCTCGTGGAGTTCGTGCGATTGATGCGCAAATTCAACGAAGGCGTGGAAGAAATGCGTGGTCACCCATGGCCTAGATAACCGCGGATGCCGGGGTCATGGAATACTTGAGGGCGTGGCTGAGAAAAAGAAGATTGCAAACGTCCTTGCTAACCGATACGCCTCTGCGACTCTGGCGGAGTTGTGGAGCCCTGAGTACAAGATCATCCTCGAGCGCAAGCTCTGGATTGCAGTTTTGAAGGCCCAGGTCGCCCGCGGAATTGAGGTTCCGGAGGGCACTATCGAGGCGTATGAGAAGGTCATCGACCAAGTTGACCTCGACTCCATTGCCGCCCGTGAGCGTATTACTCGCCACGATGTGAAGGCCCGCATTGAAGAGTTCTGTGAACTGGCTGGCACCGAGCACATTCACAAGGGAATGACCTCACGAGACCTGACTGAAAACGTCGAGCAGCTGCAGGTTCTGCAGTCGCTGAAGGTCGTGCGTGACAAGGCCGTTGCCGTTGCCGCCCGCACTGCTGAGAAGGCCTCCGAGTACCAGTCGCTGGTCATGGCGGGTCGTTCCCACAACGTCGCCGCGCAGGCAACTACTTTGGGCAAGCGCTTCGCCTCCGCTGCGGACGAGATGCTGCTGGGCATCGAGCGCGTAGAAGACCTGATTTCCCGCTACCCACTGCGTGGCATCAAGGGCCCGATGGGTACCGCCCAGGACATGCTGGATCTGCTTGACGGTGATGAGTCCGCACTGGCCTCCCTCGAAAACGAAATCGCTGAAGGCCTCGGCTTCGACCGCGTCTTTGACTCCGTTGGTCAGGTCTACCCGCGCACCCTCGACTTCGACGCTCTGTCCGCACTGGTCGAGCTGGGCGCAGGCCCGGCGTCGCTGGCCACCACCATCCGCCTGATGGCCGGTAATGAGACCGTCACCGAGGGCTTCAAGGAAGGCCAGGTCGGTTCTTCCGCCATGCCGCACAAGATGAATGCCCGCTCCTGTGAGCGCGTCCACGGTTTCCAGGTCATTCTGCGTGGTTACATGACCATGCTCTCCGAGTACGCCGGTACTCAGTGGAACGAAGGCGACGTTTCCTGCTCCGTGGTTCGCCGCGTTGCACTGCCGGATGCCTTCTTCGCCATGGACGGCATGTTCGAAACCTTCCTCACCGTCCTGTCCGAGTTCGGTGCATTCCCGGCCATGATCGACCGTGAGCTGGAGCGCTACCTGCCGTTCCTGGCTTCCACCAAGATCCTCATGGCAGCCGTTCGCGCTGGTATGGGCCGCGAGGAAGCCCACGAGATTATCAAGGAGCACGCCGTCGCCACCGCACTGGATATGCGCGAAAAGGGCGCTGAGCAGAATCTCACTGAACGTCTCGCTGCAGATGAGCGTTTCCCGCTGGATGCCGCAGGGCTTGCCGACGCTCTGGCGAACCGCCATGCGTTCATCGGTGCCGCGGAATCCCAGGTTGACCGCGTAGTTGCACGTGTGCAGGCTGTCGTGGACAAGTACCCAGAGGCCGCGACCTACAAGCCGGGCGAGATTCTGTAGCTTCGCGAGCGTCACGCGCGAAACGCGTAAACGCAAAAACGTAAAGACGCAAGGTCCCTTGAAAAACTCTGTCACTTTGGGGGCAGAGTTTTTCTTTGTTTGTTGGCGAAAGCGCCAGTGAGCAGCCAACTTCCTCGGTACGATGAGCGGTAAGTATCGAAACCTCTACGCGAAAGGTGCCCGACGTGACATCGGCTGTTAGGACTTCGCTTTCTCGCCCAGGTGCCACATTGAATGTGTTGCGCTGGGTTCCAGAAAATGACAAGGGCGCGCCCATTACTCCTAAGGGAGTGGTGCAGATTGTCCACGGCATGGTCGAGTACGCCAACCGCTACGCCAAGTTCGCCGAGTACCTCGTATCCCAGGGCTATGCCGTCGTCGCGCACGACCATCGCGGCCACGGTATGACCAAGACGGATGCTGGCATCCCGGGCTACTTCGCTGACTACGGTGGCTGGAACTTGATTCTCGAAGACCTCCACGCGGTGCGCCAGTACGTTGATGCTGAATTCCCAGGCAGCAAGCACTATATTCTCGGCCACTCCATGGGGTCGCTTCTGACTCGTAACTACATCGCCAAGTACGGCGAGGGGCTCACCGGCGTCATTATCATGGGCACCGTGTCGTGGCCAGGGGCTAAGGGCGACGCGGGAATGAAGGTGGCAAACCTGCTGGCTAAGATTCGTCCTACCGCGCCGGGCAAGCTGCTCAACACTCTCACCTTTGCTGATTACAACAAGGACTTTGAGCGCCGCACTAAGTTTGATTGGCTCACCCGCGACCACAAGATTGTCGATGCTTATATTGCGGACGACAAGTGTGGTTTCGTTCCCACCAATGCCTTTTTCCGCGACCTTCTCGTCGGCACGCACTACGCGAACTCGCCTGAAGCCTATGAGAAAGCGCCTGATGAGCTGCCGCTTTTCGTGGTTTCCGGTGCCGTTGATCCGGCGGGTGGCGCTGCCTGTGTGACTGAGGTCGTGGGCAAATACCTGAACGCGGGCAAGAAGGACGTGCGCTTTAAGGTCTATCCGGATGGTCGCCATGAGATTCTCAACGAGTTGAATAAGGAAGAGGTCTACTCCGACATTGTGGCGTGGTTGGAGTCCCGCTAGGGGGAGCTGGTTAATAGACAAAAAGTATGCCCGTTCGGCGGGTCGACCGGTGGGCATCTTTTGCTACTTATCCCAATGCGAGTTACTGACTGCGTTTATGTCAGCGGCGGCAGGGCGATGCAAGTTACTGACTGCGTTTATGACAAAAATGGCCTGAAAAATTGCCTGAAAGTGTCATAAACTCATACAGTTTCACATTTGCAGCCCGTAATCATATTTGGCGCCCGTAATTTTTGGGGTCTGCCCAGTCATTATCTTGAGAATCAGACATACTTTTGTCATGTAACGTTCTTTTTACGCTTGAAGATTTACGCTTGAAGAAAAGGAACCGACCACATGATCAGAAGAAGACAACTCTCAGCGGTCGTGCTCTCCATCTCCATGCTGCTGGTGCTCGTAGGCTCTTTTGCGGGAATCACAACAGGGCGTGCACAGGCGCAAGAGGCCGCGAGTACTATCTCGCCAACCATGGTGATCCTGGATGCTTCAGGGTCAATGCTTGCCGACGACGCGGGCGGCCAGACCCGAATGGAGGCAGCGAAGACTGCCACGAGTAAGTTCGCGGGATCGGTGTCAGAGGACTCCGAAATTGGGTTCATGGTCTACGGCACGGAAGTTGGCAATTCGCCGGAGGAGCGGGAAGCTGGCTGTCAGGACATCACCACGCTGCTGCCCGTGCAGGCGGGTAACTCGGCGAAGATTCCTGCTGAAGTAGGAAAGGTCCAAGCCTCCGGCCACACCCCGATGGGGCCTGCGCTGCGTCAGGCTGCCGATGAGTTGCCGAAAGAAGGGCAACGTTCGATTGTGTTGGTCTCCGATGGTGAGGACACCTGTGCTCCGCCACCGGTGTGCGAGGTAGCCAAGGAACTCAAGCAGCAGGGCATTGACCTGGTCATCAACACAGTTGGTTTCCTCGTTGATGCGGGCGCACGTGCTGAACTGGAGTGCATTGCTGAGGCCACTGGCGGTGAGTACCTGGACGCCCAGGACTCCGATTCGCTGGCTGAGTCCATGAAGACGCTGGCGACCCGCACCGCACGCACCGCGCAGTCCAGCGCGCAAGAGATACAGGGCGGCGACGCTCCTACGAGCGCTACCCAGGTGCCTGCCGACGTGGAAACGTTCTCGACCAAGCTGCGGGAAAAGACTCCTGAGTCCGAGCGCAGCATCGGTAATCAGGAAGGCGACGGTGCTGAGTACTTCTCCGTCCCGGTTGCTGAGGGAGAGCGGCTTGCAATTAGTGCGGCCACGGTGCCGGGAGCGTCGTCAGGCGCGACTTTGATGGACCTAGATGTCCGCAACTTCGCGCTCACTATGCATTTGGACGACAGCAGTTGCTTCCTTGCCAATGATTTCGGCAATGGCATCATCGACTCCAATGGCCCCTTTTTCGCATCGATAACAACCAAGCAGTCCGGAGGAGCGGAGGGGGACTGTAAGTCGGGCAATATGGTGTTCTCCGTGGCCCGAAAAGGAGGCCCCTTCGAAGGTCAGGACATTCCTGCAGAAGTAACCATCAAGCGTTTCGCCAACGAAAACCTGACTGATGTGCCGGAGGCGTTCCCGTCCGACAAGGAGAGCTTGACCCCTCCGCCCGCGACACCGGAAGCGGATCAGGCTAAGAAGGTCACCCCAGGTTCGTGGTTCGATGACGCCACGGAACTTACTGCCGACAGCATCAGCAGCGTCACGGCCGACATCGTTCCTGGTGAGACACACGTGTACAAGATCAAGTCCGAGTATGGGCAGCAGCTCCGCGGCGCCGTCAAACTCATTGACGCCCCAGAAGCGGACAAGCTTGCACAGATCTCCGGCCTGGATATCAAGACGCTGAACTCGGCACGCCAGCTCGCCGGCAGCGAGGAAAACCGTCCGGCCAATGAACACCAGATCGGTGAAGAGACTACATTTGGTAACTCGGCCCGGATTAACTATCGCAATCGGATCGGCGAAGATAGTGAAAAGTCGGGCGATTACGAGGCTGAAAGAGCCTGGTTGGATGGCGACCAGTACATCGTTGTCTTCTTCAACAACAGCTGGGGTGCCGGTCAATCCCACGATGTCGCGGGTGTTCAAAACGTCCCGGTGACTTACCAGCTGACCACGGAGTTGGTCGGCGAGAAGATTCCGGGCCCAGCTTTTGAACAGGTCGCGCACAAGTCGCCAAGTAGCGAGGCCCCGACTAGTAGCCAGCAGAATCCGAAGGGCACCGAAGAAAACGAGGATGACGGCTCTTCCAACATGATGTGGTTCTCTATTGGTGCAGTTCTGTTAGCCGTCGTCGGCGCGGCAATCGCGTTGACCCGTAAGTAACGCTAGAGCGTCCAGTACACGCCGAATCGGTCAGGCTTGACGACGGCTTCCGTGCCCTCGGCAACCTCAGCGCCTGTTAGGCCAAGCGCTTGGCAGGCGCTTTCGACCTCTTCGGCCGAATCGCTGGAGAGGCGCATCGCCACACCGTCGCCGAAGGTGAAATTGTGCATGCCCGGCGAGTCGAGCGTCATGAAATTCCCTGACCCGAAAAGCCGGTTGTATACCTCGGTGGCGGCGGCAGCCTGTGGTTCGCCGCCTGTCCACATGAAGTAGGGAATAACGGCGGGATTCGCTGTCTTTGCGGCAGCGTCCGTGCTTGCAGCCCCGCTGGTTAAGGAATCAATCATCAGTTGCCAGTTGACCCCATTGCCGTCGACCAACCAGCCAAAGAGCGGCGAGAAATCGTAGCTGGTCAGGGGCATGAGCGTAGCACCACCGCTGATGGTTTCATCACCCGCCATCAGATGCTCCCACAGTCTGCGCAGCTGGTTTTCCTGACCAGGGGCAAATCGCACCATAAAAGACACAGCGGGGGTTAATCGGCGGTTCCCGTTCTCAATGAGTTCAAAGTCCATCCCGCCGATGGTGAGCGTGGTGGAGTTGGGCTTGATGTTGGAGTGAAAACCTTCGGCGTAAAACCGCGCAGCGGCGCGGGGGTCGTCGTTAAGCGCGATCACGGCCGAGATAGAAACAGTCATGAAAATGAGCCTAACGACGAGCGCCTAACCGCGCAGAGAACGCAGCGTTTGATCCTAGTCAGTGAAGAATCTTCATACGGCGATATCCCCAGTAACGCTGCGCTGATTAGGGGATTTCAGTTAGTGGCGTGGGCTCTGCTCGCGAACTAGGTCTGCAAATCTGTTGATGTAGTCGCGAACAAAGTCCTCAGTGCTTGACGACGTGAATTCTCCTTGTTCGTCAATGAGTGTTGGCGATTGTCCCAGGAAGACCTCTGGCTGACCGAGCATCGGCATGTCGAAGTACGACAGCGCGAGTCGCAAGTTCTTCTGAGAGCTATAACCGCCCATACGGCCGACGGAGTGGCTGATAATTCCCGCGGGCAGGTTCTTCCATGCCACATCACCGTTGGGCTTAGATCCGATGTCAACGGCATTCTTCAGAGCTGCAGGAATTGTGCGGTTGTTTTCTGGGGTGACAAATAGGATGCCATCGCTGGCTTTAATGGTTTCCCGGAAACTGGTGTATTCCGCGGGAGTCGCAATATCGGACACTGCGGGGTCGTCGTAGTCGAAGTTGTAGAGAGGGAGGTCACGAATCTCGACGATGTCGACTTTGAAGTCATCGGGGAAGTACGTGGCTGCCTTGAGTGCAATCTTTCGTGCATAGGAGGCTCGACGCAAGCTTCCTACCAGGATAGAAATCTGTGCAGTCATGCGAATGTTCCTTTCTTAGGATGTATGGGGAAAGACGTGGATTTAGAAATCCCAGTCTTCATCTGCGGTGTCTTCGGCTTTTCCGATGACATATGCGGAGCCAGAACCGGAGAAAAAGTCGTGGTTTTCATCTGACCCCGGGGTGAGGGCGGCGAGAATCTCGGGCTTGAATGCGGTCTCATCATGGTTAAACCGCTGCGGGTAACCCAAGTTCATGAGCGCTTTGTTGGCGTTGTATCGAATGAAGTTGGCAACGTCGTCGTAAAGCCCGAGTGGTTGGTATAGGGCTTCGGAGTACCTTAGTTCGAGCTGGTATAGCTCGTCGAGAAGCTCGAAGACGAAAGCCTTCATCTGCGTTTGCGTGGCGGTGTCGTAGGTTTCTACGCCTCGCTGGAATTTGTAGCCGGAGTAATAGCCGTGAACAGCTTTGTCACGCAGAATCAGGCGCACCATGTCGGCGGTATTGGTCAGGATGCCACGTGATGCGAAGTGCAGCGGGAGGTAGAAGCCGGCGTAGAGCGAGAAGGACGAAAGAAGCGTTGCTGCCGCCTTTCGCTTGAGTGGAACGTCGCCGTAATAGTGTTTGAGCACAGCTTTTGACCGAGCCTGCAGGATGTCATTGGCGACTGCCCATTGGTAGGCAGCGTCGATGTCAGGGGTATTGGATAGCGTAGAAAATACTGAAGAATAAGACTTTGCATGCACTGCTTGCATGAAAGCGATATTCGTGTAGACGGCCTCTTCATGTTCGGTGCGGGCATCTTGAATTTGGGAAATCTCCCCGACAGACGCCTGGACTGTGTCGAGCATGGTCAGTCCGGTGAAGACCTTCATGGTCAGCTCGCGTTCTAGATCGGTGAGACGTCGCCAGTCTGCAAGGTCATTGGACAGCGGAACTTTTTCGGGCAGCCAAAAATTTGCTGTTAGGCGATTCCACACTTCGAGATCTTTGTCATCTTGCACTCGGTTCCAGTTGATTGGCCGAAGGCGGGCAGCTGGGTCCTTTCGAAAAGACGGTGGCGTAGTTGAATAGCTGTAGATGTTCAAGAAGTAGCGCTCCTCCAGAATTTTTCCAGGCCCTCTTTGACGTTCTCCACATCGTGGTCTGTCCCCAGTAGCTCATAGTGGTATAGCTCCGGAACCTGGCATTTTGCAGAAATGATGGCTCCGGCTATGCAAAAGTCGGTGCCGAAATTTGTGTTGCCCGAGGTGATGACACCGCGGATGAAACTCCTGTTGGTTTCGTCGTTGAGAAAAGCGATGACTTGCTTAGGTACCGCGCGGCGCCGACATCCGCCACCATAAGTCGGTGTGATCAGGACAAATGGGCTGCAAACGCGAATCATTCCGTCTTTTCGCGGATGTAACGGGATGCGTGCTGCTGGTTGAGCCAGCTTTTGGACGAACCGGTGAGTGTTTTCAGAAGCACTGGAGAAGTACACGATTCGGGGTGACTCCTCCGGTGGGAGTTCCGTGAAAGTCAGCGGCGTCTTCGATGATGAAGACACTCGATTACCTCCTATGTTCAATGGATTGAACATAAAATAGAGGAGTGAATGGGGTGTCAACAAGGCGTTGCCTACATGCGGTTGAAAAGTGCTTAGTCACGCAATTGCGAAGTAAAGCCGCGACTCTTCATTAACGGCGGAAAAACCCAGCAGCTGATCTTCAAGGCGGGAAAGTGGCGGGGTTGCCGGCCGGGGGGGAGAGGGAGGAGGTGGTGTCTCTCGGAGGGGGCTCCAGTCGTGCCCCGGGCAAAAGCACAACAGGGAAACAAAACCGCCGCGCTTTGGAAAGGCCCAGTCGATGAGGAGACTGGTTTTCCAAAGCGCGGCGTTTTCTACAGCGCTTTCGCATCAACTACTTCAGCGGACGAACACTTCCGGTGAAGTGCGGACGCTTCTTCTTGCGATCCCACGCGACAATGTTGACTGCGCGGCCGATGTTGGAGCTGCCCTCAGTCAGGTTGTGAGCAGCACCTGCACCGTCACCGGTGTGGGTGAGTGCGACATTGATGGTGGTCGGCAGAACGACCGGCGCACCGAAGGAAATCTGGAACTCGTACGACTGACCCGGCAGAACCTGTGCCTCAGCCAGCGCGCGGGAGGCGGTGTACATGCCGTGTGCAATCGCTGCTGGCATGCCCAGAGCCTTCGCGGAGACAGAGGTGATGTGAATCGGGTTCCAGTCACCGGAAACCTTGGCCCACTTGCGGCCGGTGTTGCCAGCCAGCTTCCACTGAGCGGTGGGGAAGGGAACCTTGAACTGCTCGCGTTTGATGGTCTCGGCGCCGGACTTGATGGCCTCACGCTGTGCCTGGACCTCTTCGAAGCCCTCGGCATCCTTCAGGCGAACGCCCTTGGCCAGATACACCGACTGCTCCTCGACCAAGGTGGCGCCGGATGTGGACGATGTAACAGTTGACTCCAGAACAACCTCAGTGCCCGAGCGGTGAGCGCGGAATGCGGCAACCTTCACCGCGATATCAACTTTGCCACCGAGTGTGACAGGCGAGATTTCGCGGTAGGTGTTCTCGGTGTGGACCAGGCCCATCATCGGCAGCGGGAAATCATCCGCAGCCATTAGCTCCATCTGGATGGGCATGATTAGGGCGTGGATGTGGCCGAAGAAAGCCTGTTCAGACTTCGGGGCGCCAACGACGTCGCGGAAGTCCTGGTCACGGTCGGCATCGACAGTGACGCCCTTGACCACTAGTTCATCGACCTTGATTTCGGTGGAGTTCGGGCGTTTCTTCGCCGAACCAGCAGCTGCCTTGGCGTAGAGCGGAACCAGATTGGGAATGGCATCCAGGGTCTTAGCCATAAGTTTTCCTCTTTCCTCCTTATCGGGAGCCTATGCGGAAGCCGCGACTTCGCTTAGGCGCCGACGATGTTCTGACCGCAGACGCGCAGGACGTGACCATTGACGCCGAGAGCGCGGTCGGAGACCAGGAAGGCGATTGCCTGGGCGACATCGCCCGGCTGGCCACCCTGCTGCAGCGAGTTCACGCGTCGAGCAACCTGGCGGTTGACGAACGGAATAGCAGCGGTCATGTCGGTCTCGATGAAGCCCGGAGCAACAGCGTTGATGTTGCCGCCGCGCTTAGCAAACTCCTCAGCGTAAGCCTCGACCATTGCGATAACGCCGGCCTTGGAGGTGGCGTAGTTGGTCTGGCCGCGGTTACCTGCGATACCGGAGGTGGAAGCCATGGTGGCAATACGCGGAGCCTTCTCGAAGGCCTTGTGGTTCAGCAGCTGCTCGTTCATCTTCAGCTGAGACTCGATGTTGACGGCGATGACCGAGCCCCACTTGGCGTCGTCCATGTTGGCGAACATCTTGTCGCGGGTGATGCCTGCGTTGTGGATGACGATGTCCAGGCGACCGTAGCGGGCCACAGCGGCATCGGCAATGGCGTTGCCGGCGTCGTCGGCAGTGATGTCCTGCTGCAGAGCCAGGCCACCGAGCTCGTTGGCAACCTTGGACAGAGCCTCGCCCGCCTGTGGAACGTCGATGACGATGACCTCTGCGCCGTCAGCCTTGAGCTGGCGAGCGATAGCGGCACCGATACCACGGGCGGAACCGGTGACAGCGGCAACCTTGCCAGCCAGCGGCTTATCCCAGTCGGACGGGATCTCGCCCGCGTCGGAGGTGACGCGGAGGAACTGGCCGTCGATGAAGGCCGAGCGGCCGGAGAGGAAGAAGTGCAGGGAGGAAATCACGGATGGCGCGGTGACCGAGACCCCCGGAGCAACGAGGATGCCGTTGGCGGTGGAGCCGCCACGAACCTCGTGGCCGAGGGAGCGAATCAGGCCCTCGATACCACCGGCGACAGCGTTCTCAGCGATCTCGGCCGGGGTTGCGTTGTGGTGAGCATCCTTGGCGCGGGAGACGGTGACGATGCGACCACCCTTGTCCAGCTTGCGCATGTGCTTTGCAGCAGCGAGCACTGGGCCCTGCAGCTCTGCCGGACGCTTGGCCTCAGTGGCGACGAGGACAATGGCACCAATCTTGTCGTCAGCGGCGTTGCCACGACGGACCTGCAGACCCCACTCAGCCAGCTGAGCTGCAACTGCGTCTGCATCTGCACCCTCGCCGGTGACGAGCACCTTGTCGTTGTTCAGCAGCGGACCGCCCGGCTTGTGGCGGCGCAGGAACGGTGGCTGCGGCAGGCCAGCGGCCTTAGCCAGTCCAGTGAGCGGACCACCGTTGACGAGTTCCTGGTACTTATCGGTCATGGAAAATTCTCCTTGAAAGTAAAAGTGTCTTTATCGGTGGTGCGCTTTTAGACGCGAGCCTCGAGAACTGCGACAACACCCTGGCCGCCCGCAGCACAAACGGAGATCAGGCCGCGAGTGGTCTTGCCGGTCTCGTCTGCCTTCTGGCGCAGCATCTTGGCGAGGGCTGCCACAATGCGGCCGCCGGTAGCGGCGAATGGGTGGCCGGCTGCCAGAGAAGAGCCCTTGACGTTGAGCTTCTCGCGCGGGATGGAGCCCAGCGGGCCTTCCAGTCCGAGCTTGGTGCGGCAGAACTCCTCGTCCTCCCATGCCTTCATGGTGGACAGGACAGTGCCGGCGAAGGCCTCGTGGATCTCGAAGAAGTCGAAGTCGTCGAAGGTCCAGCCGTTGCGGGCCAGCAGGCGCGGGGTGGCGTAAGCCGGAGCCATCAGCAGGCCCTCGTCGCCGTGGACGAAGTCAACTGCGGCCGCCTCGGAATCGACGACGTCGGCAAGCACCGGCAGACCGCGCTCAGCGGCCCACTCCGGGGTGGAGACGAGGACGGCGGAGGCGCCGTCGGTAAGTGGAGTGGAGTTACCGGCGGTCATGGTCGGCTCTGCTTCCAGGCCGCGGCCGAAGACTGGCTTGAGCTTGGCCAGCTTCTCCGGGGTGGAGTCCGGGCGCATGTTGGTGTCGCGGGAAACGCCCTTGTACGGGGTGACGAGGTCAGTGAAGAAGCCCTCGTCGTAAGCGTTTGCCATGTTCTGGTGGGAAGCGGCGGCGAGCTCGTCCTGCTCGGCGCGGGTAACGCCCCACTTGGCGGTGGTGATTGCCTGGTGCTCACCCATGGACAGGCCAGTGCGTGGCTCGCCGGTCGACGGAGTGTCTGGAGCCAGGTCGGACGGACGAGCCTTCAGGAAGACCTTTGCCATGTCCAGAGTGGACTTCTGGCGGCTGGCCTCCAGCAGGATCTTGCGCAGACGGTCGTTGACAGCAATCGGAGCGTCGGAGGTGGTGTCCACGCCGCCGGCGATGGCGGAGTCAATCTGGCCCAGCTTGATCATGTTGGAGACAGAGTTGAGGGCTTCCATGCCGGTGGCACATGCCATCTGAATGTCGAAAGCCGGGGTGTCCGGCGCCAGTGCGGAGCCGAGGACACACTCACGGGTGAGGTTAAAGTCACGGGAGTGCTTCAGTACAGCGCCGGCGGAGACTGCGCCGAGGCGCTCGCCGCCGATACCGAAGCGAGCGACGAGACCGTCGATTGCGGCGGTCAGCATGTCCTGGTTCGACTCGTTAGCGTATTCCTTGTTAGAACGAGCGAACGGAATGCGGTTACCACCGACGACGACTGCGCGGCGCAGAGAGTTATTGTTGGCCTGAGCTGCCATGTGATTGTTCCCTTCAAAATCCTTGAAGTGTGACGTGAATTACTAAATTTAGACAATACTGGTATCGGTGTTTTCTGTCACGTTTTTAGAAATATTTTTGTCCAGTCATCTACCGAGCGGGGGAGGTGAGGGGCAAACACCGTCGTCCACCTGTGAAAAATTCGATGGGCAGCACTCCGGAATCTCAAAAGTTTTCCCGCTTGACGACGGTAATTGCGTCAATCCCCACTAGTTGGGGTGGCGGCCGGAGGTATCAATAGAGTGCAAAGGCGTATAGGGGTTTAGACTTTATCGCCATGCGACCTGAACTTTCCTCGTATAACCATCTTTCCGCGGGCAAGGTCCGGGAAATCTACGAGATTGACCCTGAGACTCTGCTGCTTGTGGTCAGTGACCGTATTTCTGCCTTCGACCACATTCTGGAGACCCCGATTCCTGACAAGGGTCGAGTGCTCACCGCGATGAGCGTGTTCTTCTTCGACGAGATTGACTTCCCGAACCACATGGCTGGCCCGGCTGACGATGAGCGCATTCCGGAGGAGTGCCTAGGTCGTGCGCTGGTGTGCAAGAAGCTGGACATGCTGCCATTCGAGTGCGTCGCACGTGGCTACCTGACAGGCTCTGGCCTGGTCGAGTACAAGGAAAACGGCACTGTCTGTGGCATTGAGCTGCCAGAGGGCCTCGTCGAGGGCTCCAAGTTGCCAGAACCGATTTTTACCCCGGCCACCAAGGCTGAGCTGGGCGAGCACGACGAGAATGTCTCCTTCGACGCCGTTGTGGAGTCCCTGGGGCAGAAGCGCGCCGAAGAGCTTCGCGATGCCACCCTGCGCATCTACTCCCAGGCTGCTGAACTGGCTGCTAAGCGCGGCATCATCCTGGCCGACACCAAGTTTGAGTTCGGCCTCGACTCCGACGGCAACCTGGTGCTGGCCGACGAGGTTCTCACCCCGGACTCCTCCCGCTACTGGCCAGCCGACTCCTACCAGGAGGGTTCGGTTAACCCGAGCTTCGACAAGCAGTACGTCCGAAACTGGCTGACCTGCTCCAAGTCCGGCTGGAAGAAGGGCGAGGGCACTCCGCCGCCGGCGCTGCCGGGTAGTGTTGTGGAAGCAACTCGCGAGCGGTACGTCGAGGCCTACGAACGACTGTCGGGCCGCCGCTTCTCGGACTGGATTGGAGAACCTGCGTGAGCGAAGTGACCTTGGACTCGGCATCCGTCGGCAAGCCTGCAAAAAAGGATTTGCCCGCACCCCGTGCACAACGGAAGCCGGTGACTCGGTCCTTCCACGGAAGGGACTTCACCGATAACTTCGAGTGGCTCCGCGATAAGGAAAACTCCGAGGTTATCGACTACCTAGAGGCTGAAAATGCCTATACGGAGGCTTTTACCTCCGATCTTGACGGCACCGCGGACGCGATTTTTAAGGAGATCAAGTCGCGCGTGCAGGAGACCGACATGTCGGTCCCAACTCGCCTTAACGGCTGGTGGTACTACTCGCGCACGCAGGAGGGCAAGTCCTACGGGATGAGCTGTCGCGTGCGTGCGGAGGCCGGTGACGGTCTTGCCGCGTGGACGCCGCCGACCATCGCCGACGATGCCCCAGCACCAGGAGAACAGGTCATCCTGGATGCCAACGAGCTGGCCGAAGGCCATGATTTCTTCGCCCTCGGCGCAGCGAGCGTCTCCGCGGACGGCAATCTGCTGGCCTATTCCACCGACGTCACAGGCGACGAACGCTACACGCTGCGCGTAAAGGATCTGCGCACGGGTGAACTGCTTGATGACGAAATTGCGGGCATCGCCGCAGGTGCTACCTGGGTCGGCTCCGAGTGGATCTTCTACCAGAAGGTCGACGAAGCCTGGCGGCCGGATTCCGTGTGGCGTCACCGCGTGGGCACCTCCACCGAGGATGATGTCTGTGTCTTCCATGAGCCCGATGAGGCCTACTGGGTTGGAGTCGGCACGGTACGCAGCGAAAAGTACCTGATTATTGAGAGCTCCTCGAAGATTACTTCCGAGGTTTGGTACCTGGACGCCAGTGACCCGACCGGTGAGTTCACCTGCGTGCGCCCGCGTGAGGCCGGTGTTGAATACGACATCGATCACGCCGTCATTAGCGGCCGGGATATGTGGCTGATTACACACAATATGACTGGTTCGAACTTCGCACTGGCCATGGTGCCGGCGGGGTCTTTCGACAGCATTTCGGATCTCACTGAGCTGGTTCCGCACCGCGATGACGTCCGCGTTGAGGGCGTCGACTGCTTCGCTGGGCACATCGCGTTTGGTTACCGTCGTGGCGGTATTGGCCGTGTGGCGCTGGCGGTATTGGGTCAGGATGAGGATGGTGCTGGCTCCGCTGGTGATGCCTCTGATACAAGCCATGCTGCTGCTCCAGTGCCAGCGTCCGCTGTGAACTTCGTCGAGCTCGACTTCGACGAAGAGCTCTACTCTGCAGGCACTACCGGCAATGCTGAATGGGACACCCCGGTGTTGCGCTACGCTTACGGCTCCTTCACCACGCCGTCGCAGCTTTGGCAGATTGATATTGCCTCGGGCAAGCGGGTGCTGCTCAAGGAGCAGAAGATTCGCGGGAAGTTTAATCGCGGTGATTACGTCGCCAAGCGTGAATGGGTGAGTGCAGCCGACGGTGCCCAGATTCCGGTATCGATTATCCACCGCGCGGACCTGGACCTGAGCAAGCCGAATCCGACGCTGCTCTACGGCTACGGTTCCTATGAAGCCTCGATGGATCCTGGCTTTTCCATCGCGCGACTGTCGCTGCTGGATCGTGGGATGATTTTTGTCATTGCACACGTCCGCGGTGGTGGCGAAATGGGCCGCGGCTGGTGGGAGAACGGTCGCGCAACCACGAAGAAGAACACATTCACTGACTTCGTCGCCGTCGCTGACTACCTGCTGGATTCTGGGTGGACCACACGCGAGCAGCTGGTAGCACTCGGCGGTTCGGCGGGCGGCATGCTGATGGGCGTGGTCGCGAACATTGCTGGCGATAGGTTCGCGGGCATTCAGGCCGTGGTCCCGTTTGTCGACTGCCTGACATCCATGCTGATGCCAGAGCTGCCGCTGACCGTGGTGGAGTGGGATGAGTGGGGCGATCCCTACCACGACCCGGAGGTCTACGACTACATGGCCTCCTACGCGCCGTACGAGAACATCTCGGCCGATGCGAAGTACCCGAAGATTCTCGCGATTACTAGTTTGAACGACACCCGCGTGCTCTACGTGGAGCCGGCAAAGTGGATCGCCAAGCTGCGCGAGGTTGTCGGAGGTCAGCCGGGGCAGTTCCTGCTCAAGACCGAGATGTCCGCAGGTCATGGTGGTGTTTCCGGTCGTTACGAACGCTGGCGTCAGACTGCCTTCGAGTACGCCTGGATTGTCCACACTGCTGGTGCGGTGGAGTAACGGCATGGATATGCGCACGCTGCTGTCCGCGCAGGGTTTTGACACCGATTCGCTTTCCGACGATCAGTTGGCCGTCTACCACACCCTTTTTCGGCGGCGGGATGTGCGCCGCGAATTCGCCGGAGAAGTGGTGGACAGGGAGCGATTGATGCGCGTGTTGGCGGCGGCCCATGCAGCCCCGTCGGTGGGGCTGTCCCAACCGTGGGACTTTCATATCATTCAGAATCCGGACCGCCTGCAGCAGTTTGCCGACCACGTAGCCGGACGTCGCGCTGAATTCGCGGCCAAGCTCGAAGGCGAGCGGCGTGAGACCTTCAATCCGATTCAGATTGAAGGAATCGTGGACTCGGGAACGGGCATCGTCGTCACCTATGACCCGACCCGTGGCGGCAAGAACATTCTCGGCCGCGACACCGTCGATGACACCGGCCTCATGTCAGTCGCGCTGGCTATTCAGAATCTGTGGCTGGCTGCTACGGCAGAGGGGCTCGGCGTCGGCTGGGTCAGTTTCTACCATGAGGATTTCCTGGCTGACTTTGTCGGTGTCGAGGCACCCGTGCGCCCGGTGGCCTGGCTGTGCATTGGTCCAGTAACGCACCTGGCCGAGGAGCGTGACTTGGAGAAGTTCGGTTGGCGCAAGGGACTGGCTCTCGATGAGGTTGTGCATTGGGGATAATCCGCGCTGCAGACGCACATTGATGTGCTGCGATGGCGCTTTTTGAACTCTTATTTGAAAGGCTTCTGAGTATTCTCCAAGCCTTGTCCTCTCCGTTACCAAAAATTTACATACGCCTGTTTTTGTTGAATCCATGGCAGGCAGTGGGGTGCAAGAACAGATTCGGACGACCGACCAGGTCATTCGTCCAGCGGGCAAAGAGCTCGTAACTGTTGACGGTGGTGTGGTCGGTTCGCCGCTTTTGGTGTCGGTGTCGGGTTTGCGCGATGGCACATTGCTCGACGTCGCTCGTTTCGTGGCAGCGATGGAACAGCGCGGTATTACACCGTCTCTGCTGGTAGCGCCGCATGCGGGTAAAAACTGGTCGTTGCGGGAAGCTCCGGCGGTGCTGGATTGGCTCCGCCGTCGTAGCGATGACGGCATCGAGATTGTTCTCGCGGGGTTCGATCAGTCAGTTCGAGGCCGAGGCGCGGAATTTGCGTCGTTAAGCGAACATGAAGCGCGTTTGCGCCTGACCGCCGCAACGCGCCAGATGCGTGCGATGGGTTTTGAGACGGACGTCTTTGCACCGCCGAAGTGGACCATGTCGCCAGAGACCATGAACGTGCTGCCGGAGCTGGGCTTCCGTGTGGCAGCGGACCGAAATGGTGTCCGCGACCTGACCACTGGTGCTGTTGATCCGACTCGCGTGCTGGCTATCGGCGAGGGCTTCGGCGGCGCCGGTTGGTGGCGCCGTGCGGTGCGCTCCTCGGTGCAGCGCTCGCTGGAGAAGGGCCGCGCGGTGCGCATCTCCGTCAACGCTTTGAAACTGCGGGAGCACAAGCTACGCCAGGATGTTGTCGGCATCATTGACCAGGCGGTCGATGGGGGTGCGCAGCCGGTCAACCACTCTTCGGTGCCGCTGGGCCGCGAGCTCTTTGAAGGTATGGAGCAGGTCGGCTAGTCGCTACCTCTGACGGCTATCGGGGGACTGCCCTAGTGTGGGGTTTATGAGCAATCTCTTCGACATCCCAGTGACCACCATCGACGGCAACGAAGCAACGATGAATGACTGGGCAGGCCACGTTCTGCTTATCGTCAACACCGCCTCGGAGTGCGGTTTCACAGATCAGTACGACGATCTGCAAGGACTTTTCGACGAATTCGCACCCCGCGGCTTCTTCGTCCTCGGCTTCCCCTGCAACCAGTTCGGTGGGCAAGAGCCCGGCAACGCCGAGGAAATCAAGCAGTTCTGCCAGCGCGAATTCGGCGTTACCTTCCCGCTCTTCCAAAAGACGAAGGTCAACGGCCATGGCGCGCACCCACTGTACAAGCTGCTTAAGGAAACCCCGGATGCCGACGGCGAGGCTGGGGATGTGAAGTGGAACTTCGAAAAGTTCGTTGTCTCGCCCGAGGGTGAGGTCATCGGCCGTTTCCGCTCCAAGGTCTCGCCTGACGACGATGCTCTGCGCGACCTCATCGAGGAAAACCTGCCTATTTAAACTTGGCTATTTGGTGGCGTCCAGCGGTGCTTGCTCGAAGTAGCCCGTGGCACCGTAACCCACGATGCCACCTCGGTTGCGCAGGGTCATGCTAGCTAGACCGACCTTGCCAAGCTCATCGCCACCGATGGTGACCCAGTCACCCTGAACCGCGACAACCATGTTGGCGTGCACCCCAAGGCCTGCGGGGTAGCGGTAGAAAATGATGTCACCCACCTGAGGAGAGAAGTCCTTGTCGGTGACGAAAGCATCATGTGTCTTGTAGGCATCCATGAGCTGTTCGACATCCGTAACCAGCCATGGGTTCTCGGTTGTGGCAGCCGAATCCTCGGGCGTATCAAAGACCGGAACACCCGCGGACGCGAGCAGGAATGACAAGAATGGCGCAGTCCAGGAACCGG
Organism: Corynebacterium sp. HMSC064H12; assembly: GCF_001809925.1. Lineage (NCBI taxonomy): Bacteria > Bacillati > Actinomycetota > Actinomycetes > Mycobacteriales > Corynebacteriaceae > Corynebacterium > Corynebacterium sp. HMSC064H12. Next base: position 27,373 of record NZ_KV799355.1, on the reverse strand, counting down.
AGCAGTCGACCGTGTTGCCGAATGCGTCAAGGTTTGGATTCAGTTTCGAAGTCTCGTTCGCAGCCGCAGGTGCAGAACCCGGCCTGGTGGCAGCAGCGGCGGCGACGGCATCTGCATCAGCAGTTGGGTCTGCGTCTGAATTCGGGTGTTCGCCGACCTTGGGGATAACGCTGCGGATGTCGTCATCAGTAGCGCCACACGCCAGGCCGAAGTAAACCTCAGGGGAGGGCTGCTCCTCGTACTGATAGCGCGCAACATCCTTCAGAGCCTGCTGATAGTAAGGGCGGTCTGCCTCGGTGCGGGGGAACGTGCCACCACGCCAAGCCAGAACATTGATAGGACCGAAGAGCGTGAACCACCCGGCGAAGAGGAATACCGCCGTCAGTACCAGGATGGACACAGGCGGGATAGCGGCGCGAACACGTTGCAGCATGCTCGGTGAGGATGCGTTCTCCTGGCCGTCGTCAAGCGATGGTGAGGAAGACTCAGACCGTGCTGCATGAGGCTGCTGTGCGGGTACAGGCGCGGGTGAATCGGTGGTCATATCTTCCCAGGATAGTAGGCGGCGCTGCGGTCGTCCTTGGCGAGTGCGTCTGAGCCGTACGTAATGGCCTAGTCTGCGGCTCCTGCTGCAGAAGAGGGCGTGCAGTTAAACTGTGGTTCATGACTTCACCCGACATGCGTAACGAGGCCGAGCACGACCCTCGTGAGGATCTGCCGAGCTTCCTGCGTGAGCCGGACAAAATAGACAAGCTTCTCTATGCATCGCTGATGCTGGTTGCCGTGTACGGCTTTGCAATCATCCCGTTCCGTGCGGTCTTGCTGCTCAAGTACACGTTCTTGCACACATGGCTGACAGGATCGAATCTGTCGGTGCTGATTCTCGCGTCGGAAAACGAGGACCGGCCGCTCCTCCTCTTCGCTGTTGTAGTGATTGCGGCGCTTTCGACAATCAAGTTCATGCCGTTCTTCTACTGGATGGGCAAGAAGTGGGGCACGGAATTCATCACGATGAGTTTCGGCGGACACCCACCGCGATGGTTTAAGAAGATGGAGAACTTCATCTATGAACGCATCGGGCTGAGTGTGCTGGCATCGTTTGTGCCATTCTCGCCGATTCCGGCCACGATTGTCGTGGCCATCGGTGGTATTGCGAAGGTGCGCGGCTGGGTAGTAGGCGTGTACCTCTTCCTCTGTGCCGCGATGCTCAAGTGCTTCTACCTGTACTTGGGCCTGAAGTTTGGCCCAAGCATCCAGGGCTCCCTGCAGACGATTGACCGGTACGTCACCTACATCACCTTCGCGCTGATTGGCTGGATGTTCCTATCCATCTGGTGGAAAAACAGGAAGCCGGGTAGCCAGGCGGCTTAGTCCTGTTCGCGCTCAATCAGCGGCAGTGGGCTGTACTTGTCACGCAACGCCTTCAGTGACAGATCGTGAGCGTGCAGGCGCTTGTCCTCATCCGTCGTCGGCTGGAAGTGCGGTACGGGCTGCGGGTTGAAATCGTCATCAATGGCGACATACGTCATGGTCGAGTGCAGTGCCTTGCGCAGTCCACCGACACCCTTGCGGGGCTCACAGCAGTAGACCTGCACCGACAGGTGCATCGAGGTCGTGCCTGTACGCAGGATGCGTGCGCGCACCTCAACCAGGTCGCCAATGTGGATTGGGCTGTAGAAGCGAATACCACCTGCGTAGACAGAAATGGTCTGGCGCCCTGCCCAGTTGGTGGTAACTGCCGTCGCAGCCTCGTCGATCCACTCCATGGCGGTGCCGCCGTGGACGTTTCCGCCCCAGTTAACATCGGTCGGCTTTGCCAGGAAACGAGTGGTCAGTTCGGGTGCGGAAGAGTCCGCGGAGTAGGTCTGCGCGCGCATGCTGGCCTCGATGTCGCGGCGAAGCTCAAAACGGGAAAGAGCGGCCTTCTCAACGCGCTCTTCTTCCTCCGTTTGCGGCACCCACTTCGGCACTGGAGTCGACTTACCGTTTTCATCCATGGCCACGAAGATCACCAGGCAGTCAGCTGCGCGGGTGAACTTGCCCTCGCGCGGATCAGCCGAGAGCACTTCGTTGACGATGTGCATGGAACTGCGGCCGGTATGCGCAATCTTGGAGCGCACCTCGACAATGTGGCCACTGGGAATCGGGCGAGTGAAGTGAATGTGACCGAAGTACGCAGTCACGCAGTAGCGTCCCGACCAGCCGGTCGCGCAGGCGTAAGCGGCCTTGTCAATCCACTGCAACACACGGCCGCCGTGGACAGAATTGGTTCCGGCCATAATGACATCGGTCGGCGATGCCATAAAACGGAGTACAAGAGATGGTGACGCTGGAGCATGCACCTGTTCAGCTTTTTCAGTTGACTGCGTATCCATATATGAAAGCATAACTCTAGGATGAGGTTATGGTATCCAAAATCTCGCCTTTCGACGTTCGCAGCGCTCTTTCCACCGCCGCACCCTGGGCGGCGCAACGGCTTCTCGGCCGCGAATTGCTATCTGACCAAGAGGCTGCCTCCTTCATCGGGCCGGATGGGGCGCAGGGGTCGTCGTTAAGCCGTGCGAGCCTTGCCAAAGCGGTACGTCTGTCCGTGCGGATGCTCGCCCAAGAGGCTCCGGGGCATAGCGTCGAGGTGCGTGTGCCGCCCTTCGTCGCGGTCCAGTGTATTGAGGGGCCCAGGCACACACGCGGTACGCCGCCCAATGTCGTGGAGATGTCGCCGGAGATTTGGCTGGGACTCGCGTGCGGAATGATCACGTTAGAGCAGGTGCAGGCGCACATCGATATGTCGGGCACGCGCGCGGCGGAAATTGGGAATCATCTGCCGGTGGCGCGCATTTCTTAAAGCCCGTGGGGGGGATGCTGAATTGGTGCCTAGGCGGGTGGGGCTATTAGTGTGAATGTCGTGGCCGATACCAACATTTCAGGTGCACCAAAGTCCAAACTTTTGCCAATTTCGCCTTACGACGATCTGGGGGAGACATCCCCGCGCGAAGAATGTGGCGTTTTTGGCGTTTGGGCACCTGGCGAAGACGTGTCCAAACTCACCTACTATGGCCTGTTTGCCCTGCAGCATCGCGGCCAGGAAGCCGCCGGTATCGCAGTCGGCGACGGCGACCAAATTCTCGTATTCAAGGATCTCGGGCTTGTTTCCCAGGTTTTTGATGAGCAGACGCTCGACGCCCTGAAGGGGCACGTAGCGGTGGGGCACACGCGCTACACCACCGCTGGCGCTCCTGCGTGGGAGAATGCACAGCCGATGTTCCAGATGGCCTCTGACGGCACGGACATCGCGCTGGGGCACAACGGCAACCTGACCAACCACCTCACGCTGTTCCATGAGGCGGTCGACAAGGGCCTGCTGCGTGAAGAGGGCGAGCTGCCCAGTGACTCCGCAATCATGACCACTTTGCTTGCCGACGAAACCGGCAAGATTGACCACCCCGAAGATTACGGCTGCAGCACCAATGTAGAAGCGGCCGCGATGGCACTGCTGCCGCGTTTGAAGGGTGCTTTCTGTCTTACTTTCACCGATGGCGAGACGCTGTACGCCGCGCGTGACCCATACGGTGTGCGCCCGCTGTGCCTGGGGCGCCTGTCCGGTGGCTGGGTAGTCGCATCCGAGACTTGCGCGCTGGATATCGTCGGTGCATCGTTCGTCCGCGAGATCGAGCCAGGCGAGATGGTGACCATTGATGCTTCTGGTGTGCGTTCGCAGCGTTTTGCCGAGACCGCCCACGCTGGATGCATTTTTGAGTACGTCTACCTGGCGCGCCCGGACTCCAACATCCGTGGTCGCTCCGTCAACGCGGTGCGTCTTGAGCTGGGCCGCCAGTTGGCACGTGAGTTCCCGGCTGACGGTGACCTGGTGATGCCGGTGCCGGAATCCGGTACCCCGGCCGCTGTTGGCTACGCCCAGGAATCGGGCATCCCGTTTGGACAGGGGCTGACCAAAAACGGCTACGTGGGGCGTACCTTCATTCAGCCTTCGCAGACGATTCGTCAGCTGGGCATCCGACTGAAGCTGAACCCGCTGAAGGAAGTTATCGCCGGTAAGCGCTTGGTCGTGGTCGATGATTCCATTGTCCGCGGCAACACCCAGCGTGCCCTGATTCGCATGCTGCGTGAGGCCGGTGCAAAGGAAGTGCACGTGCGCATCGCCGCACCGCCGGTGAAATGGCCGTGCTTCTACGGCATTGACTTCGCCTCTCCGGGCGAGCTGCTGGCCAACGGTGTCGATGAGAATGACATTGTCTCCGGTATCGCAACCGCGATTGGTGCCGACAGCCTGGGATTTGTCTCCATCGATGGCATGGTCGCCGCTTCCGAACAGGCAAAGAGCGAAGTGTGCTGTGCCTGCTTCGATGGCAAGTACCCGCTGGGTCTGCCGGAGGGCAATCCGAATGCGGCAGCGGTTGAGAGGATGCAGGCAGCCCAGGCTGCCAAAGCCGCAACGAGCAATTAGCCTCGAAACCTCCTTAGAATGAACTACGAGAACTGAACCGAGAACGAAGCGCAAGCGGTGCTGTAGATTGCAGCCGTTGCTTTGTTCCCGGTCCGCCAATACTCCCGGATACGGCAGTAACGCCGCCCGGGGGAGAAAGTTTAAAGCGAGAGCCTCTAATGACCGAGAACGTTTCTGGTGCTTCCTACGCTGCAGCCGGTGTCGACATCGAAGCCGGCGACCGCGCCGTTGAACTATTCGCCCCGATTGCCAAGAAGGCCACTCGCCCAGAGGTCCGTGGCGGGCTCGGTGGTTTTGCCGGCCTGTTTGCACTGGGCAACTACGAAAAGCCGCTGCTGGCCGCATCCTCCGATGGTGTGGGAACCAAGTTGGCCGTGGCGCAGGCCGTCGGCAAGCACGACACCATTGGCCTGGACCTGGTCGCCATGGTCGTCGATGACCTGGTTGTGTGCGGCGCCGAGCCGCTGTTCCTGCAGGACTACATTGCAATTGGCAAGGTCGTGCCGGAGCACGTCGCCGAGATCGTTTCCGGCATCGCCGAGGGTTGCGTCCAGGCGGGTTGCGCCCTCCTTGGTGGCGAGACTGCAGAGCACCCGGGTGTGATGGAACCGGGTGAGTACGATGTCTCCGCTACCGGCGTCGGTGTCGTGGAAGAGGACAAGCTTCTCGGCCCGGACCGCGTGCGTGAGGGCGATGTCATTATCGCCATGGAGTCCTCTGGACTTCACTCCAATGGCTACTCGCTGGCTCGCTACGTTCTCCTGGAGAAGGCCGGTCTGGAGCTCGACGGTTACGTCGAGGACTTCGGCCGCACCCTCGGGGAGGAGCTGCTGGAGCCAACCAAGATTTATGCGAAGGACTGCCTGGCTCTGATGAACGAGGCCGAGGTCCGCACTTTCTGCCACGTCACCGGTGGTGGATTGGCTGGCAACATGGTTCGCATCATGCCGGAAGGCCTGACCGCTGACATGAGCCGCGCAACATGGACCCCGGGGCCGATCTTCAAGACCATTGCTGAGCTCGGCAACGTCTCCCGCGAGGAGATGGAGAAGACCTTCAACATGGGTGTTGGTATGGTTGCGATTGTTTCTGCAGAGGACCGCGATCGTGCACTGGCTCTGCTGACTGCCCGCCACATCAACGCTTGGGAGCTGGGTACTGTCCGCAAGAGCGAGGCGGGCGAGGACGGGGCTGTTTTGCGCGGCAGCCACCCGCGCTTCTAAGCGTCGGCCGGCCGTCGGTTTACTGCGACGGGCGGCCGGGATGCGGGTTGCACAACGGAGATCCCAGAAAACCACGGGCTGCAAATGTGAAACTGTATGAGTTTATGACACTTTCGAGCCGTTTTTCGGGCGATTTTTGTCATAAACGCAGTCAGTAACTCGGATTGATTCGCCGCGGCCGAACATAATCGGCCGAGCATAAACGCAGTCGACGAAGCAAAAGCAAGCACCCACCAACGGAATCGTTGGTGGGTGCTTGCTTTATTGAAATAGAAACGCTTTGCGGAAAACACGACAGCGGTTAGCTTGCGCTAGCTGTCGCGACCAGCGCCTGAGGCCCATTCCTCCCAGTCAGAGTAATAGTCGTCTCGATCGGACTCGTTCGACTTGCCGACGAGTTCCCGCTGCAGACGTTCCAAATCCATTTCTGGTGAATCGTACTTGAGCTGCCGGGCAACCTTCGCCTGCTTTGCTTTCGCACGGCCGCGACCCATGGCCTGACCCCCTTGTGTAATCCGTGGGACGGCACGGGGATACGGCCGACCCACTTATGTCTTATTGCGTTAATTCCTGTAAGACACCATAGCTGATTTTTAGACGAAGGGGTTACGCGGGGAGGCCCATAGTGGGTCGTGTCCTCGCGCTCAGGCAACTCAATATGCGTAGTGACCTGGGGAAATGTCCTTTCTGAAAAAGAATGGAAAAAGTTATTTTTTCACCACTCTGTCTGGTGGCTTTACCTATTTCCTGTTACCTATTTCCCACGCAGGCGGTTGATGGCCACACGGCCCGGCGGCAGCTGCTCAACGCGGTCGATGGAGGAAGGGTCGACGGCCACGGCGCAGTCACCCACCACAAGGCCCTCGCGCTCCTGAGCTGAGCGTTTAAGCAGAGCCAAAGCAATCGGGCCGTAATCGGCATGTTGCACGACGGTGCCCACGCGGCCCACGGCGCGCTTGCCCATCATCACTGGATTGCCGGTTTCCGGCAGGGTGGCCGAGCCGTCGAGCTGCAGCATCACCAAAACTCGTGGGGAGCGACCAACATTGTGGACACGTGATACCGTCTCTTGGCCGCGATAGCAGCCCTTGTCCAAGTGCACGGCAGCCGTGTCGAATTCAGAAGCAATCCAGCGGGGAGCCTCATGCGGAATCATCTTCTCGTCTACGTCGATTCCCAGCTCGGGCCGCAAGGAGACTACGCGTTCGGCCTCCCAGCCCATCAGGCCGACTGGGGAGGCGCCAGCGGCCACCAGCGCGTCCCAAGCACCGACTAAATCCTGTCGGCGCACGAGCACATCCACACGCCCGCCGCGTGGCCACGGCAGGTGCCGGACGTAGGAATGTCCCACAGTCGTAGCTTTGCCCACCTGCGGGAATGCGAGGCCAGCGGCTACCAGTACCTCAGGGGCATTCGGCCCCATGACGGAAATAATCGCCCGTTCTACTTCAGCAATTTCCACCTTGGACCAGAACACCATCATGTTCAGGTACTTCAACAGGGAGTCGAAGCCAGCAGGGGGCACGTCGATAAGCACGGAATCGTCCAAAACAGTCAACGTCATGTGATGGAGAACGTGACCGTTTGCATCCAGGTTCAGTGCTTCAGTGACAGTGCCGGGAGCGGCTTCGTCGACCTTCTGCGAAAAAAGTGTGTTGAGGTAGGTCAGGCGATCCTCGCCAGTGACCTCAATAACGCGGTAGTACGAGCGATCTACTACGCCGCAGTCCTCCTGCAGATGACGTTGCTCTACCAGCGGACGGCCGTAGTGCCATGCCACGCTAGCTTGCCCTGCGGTTTGCTCAACGTTTTTCGCTGAGTTTCCGTCTGGGGCGTTCTCTGAGGCCTTCTCCAAACCTTCCATCTGTCCGCCCAGTTCGAGGGCAGCGGCGCCAGCCACGTGAGACATCAAAGGACTTACATACTCAACACTCACTCCCTCATGTTAACCAGAAATCCTCAAATTAAGCATGGATTAAGCTTGTGTGTATGACGGATTCGCTTTCTTCTCTAGTGCTTATCGACGTCTTCGCAGACGGCGGCCCGATTGCTGTCGAGGCAGGACAGCCGTTCCTCTACGCGGATGATCTCGGAGCTATTCGCGGCGACGGAGTTTTTGAAACACTCCTGGTCAGGGGTGGTCATACCTGTAATACCGACCGGCATGAGAAGCGATTCGCATCGTCAGCGCTAATGCTGGATTTGCCAACCCCAGATCTGCAGCAGTGGCGGGCGGCTACCGAGGTCGCACTACAGGAGTTGCGCGATAGGTCAATTGAGGGGGATGCGACGTTGCGGTGGGTGTACTCGCGTGGTCGCGAGTCCACCGGAGAGCCGACTGGCTACGTTTTGGCTAGCTCCGCGGAAAAGGTGGCGGAAAACCGTCTGAAGCCGGTATCGGTCATGCTTGCAGAGCGCGGTTTCTCGCTCGACCTTGGCTCCCGTGCACCGTGGGCGCTCATCGGCGCGAAAACGTTGTCATACGCAGCTAATATGGCCGCTTTGCGCTATGCCAAGTCCAAGGGGTTTGACGATGTCATCTTCACCTCCGCAGAGGGCAAGCTCTTGGAAGGCCCAACATCGACCATCATCGTTCAGCGCGGCAATGAACTGCTGACTCCCAACCCCGGTGAAGGAGTGCTGCCGGGCACAACTCAGGCAGCGCTGTTTGAAACAGCCGCCAACTGCGGCTGGAAAGTCACCCCGACGGTCCTGGTGCCCGGGGACCTATTCACCGCCGATGCGGTATGGCTGGTGTCTTCGGTGCGTATCGCGGTCGTGGTTAAGTCCATCGATGGTGAGCCCATCCGGCAGCCGGATGCAATCGCGGAAAAGGAATTCCGCGACCTGTGTGACAAGGCGCTGGCGACGCAGTAGGGCCCCACAACGCCCGTCGTAAAGCGGGGAGAACCTAGCCCGCGTAGCGCTTGAGCTGCGCGGACATGCGGGGAGCGAACTCCTCATCCCGCAGGCGCTCGTCTACCCACCCGAGATCATTGTTCGGCATCAGACCGTAGAGGCGCTTGCCCGGGCCAAGGGATGCAGGACCGGTAGCAGTGACCATTGTGGAGGCTGCCTGCAGTTCCCATGCACGCTCGGAAACCGGCTTGCCGTAGTAGATCTCAGTGACGCCGGTGGAGTGGACGCAGATGAACTCAATCTCGTCCTCGTTGTTAATGCGCCAAAATCCTGTTTCGCGCTGGTCAGGGCCGGTCGGCTTGCCTTCTTCGTCCAGCTTCCAGATGCGCGACTCATACTTCAGGTAGTTCTCGCCATCGTGGCTGAAAATGAGCTGCTGGCCGAAGTTGTACTCGCCGTCGACGACAGTGTTCGCCTGCCCCTCACCGCGCCACACGCCGACCAGCGGCAGTAGTGCCAGCAGGCCGTCGTGAATATTCGGGCCGAAGCGCAGATTCGCGGTCTCGTCGGGGATCGGGAGCCCCTCAAGCTCAGTGATGTTGCGCGTAGCGGTGCTCTTGGCCTGTTCGGCCGCGCGGTTGATGGCCTCGTTGCCGTCGAGGCGAGGGGCTTCCGCAGCTGCAGGCTCCTGTGCAGCGGCGTCTGTCTGGTTGCTGCCATTCTTCTCGGTCATGCTTCACACTCTACCGCTGAAGCTCTTGTGGCCATGTATGGGCTGTTGTCGCATGGTGCTAACGCTGCACCGACGCTTAACGGCGATGCTTGACGACGGCCTTAGCGACGCACCCGACAGTTCTTCTCCGGCAGCTTCTCCGTGGATTGAGCTGACGCCTCGGCATCCTGCTGGGATGTCGGCGGCATGAAGTTTGTTGGCGACACGGTGCACAGAATCTGTTCGCCTTCGATGGTGATAGAACCGCCCGACACGTACACGCGAGTCGCCGGCATGCCCATCGGTATATCTGAATCCCGCAGTGTCAGAGCGAAGGTGTCCATAATGTGCTGCGTATCAGCCTCAGACAGCTCAGGTTTGACGTGGTTCTTAGAATCCGTTGGGGACGAGGGCGCAGAAATAATCTCCATCGGCGTAATGACCACGTCGCGGCTGACAATGCGCAACTTCGCCGTAACCTGGGTTTTTCCCTGCCATCCGGCTGGCGTGGCCTCGAAGATAGCCTCGGTCTCCCAGCCGCCGGTGGGGGAGGAGTCCTTCAGGCTCTGGATGCTCAAATCGGTCAGTCCCAGCTTGTTTCCCAGAGAGACTCCGTCGAGCGAGAGCTTAGTGAAGTACTGCTTCGTCGGCGATTCTGGGAAATTACCGCTGAGCACTGCCGATGCCGGGATCTTAACGTTGGAAGCTCCGTACTCCAGAGATACCAAGCCGAAGTCGGGCACCTCGACATCGCGGATGCGCGAGGTTACGGAGCTCCACTTACCCGTAACAAAGGAAGACAAGTAGGCCTTGCCACCAATGGCGACGTATGGGGTCATCTCCAGCTGAGCAGTCTCCTGAATATGCTCGGAGAGCTTGTACTCCGCATGGCTGGCGAAGCCCATGTCGGTGGCGACTACCAGCGCGGCAACGGCGAGGATAGAGCCACCGATCTTCTTCTGTCGTCGGGAAATGGACACACTCTATTAGTACCCCATCGCTTTTGGCTCAGACGACATCGGGGAAGTGTTGAATTCGCTGCTGTGTATAGGGTGGGGCGTATGAACGTAACCGAACTGCTTGACGTAGACACCACCGTCGCCAGTACGCTGCTGCAGCACGCCCACTCCACCGACGGCGTGGAGGCGTTCGGCGAGGCTTTCGTCCGAGGGCTTGACGACGACTCTTTCGGGCATCGACACTTTGCGATTATTGAGAACGACCGTTACTTGGGCCTGGCAGCCGTTGCGCCGGATGCAGTGGAGATGGTTGTTGATCCGGAGTTTCGTAAGCAAGGAGTCGGGGCGAAGCTGCTTGCGCACATCGATGCTGAGGTCGGCGAGCGCCTGCCTATCTGGGCTCACGGTGATGTCGCCGGTGCCAGCCGTTTGGCAGAGTTGACGGGACGCAAGGTCATCCGCGAGCTGTTGCAGATGTCCATTTCGAGCTCAGCGTTGGAGAAGGCTGCGGGGGCCGTCGATAAGCGCGATGATGTTGAAGCGCTAACCCTGACTGCGGCACGCGCGAAGTGGGGTGAGGCGGCCGTGGATCGGGCGTGGTTGGCTGTGAATAACGAGGCGTTTGACTGGCATCCGGAGCAGGGTGGTTGGTCGCAGCCACAACTCGATCGAGCTCGAAACGTGCAGTGGTTCGACCCGGAGGGCGTTTTCTTTGCTGCGGATGTGGCCGGGGCGCGCGACAGTGCGGAGGAGATTTGCGGTTTCCACTGGACGAAGTGGCACGCCGAGGAGTCTGTGCCAACTGGTGAGGTGTATGTGATCGGGCTGAGCTCGAAGGCACGCGGACGTGGCCTGGGGCGATGGCTGACCAATGTTGGGCTTTCCTATCTCCGGAACCGGGGAGCGGAAAAGGTAATTCTCTATGTGGAAGGCGACAATGCGCCGGCAGTGCGCACGTACCGTGCGGTCGGTTTTGAGGTGGCCCGCCGTGATGTGATGTACGGCGCGTAGATGTGACGGTTCGATTGGGGGGGGGATTGAAGGCGAGTTATTGGGGAGGGGGAGCTTAGCTTTATCTCAGTTTTAGGTGGTTTTCCTCTGGCGCGGGGGCAATGATTCTTGTGTTTTTGAGGAGATGCTGTCCAATCCTCAGTGTTTCAGGGGCGCATTTTAGGGCCTCTTACAGGGAAAATGAGGATAAATAAAGAATTACTTGCGCCGTTCACCAATTGTTAATGTTCTGAACAGGTTCCGGTTACTATCGGTAGATAGGTTCAGCGCAGTGGACCGGAGTGTGGCGGTTCCACGTGAACTGTTTCACTCATTGTGTAAAACCCCGGAGGATTTACTGTGCTGAAGAAGAACCGTGCGGCATCTGTCATTGGTTTGGCCGCTGTTGCAAGCCTTACCCTGGCTGCTTGCTCTGAAGAGGGCGGCGAAGGCGCTTCTAACGTTGAGGGTCTGGCTGACGTCACCGGTGAGCTGCAGGGCGAGGGCGCTACCTCGCAGCAGCGCGCCATGGATTTGTTTGCCACCAAGTTTGAAGAGACCGGCTCGACCCTGTCGTACAACGCATCTGGCTCTGGTTCCGGTCAGACTCAGTTCATTGCCGGCACCGTTGCTTTCGCTGGCTCTGACTCCCCGCTGAAGGAGAAGGACGGCAAGGACCAGGTCGCAGAGGCTAAGAAGCGCTGCGACGGCAATGAAGCATGGCACCTGCCGATGGTTATCGGTCCGGTTGCCGTTGCCTACAACCTCGAGGGTGTTGACGTCGCTCTGACCCCGGCTCTGGTTGCTGAAATCTTCGACGGCAAAATCACCAAGTGGAACGACCCGAAGATCGCTGAGGTCAACGAGGGTGTCGATCTTCCGGAGAAGGACATCAAGGTTGTCTACCGCTCTGAGGAGTCCGGTACTACTGATAACTTCATGAAGTTCCTGAGCGCAGCTGCTCCGGAGCAGTGGCAGCACGAGGCTTCCAAGTCCTTCCCGACTGCTACTGGCCAGGGTGCTAACGGCTCGGCTGGTGTTGTCAACGAGGTCGCCAACATCGACGGTGCTATCACCTACGTCGAGGCTGGCTTCGCTGAGGACAAGGACCTGGGCATCGCCAAGATGGACTTCGGTCATGGTCCGGTTGAGCTGAACAACGACACCGTCGGTAAGGCTCTGGATTCCGTCACGTTTAAGACTGAGGGTCACAACATGGTTGTTGACACCGACGCTCTGTTCGCAATGGACGAGGAAGGCGCTTACCCGCTGGTTCTGACCACTTACGAAATCGTCTGCTCCGCTGGTTACGACGAGCAGACTCGTGACCTGGTTAAGAACTTCCTGAAGGTTGTTCTGGAAGAGGGCCAGGGCCCAGAGCTCGAAGAGCTGGGTTACATCCCGGTTCAGGGTGAGTTCAAGGACAAGCTGTCCGCAGCGGTTGACGCTATCAAGTAATTCTTTGCGTGCAACGCGGGTGAAAGCAGAGTTGGCTCTGTCCTTACCCGGTTGGCGCGAGGATCACTTCAGCCGGCCACGCAGATCTGAGCTGTAGGCCGAAAACCTGACGTAGACCGGTTGGCTTTATATATCGACACCTCAGTTGATTGGGTACCGCTCGTAGAGGGGTACAGAGGCCAATCGGTCTTCATGTGCGTTTAAGCACAAATCACTTCTACTTAGGAAATGAGATCATGAGTTCCTCGACTCCCATTGAAGGGAAGCAGGAGGCTGTAGACAGCAGTCTGTTGCAGTCCTCAGCACCGCAGGTGGATTCCTCCGGCGACGAGAGCTCGGAAGAGCAAGCCATTCAGACCGGCGTTGTTCGTCCTGGTGACCGAATCTTCAAGATTCTGGCGGTAGGATCTTCCGCATTGGTGACTGCTGCCATCATCGCAATTGCAGTGTTCCTGCTCCTGCGCGCAGTTCCGGCAATGTCCCGTAACGAAGCGAACTTCTTCACCTACACCGAACGATGGAACCTGGCGGATACCTCCGCCATGTACTTCGGTATTCCGAACATGTTTCTGGTGACCGTCGCGGTTTCCATCCTGGCGCTGATTCTGGCTATGCCGGTTGCGCTGGGTATTGCTATCTTCCTGACTGCCTATGCTCCAAAGAAGATGGTCAAGCCGCTGGGTTACCTCGTGGATTTGCTGGCTGCAGTGCCGTCGATTGTTTACGGTCTGTGGGGCTTTATGGCTCTCGGTCCGGCATTGGCTGGTCTGTACGGGTGGTTGGCTAAGACGCTGGGCTTTATCCCGATGTTTGCCCTGTACCCAAACTCGCCGGCATTCGAGACCGGTCGAAACCTCTTCACCGGTGGCATTGTGCTGGCAATTATGATTCTGCCGGTTATTGCGGCTACCACCCGTGAGGTCTTTGTTCAGACCCCGCGTGGTCACATTGAGGCATCGCTGGCTCTCGGTGCGACCCGTTGGGAGATGGTCAAGCTGGCTATTCTGCCATTCGGTCGTTCTGGCTTTATCTCCGGCTCGATGCTGGGTCTGGGACGTGCCCTCGGTGAGACGATGGCTCTGTACCTCGTAATCTCCCCGTCCTCGGCATTCCGTGGCTCGCTTTTCGACGGTGGTACCACCTTCGCAACCGCAATTGCTAATGCGGCACCGGAGTTCAATGACAACCTCAAGGCCGGCGCTTACATGTCCGCAGGTTTGGTGCTGTTCTTGCTGACCTTCGTGGTCAACTCCGCAGCCCGAATGATTGCGAAGAAGTAGCAAGGTCGTAGGAAAAGAAACGAGAAGTAACAATGACTAGTTCAACTACTGATTCTTCGCCTCACGGCCCTGCAGACATGGTCCCCACCACCGAGTCGGCATTCACCCAGATTAAGGGTTCCCGCAAGGTGGCGGACAGCGTCTCCACGGTCCTGATTTACTTCTGCATGGCTCTTGCTCTGGTCCCGCTGGTGTGGGTTCTCTTCGAGCTTGTCGTCCGAGGTACCCCGTCACTGCTGAGTGGTGAGTGGTGGACTGCATCCCAGCGCGGTGTCACCGTTGGTGCGTCTGCCGGCGGTGTTGCGCATGCAATCGTCGGTACCTTGGTTCAGGCTCTGGTTACTACTCTCATGACCGTGCCGTTCGGTATCTTCGTCGCCATCTACTTGGTCGAGTACGCAGGTAACTCCCGCCTGGGCAAGGTCACCACCTTCATGGTCGACATTCTCTCCGGTGTGCCGTCGATTGTCGCGTCGCTGTTCATCTACTCGATGTGGGTGGTCATGTTCGGCATGAGTCGCTCCGGCTTCGCCGTCTCGCTGGCGCTGGTTCTGCTGATGCTGCCAATCGTTGTCCGCAACACCGAGGAAATGCTGCGCATCGTTCCGCACGAGTTGCGTGAAGCCTCTTACGCTCTGGGTGTTCCGAAGTGGAAGACCATTTTGAAGATCGTGCTCCCGACCGCACTGTCGGGCATCGTCACCGGCATCATGCTGGCCGTCGCCCGCGTCATGGGTGAGTCCGCACCGATGCTGATCCTGGTTGCAACCTCACGAATCATCACCTATAACCCGTTCGGCCAGTCGCAGTCCTCGCTGCCGCTGTTCATGCTGGACATGTACAAGGCCGGTAATACCGGTGCGGCATTCGACAAGATGTGGGGCGCAGCGCTCACGCTGGTTCTCATCATTGCCCTCATCAATATCCTGGCGCGCGTCATATCCGCCAAGTTCTCCGTCAAGAGCAGTTAATGCTGGGCGCCTAACGTCCGCTATTTCAAGGAAGGTTTTTGAAAGACCATGGCTAAGCGCCTAGACCTTAACGATGTCAACATCTACTACGGCGATTTCCACGCTGTGCAGAACGTCGACCTGCACGTCCCGCCGCGTTCCGTTACCGCATTCATTGGCCCGTCCGGCTGTGGTAAGTCCACCGTGCTCCGTTCGCTGAACCGTATGCACGAGGTCATCCCGGGTGCCTACGTCACTGGCGAGGTGCTTCTCGACGGCGAAAACATCTATGGCCCGAAGATCGATCCGGTCTCTGTTCGTAACACCATCGGTATGGTGTTCCAGCGTCCGAACCCGTTCCCGACCATGTCCATCGAGGACAACGTCGTGGCTGGCCTGAAGTTGGCCGGTGTTAAGAACAAGGCTCATCTCCAGGAGGTTGCCGAGAAGTCCCTGCGCGGCGCCAACCTCTGGGATGAGGTCAAGGACCGCCTGGACAAGCCGGGTGGCGGCCTCTCTGGTGGTCAGCAGCAGCGTCTGTGTATCGCACGCGCAATTGCAGTTGAGCCGGAAGTTCTGCTGATGGACGAGCCGTGTTCCGCACTGGACCCGATTTCCACTCTGGCAATCGAGGACCTGATTCATGAGCTGAAGGAAGAATTCACCATCGTCATCGTGACCCACAACATGCAGCAGGCAGCTCGTGTGTCCGATCAGACCGCATTCTTCTCCCTCGAGGCAACCGGTAAGCCGGGTCGCCTGGTTGAGGTTGGCCCGACCAAGAAGATCTTCGAGAATCCAGACAAGAAGGAAACCGAGGACTACATCTCCGGTCGCTTCGGTTAAACGCTTGGCGTATGCCGTAATAAGCAAAAGAAAGAGCCCCGTACCTCACGCGTGTTCACGCGAGGTACGGGGCTCTTTTTGTTGTTGCGGTTTATGAGATTGCTATGTCGAGCACATGTTTTGCCACCCGATTGTCTAACCGCGGAGGTGATTTGTGCCGGGGAAAACAGTTTTTGTGGCGGGATCAAGCAGTTACTGACTAGGTTTATGTCAGATGAATAGCGTTTACTCGCAGTAAAGTGTCATAAACCTAGTCAGTTTCTCGGTTTGAGACAGTGTTTGGCTGGGGAGGTGTTTAGCCCAGTGTGGCTTAAAAACGGCTCCACTCCGGCCTAAAAACCCGCGCCCCAGGCCAGCAGCCACCCCGACATCCCTACAGCTCAGCCCAACACCCAGCCCGCCGAGCAGCCCAACA
>NZ_KV799355.1:0-11116 GCF_001809925.1 Corynebacterium sp. HMSC064H12 | reverse complement strand
CAGCCCAACACCCAGCCCGCCGAGCAGCCCAACAGCCCCCCCAACAGCCTGCAGCTTCACGAACCTACATCCGCAGGTGACGCTCCAAGGCCTGCAGGCGTTGGTTAAAGCTGCGCTGGTCGCGCTCATCCTCGAGCTTGTCCAGGTAGACATCGCGCTTGTAACCGGTGGCCAGGTAAATAATCCGGGCGGCAACCTCGACAGCGTGATCCGCGTAACGCTCGTAGAAGCGGCTCAGCAGAGTGACATCCACTGTCTGCGCAGGGGAGTGCGGCCAATTATCGTCGTTGGTCAGCGTAAACAGGTGCTGGTGAATGTCATCGATGCTGTCATCGGTCTTATCCAAGGCCAATGCCTGGTCGACGTCGTAGTCGATAAGCACCTGACGGGTTTCGTGCGTCATCTGTTCAGATACGGAGGCCATCTCGCGGAAGAACCCCTCCACGGGCTCCGGTAGTGCCTTGTTCGGGTGGCGACGCCGGGCAACGTTGGCAATATGCACACTCAATGCGCCCATGCGGGAGATGTCCTCGACAATGTAGAGGCCACTGACAATCTGTCGGAGATCACCAGCCACAGGAGCTTCGCGGGCCAACAGCTCGAAGGCTCGCTGCTCCGCATCCTGGCGCAGGTCCTCGAGAGAATCAATCTGGGAAAGAACTGTTTCAGCCGAGACCAAATCAGCCTCGAAGAGGGCCTTGTTCGCAAGCTTGTGCATGGAGCCAACTCGGTCACACATCACAATCAGGCTGTGAGCCAAGTTGTCCATTTGTTCTCGGTAGACAGTGCGCATGCGTTCCATAGTAGGCAATCCTCAACAACGTCGCGCGTTAGTGGGGAGCCCCCAATTACCCCTCGTAAAGTTATGTAAACACTCGCTCAGAACCGAAGCTTAGCCACCGGAGTGCATAATCTCCGCGCCTTCAGGCACGGTGTCGTCCTCCGGGTCGTCCAGCCAGCCCTCCGGCAAGACCACCTTTGCAGGGGACCCCTGTCGGCCGCGGGCGCCGTCGGCGTCCTCCGGGCGGGCGTGGGCGCTGGGGCCGTCGTAAAGCGGTGCGAGAATCTCGTCGAGCGTTGCCAGCGAATCGACGCGCGCAAGAGACTTCCGCACCTCACTACCGGCAGGGTATCCCCGCAGGTACCAGGCAATGTGCTTGCGCAGGTCGCGGCAGCCTTTACGCTCGCCCTCGTGCTCCACGAGCAGTTCCGCGTGACGACGGATAATCCCCGCGACCTCACCAAATGTTGGTGCCGGCGGCACTTCTTCGCCACGCAGCTCGGCGGACAACTGCGCGAACAGCCACGGGCGGCCAAGGCAGCCGCGACCGACGACGACACCGTCGCAGCCGGTCTCGTCGAGCATTTTGCGGGCATCGGTGGAGGCAAAGATGTCGCCGTTGCCAAGCACCGGGATATCGCTGTAGCCGGAGTCGACCATGTGCTCCTTCAGCCGCGCGATCTGCGACCAGTCAGCGTGGCCGGAGTAGCGCTGCGCTGCAGTGCGGGCGTGCAGAGCCACAGCCTGGGCGCCCATCTCGGCGGCGATGCGGCCGGCGTCGAGGTGCGTGTGGTGCTCGTCATCGATGCCGACGCGGAACTTCACGGTCACCGGGATGTCCGTGCCCTCCGTGGCCTTGACCGCTGCGGCGACGATGTTGCCGAAGAGGCGACGCTTATATGGCAGCGCCGAGCCGCCGCCCTTGCGGGTGACCTTTGGTACCGGGCAACCGAAGTTCATGTCGATGTGGTCGGCGAGGTTTTCGTCGACGATCATCTTCGCGGCCTCGTAGGTCCACTTCGGGTCAGTGGTGTAGAGCTGCAGGCTGCGGGGGTTCTCGTCGGGCGCGAAGGTGGTCATGTGCATGGTCTTTTCATTGCGTTCGACCAATGCGCGGGCGGTGACCATCTCGCAGACATAGAGGCCCGAGACCGTGCCTGTACGCTGCAGCTCCTGCTCGCGGCACAGCGTGCGGAATGCCACGTTGGTGACACCGGCCATCGGAGCGAGTACCACGGGGGAAGCGAGCTCAAAGGGGCCGATGTGCATGTGCGCGGACGTGGCATCGGCGGGCTTGGCGGCGCTGAGCGGACTCGAGGAGGTATCTAACACGTACAGTATTGTGTCACGCTGAACTGCCGTTTTCGAATCTGTTTTATCTGGCGGATCGGATCGCCCCGGTTAGCGCTGCGTCCGCGGATGCCTGACGACGATCACCGTTCGGCGACCCCTCCCACCGGGCAGGTCGGTGGTATTGCGGAGAATTTCCAGGATGTGGTTCGACTCTTCGTCGAGGTGTTCGGTGGGTTCGTCGAGAAGCAGGATTGGCGCTGTGCTGACAAGCGCACGGGTGAGAATGAGCCTGCGCCGCTGACCACCCGAGAGACTGTCCGCGCCGCTGTCCAGAATCGTGTCCAGGCCGTCGGGTGCGGCATCGACCCAATCGCGCAGGCCCACGGCGTCCAGCACGGAGTAAATGTCATCGTCGCTGACCTGCGGGTTACCAATAGAGATGTTGTCCCGCACCGTCGTGGCGAAGATGTGCTCATCCTCGGCGATAAAACGCACCAAGTCGCACTGCTCCGTGTTTTCGTGGGGCTCGCCGGCACTTGCCGCACTGCGCCACAGCTCGCGTCCGTCTCCGTCAGCGATGGTCACCGTGCCCGCAATCGGCGGGATTAGTCCGGCGATTGTTTTCAGCAGCGTCGTCTTTCCGCTTCCCGACGGCGCCGTGATCTCCCGGTAGTCGCCGAAGGTGACCTCGAAGTTTTGCATCGGCAGTTGAGCTGGCTGGGCAGCGGGCTCTTCCGCAGTATTCGAACTGTTGTCGTCGGGATAGCCCACTATCAAGTCTTCTAGCTGCAGCGTTGGCCGAACCGTCAGGTGGTTCTGAGCGAGCGGGGACGTGTGGATTGGCGCTGTGGGGACTGGGGCTGAGCGCATGGCATCCGCTTCCCCTGATTCACTCGCACTTGACGCGAGCGTCAGCAAGGCTTCCCTCGATTGCGCCAGTGTTTGCGCAGCAGCTGGCAGCGGACCAACCGACTCAAAAGCCGCCAGCGGCACCAGAACCAGAACCGTCAGCCACTCGGGAGAGTGCAGCAAACCGCCGCCAGCGCCCCCGGCCGAATCCGTCACTAACCACGACGCTACGACCACGGTCAGGACAGCGGTCAACACGCTAGCCGCGGTGCTCAGTGCGGAGGCGCGGGCATTTGCTCGACCTGCGGCGTCATCGATGGCCGCAACCGTTTTGCTGGAGGATGACGCGGCAGAGACTGCCTCATCCAACTGGCCGTGGATACGCAGGCCGGCGGCGTCGGAAAGCAGCGCTTCGACGGCAGCGGCATGCGACTGAAGCGCGGCCGCGCGACGCTGACTTGAGCGCGCAGTGGTGCGATACGTCAGGTAAGGAGCAACACCGCCGGCCAGAAGCAGTCCCACCGCCAGGAGAACCGCAGCGGCAGGCGAGAGTAGAGCCACAAAAATGACGGCGATGAGAGAGGTCATCAGCGCCACCAATGCGGGCACTATTGATCGCACGACGGCATCGGCAAGTGCGTCAATATTCGCCCCAAGCGCTGTGACAATATCGGAACGCTCACGCAGCGCCAGCGTACGGTCGGCCACGAAATGCTCCCATAGCTTCACGCGCGAGCGCTCGGCGGTGCGCAACGCCACATCGTGGGAGACCAACCGGTCGAGGTATCGAAACGCAGCTCGCGAAATACCCAGCGCGCGCACAGACGTCACCGCCAAGGTGATGTCCATCAGCGGTGGCATCTGCCAAGAACGCGTAATCAGCCACGCCGACACCACGGTCAGACTCAGCGCGGACAGCAGCGTGATGGTGCCCGCCAACACCGGCCAAACCAGGTCGCGGGGTTTCACCAGGCGACGAAGCGCTTGCAGAGTAGTCATCGCGACTGCACCTCCACCACGCCGTCGGCGGCCGCAATCAACAGCGGATCATGGCTGGTGGCAATCACTGTGGCTCCGCGCCGGGCACGTGCGTGCAGGAGCCTAATCACGGACTGCGCACTGTCGGCATCCAGGTGAGCTGTCGGTTCATCGAGGAGGACGAGGTCGCGGGTGTCGTCGGCAAGCTCGCGCCGAAGCGCCTCCCGCTGACGTTGCCCGAGCGAGCGCCGCGAATTGTCTCCCACCGTCGCTGCGTCCAACACTGGGCGCTGGGGCAGCCACGCGATGCGCCGCAGCAGATCCTGGTCACGGAGAATGCGCTGGCCGTCGCGAATAGTTACGGAGCCTTCCAACCCCTCGTGCACGATGCCGGCGACCGCAAGCAGCGCTGTCGTCTTGCCCACGCCGTTCGGCCCCGCCAGCACCGTCACTGTGCCTGGCTGCGCGATGGCGCTTAATTCACTTGGCCGCACGCCGTCTCGCCCCGGCGCGGAAAGGCGTTCGAACACGACCGTGGGGGCGCTGTGGACACTGCTTGACGACGTTCCTTCGGCCACCTCTTCCACAGTTTCAGAGGTGGTGTCTGTGGAGTTTGGAGTCTGGCCAGCGTCCTTGTCTAACAGTTCCGTGACTTCGGTGGCAGCGACCACACCGTCCTGGGCGGCGTGGAATTTCTGGCCAACCTGGCGCACCGGGCCATAGATTTCTGGGGCGATGATGAGCACTGCCAGGCCGGTTGCCAGCGTCATGTGGCCTCCCAGAAGTCGGAAACCGATGCCGACGGCGATGAGGGCGATTGACAGGGTGGTGAGGAATTCCAGGACCGACGCGGATAGGAAAGCGATGCGCAGGACCTCCATGGTGGATTTCCGGTGGCGGGTCGACAGGCGCTTGATTTCCTCGCTGGGGGTGTCGGCCATGTTGTGCGCTTTGAGCGTTGGCAGGCCGATGACCAGGTCGAGAATCTGACCACGCACCGTGCCGATGTCGGCCAGACGGCGTTCTGTGCGGCCCTCAGTGAGGCGACCTACCAGCCACATGAACAGTGGAATGAGTGGCAGCGTGACAACCGCGATGGCAACCGATGGGAGGTCCAACCATGCGACTGCGACCAGTGCCATCGGGGTAGCCAGCGCTGCGGCCACCAGTGCGGGGAGGAATTCCGCCACGTAGACGGCCACACCATCGAGCCCGACCGAAAGCAATGCGCGCCAGTGCGCGGTGTCGACAGTGCGAGGATCGCGCAGAGCCAGGGCTCGCAGTGCCCGGCTGCGCAGGTCTGTGGCCACGCGTGCACCCGCAGATTGGCCGAAACGCACGAGCGCGTAGGAGCAGGCCACCCGAACGAGTACAGCGGCCGTGGCTATCAGCGCGAATAATGCCCAATTAGGAGTTGCCTCACCCAGAACCTGCGCCGTAATAGTGCCGATCGCCAGCCCCAACGCGATTGTGGCACCTGTGCTCGCGGCGGTCAGTGCGCCCGCGAAAATGACCCAACGCCAGGCTGGGGCCGACAGCTTGAATAGTTTCGGATCGACAGGTGCCACTTTTTAGAAACTAACCTCCAACGGACGGTCTACTGCGAGACCTTACGTTCAGCCATCAACCGCTTGCGGAATACCCAGTATGTCCACGCCTGGTAGGCAATCACCAGTGGGGTAATCACCAGCGCGGTCCAGGTCATGATTTTCAGCGTGTAAGGGTTAGAGGCGGAATTCCAGATATCGAGGGAAACGCCGTCGGCAAGCGTCGTCGGCATCAGATACGGGTACATGGCGCCGAAGACAACGGTGGTGACGGCGACTACGGTGACCGCGGTTGCGGAAAAAGCGATGCCATCGCGGTTGCCTACGGTTGCGGAGATGGCAATGACCAACCCCGCGACGGCGATGACGACAACAGCCCACAGCCAGGTCTTTCCGTAGCCCAGCTGTGTCCAGATGAGGAACACGCCGCCAAATATCAGCGCCGACAGTGCCGGAATTCGAGCGGCGTTGCCGACCTCGTCGCGTAGCTTGCCGGCGGTCTTCAGCCGCAGGAACGTAACTGCGTGAAGAGCGAACACAGCCGCAAACGCAATCCCGCCGACCAGGGCGTACGGGTTCAGCAACCCGAGCAGGGTACTAAAGCCGGAGTCCAAGTTCTTGTCGGCATTCAGCGGGACACCACGCACCAGGTTCGCGACCGCTACGCCCCACAGAATCGGCGGCAACCAGGAGCCGAAGATGATTGCGCGGTCGCACCAGGCGCGCCAGCGCTCATCGTTGACTTTGAAGCGCCATTCCAGCCCGACAATACGGACAATCAACGCCACCAGAATCAGGAAGAGCGGCAGGTAGAAGCCGGAAAACATGGACGCATACCATTCCGGAAATGCCGCGAAGAGCGCGCCGCCAGCGGTAATTAGCCACACTTCGTTGCCGTCCCATACCGGCCCGATAGTTCCGAGCATCGCTTTACGACGCGGTTCATCGCGGCCAACGAACGGCAGCAGCATTCCGACGCCGAAGTCAAAGCCCTCGAGCAGGAAGTAGCCAGCGAAGAGGAACGCGATCAGGATAAACCACAAAACGGGAAGATCTAATCCGAACATGTCAGAGATACATCCTTATCTACTTTGTGTCCTCAGTCGCGGAGACTTCGGAGTCGGGGCTGGCAGCGGACTGGGCATGGACCTTGTTGAATCGAACCGGAGACGAGATGATCGCGCCCAGATCGGTAGCGATTGGGGACGATGGGCCAGCGTGCTCGGGGTCATTGCCGATGGCGTTGATTGCCTCAGCGGATTCGGTCGGAGGTCCGGCAATAACTGCGCGGCGAATCAACCAGAACCACACCACTGCCAAAATCAGGTAGAGCAGGGTAAAGCCCACCAGGGTGATAATCACCGTGGCCGGTGCGTGGTCGGACACACCCATATCGACGGTCATGCGAATCAGCTCGGTGAGCGGGTCGCCCGCGTGATCCGGGTTCGGGTGCACAATCCAGGGCTGACGGCCCATCTCCGTAAAGATCCAGCCAGCGCTGCTGGCCAAGAACGGGAACGGAATCGCGAGGATACTGCAAGCGGCGAAAATGCGGGCTCGCTTGCCCGTCGGCACGCGCCCCTTGCGAGTAAATAGCCAAGCGAAAAACGCGATAGCCAGAGAACCGACCATGAGCCCAATCATGGCGCGGAAAGACCAGTATGTGACGAACAGATTCGGAGAGTAATTGCCTGGGCCGAAGACCGCCTCAGCTTTTTCTTGCAGGTCCTGCACGCCCTGGAGCGTGACGCCACTGAACTTGCCCTCGGCCAGGAATGGCAGCACCCATGGCACCTCGATGAGATGCAGCACCGAGTCGCAATTGTTGTGCGTACCGACGGTCAGAATCGAGAACATTGGATCTGTCTGCGTGTGGCACAGGGACTCGGCCGATGCCATCTTCATCGGCTGCTGCTCGAACATAAGCTTGGCCTGGATATCGCCGGTGATAAACACCGCCAGCGAGCTGAGCACAGTTGTCCAGAGCCCGACCTTCATGGACTTGTGAAACGTCCGTTCGTGAACAGTATTGCTCTGGCCACCGAGGCGGCTCTGAACCAGCCACCAGCCACTGACGCCGACAACGAGCGTGCCGGCGGTAAGGAAAGAGCTGGCCACGGCATGCGGGAAAGCTGCCAAGGCAGTGGAGTTGGTCAACAGTGCGCCAAAGTCTGTAAGCTCTGCGCGGCCGGTTTCCGGGTTGTAGACCGCGCCTACAGGATGCTGCATGAACGAATTGGCGACGATGATGAAATACGCCGAGATATTCACTGCAATAGCGACAATCCAAATCGAGAGCGTGTGCATCCAGGTGGGAATACGCCCCCAGCCGAAAATCCACAGTCCCAGGAAAGTGGATTCCAGGAAGAACGCGATGAGTCCTTCAAGAGCCAGCGGGCCGCCGAAGACATCACCAATCATGCGGGAGTACTCCGACCAGTTCATACCGAACTGGAATTCTTGGACGATACCCGTAGCCACGCCCATGGCGAAGTTAATGATGAAGATGGTGCCGAAAAGCCGCGTCGCTCGGTACCAAAGGTCATTTTTCGTCGTGGCCCACAGTGTCTGCATGAGCGCGACGAGCGGAGCTAGACCAATTGTCAGTGGGACAAAAATGAAGTGGTAGACGGTGGTTATGCCAAATTGCCAACGAGATATATCGACGACATCCATGTTTCCTCGACTGAAAAAGTAGACATAAACGATGCGTGTACTTCGTCGGATTTGTCGAAGCCTGCATCAAGTGCCCGCAGTATTCCTGCTTATTAATTCAGTCGGACAGGAGGGGTAAAAAGTTCCGAGGTGTGAACTTATCGACGCGGGCAGGGCAAAACTCCGGAGGGCAATTATTAAAAACAAGCGCGTAATTGCTAGGCTATTTTGTTGCGCGGGCCTTTAGCTCAGCTGGTAGAGCTACGGACTTTTAATCCGCAGGTCGCGGGTTCGAGCCCCGCAGGGCCCACAAGCACGAAAAACCCCAGGTCATCAACGGCCTGGGGTTTTGTCGTATCTTGCCTGTATTTGCCCTCTGTGGAACCTACTTCTCCCGCTTGTGGTAGCCCATCCGTGGCTTGAAGCCCGCCGGGTGCTTGAGCTGCGCCACTGCATCGGCGACTATCAAGCGGAAGCGTGGCTTCATCGGTGGCATCTGTGAGATCTGGAACCATCCGACATCAGTGGATTCATCATCAGCGACATAGGGGACGTCGTCGCCAACAACACTGCAGCGCATGGAGATATCCAGATATGAGGCAACATCGCCGTTGAGGTGTTCGATAGGGCCAACGGCGCCAGTTCCAAGCAGGGCCTCAACTGTGACATCGAGTCCCGTTTCTTCCTTTACCTCTCGCACGGCGGCGTCGTGAGGCTGCTCGTCCGGGTCGATAATTCCGGTGACTGGGGTCCATTCACCATTATCGGAGCGACGAACCAGCAAGACCTCGGGCAAGGCGTACATCGGTGCATTCGGCGGAACATCGCGAATGACGATAGCCGTGACACCGGGGAGCCAGAGCGGAGCGTGGCCCACTTTTTCGCGGAGCTGAACAATGAAATCCGGAATTGCCATAATTGCGAGCTTATCTGAGTACTAGTAGCGTCCGCGGAAATAGTAAGAAACTCCAGTTCAACCGTGGATTTTGGGAAAAGGGTACTTATCCTCTATAGTTCTTTACGTTGCCAAGAGCGCGCGCAATTGCAATGTTCATACACTGCAGATGTACGCGGAATATGCCATTGAGTGGCCAACTCTTTGCAGCGTTAAGTCGGGCTCCCATCGTCTAGAGGCCTAGGACTCCGCCCTTTCACGGCGGCAACACGGGTTCGAATCCCGTTGGGAGTACCACTAAAAATCATGATGGCCCTGTGGCGCAGTTGGTTAGCGCGCCGCCCTGTCACGGCGGAGGTCGCGGGTTCAAGTCCCGTCAGGGTCGCAATTCTAAACGCCAGTTCCGGTTGGAGCTGGCGTTTTTTGCTTTTGGTTAGTGGTGCCCTGGGCGTCGGCGTGGGTAATGGACAAAAAGTGTGTCTGATTCTCAAGATGGTGACTGGTGAGAAGCCAAAAACTACGGGCTGCAAATGTGAAACTGTATGAGTTTATGACACTTTCAGGCCATTTTTCGGGCTATTTTTGTCATAAACGTAGTCAGTAACTTGCATCGCCCCAACGCCGCCAGTCATAAACGTAGTCAGTAACTCGCATCGGTGTCACTGGGGGAGAGGGGGGGGGCTTTACCCGGGTTTGGTGGGGAGAGCTTTTGCCACAGTCTAGGTTGTCCCGAGCCCCGGGGTCCAGATGTCAGTTTTCAACTTACAATATCTGCCATGAACTGGCGATTTGCTTATGTTCAGCGCTGTTCTGTAGAGTAACAACTCGTGCGCAGCGCTGGTAATCCAGAAAGCTGAGCACGGCATTTAAGGCCCTGTGGCGCAGTTGGTTAGCGCGCCGCCCTGTCACGGCGGAGGTCGCGGGTTCAAGTCCCGTCAGGGTCGCCACTTGATTAATTTCAAGTCTGGCCAGATAGCTCAGTCGGTAGAGCGTCCGCCTGAAAAGTGGAAGGTCAGCGGTTCGATCCCGCTTCTGGCCACAATTAATCCCCAGTCCGGAAACGGACTGGGGATTCTTTGTTTTTACCAGGTGTTTGTCGCGGGGATCGTCGTAAAGCAAAGTGCATTGAGCCGTGCGAAAACCTTAAAGTGGGGGAAATTAAACCGCGTACACACCCTAGCGGATAGGATGCTGTGCATGAGTAAGGAATTCGCCTCAGCAGGAACGCTGTCCCACGATAAGACGCTGCCGTGGGTCGTGCGCATCTTCGTCTACACGGATGCTGAGGGCAGCCAATCGGCTGCTGAGAAGGTTCGTGGGGTGCTCGCGGAACTGATTCCGGATCAGGAAGTCAACGTCTACGAGGATGTCATGCCCGATGTGGGGCGCACCTCTTCGCTCGCTGATTTGTGGGCGGAGGCCAACCCAGGTATGGATCCGGGGGATCGGAAGCGTTATCGCATCAGTGTGGTGGCTCCGGGGCTTTCTCACTGCGAAATGGCGGATTTGGCAGGCCCGCTCGCTGAGGCCGTCAGCCCGGGGTGGGCAGAAGGTGAGGCTGCGGCTAAGGTCGCGAAGGGCGATGTCCCGTGCCGTGTCGCTGTCGGGCGTGCCGACGAGCACCCGGGCGAACCTCCGCTAGTGCAGAATTAGCCAGGATTCGGAATTAATCCGAAGCGCGAGCTGTTATCTGGGTTACATCCTAAGAGTCGTTTGCAATGACGACGCTTCACAACCACGAGAGGGAAGTGATTCCGAAAATGGCACACACTATTTCGCATGATGAGGCCGGTCAGCGCTACGTTCTCACCGTAGAGGGAGAAGAGGCCGGCTTTGCCGCTTACACCCCGGTGGAAGGTGCCCTGGATTTTGACCACACGGTAGTAGATGGCAAATTCCGTGGACAGGGTCTGTCCAAGCCGCTTATCGCAGGCGCGCTGGATGATGTTCGGAAGAACAACCGCAAGATTCGCACCAGCTGCTCCGCTGTTGCCAACTTCGTCGAGAAAAACCCGGAATACCAGGATCTACTGGCTGACTAGTGGCTGAAGGGCAAAGAACGCATAAAGAAACCGACCGGCTGCTCAGGGTTAAGTAGCAAAAAGTGTGTCTGACTTT
>NZ_KV799354.1:0-548 GCF_001809925.1 Corynebacterium sp. HMSC064H12 | reverse complement strand
CCCCACAGTGCAGCCAACCTGCCACTGGCCTGACGCGGCGAGGCGCCACGGTTGAGCAGATTGACAACCTGGGCGCGCAAAAATCGATTGTCATCGAGTTTGCGCGGCTTTGGACGAGCAAGACGCCCGCGGCTGGCCTGATCAGCGTGATAGGCATCGTAGATACCATCGACGCTGTTGCGTGCGATTTCACGACTGATAGTGGATTGACTACGACAGACTATCTGGGCGATACGCCGGTGCGAATGACCTGCCCGCAGGCAATCGGCAATAAGTAAGCGTTCCGTCAGCCCTAGCCGCCGACCAGTACCAACACGAGATACATCACCAGGTGTTATCCGACTGCGGGTATTCATAGTGGTTAAACTAGCCCGCCGGTTATACACCGTGGTTGTGCACACCCCAGCCTGCGCGGCAATCTCGGCAACACTATATGAGCCGGCCATAAGCATCTCGTAGATCACGCGATGCTTATGCATCATCGAGACCTTCGGGTAGTGCGATTGGTGCTGAATCGCAATTCCGGCTTGTCGCGCCCACCGCCTGAC
>NZ_KV799353.1:0-2226 GCF_001809925.1 Corynebacterium sp. HMSC064H12 | reverse complement strand
GTCGTGGTTGCCTTGCCCCTTGTGTGGGGTTGGGGGCTGCGGCCCACTTTTGTACCTACGGGTAAACAACATTTAATCGACAAATGTCGTGGCTTATATCTCGGGGTAGCTACCGATTTGGCTTAATTGCGGGTACTTAGAAGGGTCCGATGCGCAGTACACCGGTCGGAGGCTCCTCGAATTCTGGCACTGAGCTTGTTGGCATGTCCGATTCAGTTATTGCACTTCTGTGTTTACCACAGCCACTCATCCCGACATGCAGATACCGCGCTTCAATGGGGCTTTACTGCCAAGCTGTCCAAATAGGGATCCATACGCTTATTTGGAATTCGTCCTGATTCTTAAGGCCCTACCTACGAGACAACGCGGCGCCATCCAAGGTCGCGCCAAAAGGAAATCCCGTATGGGCGAGGTATTGCCTGCGCCCATACGGGAATGTGTTGTATTTAATTACGCCAGCGCGGTCTGGGATTGAGCTATCCAGCCACGCTAATCAAAGTACCGAAGTTAGTTATTACTGCTTGGCTTAGCGGGCGGGACGTCGCCGTAGCCGTCGTGGTCCTTATCTTCAGAGTTGATACCTCCGCGGAAGGTGTCGTGAGCGCTCGGAGTAACTGCGTGCGGTGCACGGTCGGCGGTGTTGAACAAAAGGTTCAAGATAATAGCTGCGACGGAACCTACGCAGATTCCTGAGGCCATAAACGTTTGTGCCCATGCCGGCAGTCCGGAGAATAGTTCGGGCGATACAGCCGGAAGCAATGCCAGTGCCAACGGAATACCAACCACGATCACGTTGGATTCAGTGAACTTAACCTTGGATAGGGTGCGGACGCCGGATGCTGCGACCATTCCGAACAAGGCGATACCGGCACCTCCCAAAACTGGAGCCGGGATAGCAGCAACGAGAGCGGCCGTCTTTGGAATCAGTCCCAGAATCAGCAGCATTCCGCCTGCAGCTGCGGTAACCCATCGGGATCGCACGCCCGTGATGGACAGGACGCCGATGTTCTGGGCAAACGCCGTGTATTCGAAGGTATTGAAAATACCGCCGATCACGGTCGCAGCACCGTCGGCACGCAGTGTGTCGGCAATACGGCGATTATCAATCTCGGTCTCGGTAATCTCACCGATTGCAAGCACATCTCCAGTCGCCTCGACCATAGTCACAAGCGAGACAATGCACATGGCAAATACAGCCGAGAAGACAAACTCAGGCATGCCGAAGTAGAACGGATGTGTCAGCCCAAAGATTGGTGAGTCCTTAGTCCCAGACCAATCCACCATTCCCAATGGAATGCACAGCAGCAACCCAGAAATCATGCCCACTAGAACGGCGATTCGGGCGAGCCATTCCGGTGCCCAACGCTCAATACTGAGAATCAAGACCAACACAAACACAGCTACTGCCAAGTTTTGGGGCGTGCCGAAATCAGGAGTGTCCTTGACTTCAGCACCGCCACCAACCCAGTCAGCTGCGACTGGCATAAGCGTCGTACCGATAATCAATAGCACCGTGCCAGTGACCAACGGCGGAAATAGACGTAGAAGCGATGCAAAAAGCGGTGCAAAGAGCATCATGAAAATGCCCGATGCAATCACCGAACCGTAGATTGCGGGCACGCCGTATTGCGATCCGATAGTGACCATCGGAATGGCGGCAGAGAAGGTACAGCCCTGAATCAGTGGTAACCGCACACCAAATCGCCAAATACCCACCGACTGCACGATGGTGGCGATGCCGGCAACAAACAGGTCCGCGGCAATTAGGTGCGGAATATCGGATGGGGACATACGCCCGGCATCCACAAGTGCCCAGCCCACGAAAAGCGGGACTGCCACCGCGCCTGCATACGCGGCGAGCACATGTTGAAAGCCGAGTACAAGCAATTTCACATGGCCCGGATACTCATCGACCGGATGGACCGGCCGGGCATCGGTCTTCGTTGATGTAGTCACAGTTCGACTTTAGTTCCCTAGCCCAGCTTTTCCTCACTGGAGCTTTCTATTGGGGTGGTTTCGCTCCATCTCGCTTTACGACGAAGGCCTCGAGACTTGTCACTTTGCTGAGATAAATCGTGAGTGTGCGTAAGAAGCCGGTGAACGAACGCATTGCCGAACAGCTTTAAGTGAAACTCTAGGGTTATGGTCTTCTATTAGCTCGAAAGTGCTCAAGAAAGGCATTGTGACCTGCTGGTTCGCTTTATGTGTGAAGTGTGTGTAATGTAT
>NZ_KV799352.1:80555-253789 GCF_001809925.1 Corynebacterium sp. HMSC064H12 | reverse complement strand
CAGACGCACAGAAGCGCTAATCACCAGCGCAAACTCTAAGCCCTCGCTGAAATGGCGGGGGCTTTTTCATGCTGCCACATCACTCAGAATTTGTCTCTTAACCCCAACGCGCGCTAGTGACTGCGTTTATGGTCGGCGGCGGTGGGGCGATGCGAGTTACTGACTGCGTTTATGACAGAAATGGCCCGAAAAACGGCTTCAAAGTGTCATAAACTCACACAGTTTCACATTTGCAGCCCGTAAATTTTGCGTTAAGTAGCAAGAAGCGTGTCCAATCGGCGTGCACCGGGGTCTACTTTTCTCTTAACCCCCGGTTTTTCGGCCGTCCCGCACGAGCACCGCACGAGTCCCGCACGAGCCCCGCACGAGTCCGGCACTACACCATCCACCAGCTCGCCAGCAGCCGCACGCATCAGCCTCGCTGATCACACCCTCATTTCGCCAACCAAGCACAGGCCGCTACAACGATTGCCTCTGCTCCCCGGTCAAGAGTGGGTTGGAGGTCAGGGGCGAAAGCTGGGTTGTGGTTGCCAACAGCGCTGCTCTCATCCGCGAAACCGCCGAGCCCCCAGTACGTATATGGCACGCCAAGCGCATCGGGGATGATTGAGAAATCTTCAGAGGCGGGCACTGCGTCCAAGTCGGAGACTTCTTCACCGAAGTACGCGTCGAATGCCTCACGCACAGTATTCGTGGCATCCCCGTCATTATTCGTGAGGGGATAGCGGTCGTAGTAAGTGAACTGCGGGTCTTGAGGGCTGCGGGCAGCAACGCACTCTGCTCGTACAATGCGCTCGATTGCCTCTTTGAGGTGTTCGGTCACGGCGCTGTTGTAGGCACGAGTGTTGATGAGCAGCTCTGCGGAGTCAGGAATGATGTTGGACTTAGTTCCCGCTTGAATCGCACCAACGGTCACCACTGCGGTCTCGGTGGCCGCTACCTCACGCGAGACAATGGTCTGAAGGCGCATCACAATGGTGGATGCCAAGACAACGGGATCGACACTGAGCTCCGGCATGGATCCATGGGAGCCATTACCGTGCACAGTGACTTTGACCGAGAATGCAGAGGAGAGAACTGGCCCGCGGCGAGTTCCCACATAACCGCCGGGCAAGCTAGCTAGTACGTGTTGACCGAGATAAACGTCGGGACGCGGAATAGCCCTCTCCAGATCTGCCGCCAGCATTGCGCGTGCACCTTCGGCGGTTTCTTCAGCGGGTTGGAAAATACCGATGAATGTGCCAGACCACTGATCAAGGTTTTCGTTGAAAGCCTGCAGCGCTGTGAGCAAAGACATCAGGTGGAAGTCGTGCCCACAAGCGTGGGCGACGGGGACCTCTGTGCCGGTCTTTTCATCAATCTGCGTTGCCGTGGAGGCGTAGTCTTTGCCGGAAGTCTCCTTCACCGGTAGCGCATCAATGTCTGCGCGCATAGCCACAATCGGCCCGGCACCGTTCTCAATAATGGCAACGACGCCGGTGCCTCCGACGCGATGTGTGGAAATACCCGAAGATTCGAGCTCCTGAATAATCCGGTCCGCAGTGCTGTGCTCCTGCATGGAAAGCTCAGGGTGCTGGTGGAAATACTTGTACAGTTCCTCGCGCTGGGACTGGGTGGACGCGAGACCATTCAGAATCTTTCTGGCGCTCTCAGTATTAGTGCGCATACCTAAAATGTACGCCGACCTAAAGCGGACGGTGGAGGCCCTGGAAGGCATCCCCGTCCCGCCCCAAACCTCTAAGAGCTGCCTACGTCGTCACAAAGAACTTCTGGTTACGCTCGCCGCGGTAGGACTGGGCGGTTGCAGTTGCGGCGATGATAGAGGCAACGATCAGCAGGCCAGCTGTAATCAAACCGAGCACCGACGAGTCTCCGGAGCGTACCTGGGAAATCGTTCCGACCAGCGTCATTGATGCATTAATGACAAAAACTGCCGCCGCCACGGACAGCACCGTGCGCGCTGCAGTCGATCCTTCAAGGAGTTTGCCGGCAAGCCACCAGCACGCAATCGCCGTTGCCGTCTGCGCGATAATCGCGAACGCGAAGCTCACGGCCAAGCTGGTCTGCGCAGCAGAAACCTCGATGTTGTTGGCCTTTGCCGCTTCCGTAACAGTCGCGTCCCATTTCAATAGGGAACTGACCACGGTGAGGATTAGCGCTGGGACGTAAACATATACCGCGAGCCGCCACCACCTAAAGGACTGCGCCGCATGGAAAGGAACGTCTTTAGCCGAATTGACTGCCATAATTCCATACTCTAAACCACGCTGTCGCGGCGCGAAACGTCACTGCTAGGTTGAACTTATCGCTTGCCGACGAGCAGATAACCGGCAACCACCACAAAAGCTAACTTTTATACAGCGCTGGTGCGGTGCGGGTCGGTGAAGTCGACACCTTGGGTTTCCCACACGCGACGCAGTTCGTCAACGCCCTTAGCGCGAGCAAGGGCAAATTCGTTGGTCGTGGCGGGGACCGGCTGGAAGATTGTGACTTCGGTTTCCTCTATCGCGACCGGCGGGATTTCTGCCTTGAGCAGCACAAAACCGGTGAAGCGCGACTGATCCCACAGTGGCTGGCCGAAGTCGATTAGTGCCCCCTCGGTGAGGATGAGGCCTTCGATGCTTGGGGAAGCGGCAAGAATACCCAGCGGGCGGATGACTTCGTCCAGTCCACCACGAATAGGCAAGATGAGCTCGGCGCGCGGGCCAGAGTTGGTGTCCACCACCATTGCGGACGGATCCTGCATCGCCTCGGCACTGCAGCCGAGTGTTGCATAGGTGACAATCCGGTCTGTGTCAGGTCCGAAGCGCAGCATCTTCAGTGGCGCAGAGCCAAGGAAGGTCAGCTGGGCTTCGCCGGGTTTGGACTCTTCAAAGTAGGAGGTAAATGCTGCTCGGACGGCTTTGATGATCGCATTGCTATCAGGGCCGGCGGGAGGAATGGGGCCGGTTAAGTTATCGAACACGGGCGGTACTCCTTGTTGAGGTGGTCATTTTAGGTTGCGGGCGAAAGCTCAACAGCATCAGCCCACGTCGCATCGAGGTTCAAAGTCTGCATCCACGTATCAATGTTGTCACCGTGTGCAGCGATTGCGGCGCGTGCAGTCAGCGTGGTCTCGATAGCGAATTCGGTGAGTTCATCGCTAATCAGCCCTTGAGTGTGGGCCGCGACGAGCTCGTCGACATCTTCAACGCGAATCTGTGTGGTCGCATCGACAGGTAGGGGAGCTATGGCCTCAGGATCGGTCGGTGCCTGCAGGATGTCGAGATACAAATCGGTCATACGCCAGCACTGCGGATCAGTCCGGTCGATGCTGACAATATCGACGTAGCGTTGGTGTTCCACCTTCACGCCCGGGCGGAAGTGATAAATGCTGATGCGCAACCCCTCGTCGGCAAGCAGGAATGACTCAAGATATCCAAACTTTGGATGATCCATCCCACGGCGCATATAAAGGCGGCTGGGAGTGAGAGTTCGGAACTCGTCGACATTGCGCCGAAAGCCCTTGGGGTCGGTGTTGACCATTTCACGTAGGTCAAAGGTCTCGACTTTCGGAGGATGTGTGTCCTGACTCGAGCGAATTGGGGAGAGTGCAGGAGCTGCCGCGGTCGAAGCCGAAGTGGCCGGTGAAGTGGACATGCGAATACCTTAACGTGTAGGGGTTGCCTTTTTGGGCATAGAAAAGCCCTTTCTGCATACGTGATGCAAAAAGGGCTAGGGGAGAACTAGAAAAACTTAGTTCAGGCCGACCGGGAAGACACCGGCGGTCGGAGTGTAGCTGCAGTTGGTCGGACCAGGCTCTTCCTGAGTGGTGATACCGCCCTGCATGACAGCGATGACCACGCCCTTGCCCGTGTCAGCGGTGCCGTTGACAGCGCCCGGGCCCTCCTCGGCGTTGATGCCGTTGTTCTCCAGGGTGGTCTTGCCGTACTTGCCGTTAGCAACGTTGACCCAGTAGACATTCATCTCTGTGTCCTGCTGCTTAGCCAGCTGCTTGGTGCCCAGGCCAGTGAAAATGAAGCCAAGCTGGTTTTCTGGAACACCTGGCAGAGGCAGGTCTGCCGGGCCCGGAACGGTAGTGGCCAGGCCGAAGGAACGACCTTCGCCGCCGATGCACTTGTCGGCAACAGTAGGCAGCAGGAACTGGTTGGTCTTCGGGGCACCTTCCGGAACCTTGAAGCCCGGCTCGCCCTCGCCCTCACCAGTCAGGAAGTCAATTCCCTTGTTCAGTGCGCTGGAAATTTCCTCAGGAACGCCTGGGGAGTTAATGATGTCGCGCGCGTTGCCGTAGAGATTCGGCGAAGCGATGTTCAGGGAGTCCAGCGACGGGGAAGCAGAAGCGGCGGGAGTCATGCCCGCAGTGAGAATTGCAGCTGCACCCAAGGTCGCTGCGGCACGGCGCAGGAAGGAGCGTCCAGTCGAAACCACGGTGAAGAACCTCTCATTCGTGGGCTATTGGAGTCGGAATCAAAATTTCGGAATCGTTGCTCATCTTAGAACGACTCCAACGTGAAATGGAAAGATTTGAAAAAGAAATGTTCAGAATCTTCTCAGGAGATTAACGCACGGATTCCCGTGTGTCGCAAGTTAATTAGAGTGATTTTTGATGTAGAACGAGATGATTGTGAAAATTGAGGCGAAATGTGTATGTATGGGGTTAATGGTGTTTCGCAGTGTGTAAGCGGGTGAAGTCAAGTCTCATCCCGTGGGGTTACAACTATGGCATTTGGTCACATCTATCACATGGTGGGCTGAGAGATTGCCGTCGTGAAGCGTTGTGGCGCTGGCGGATATGCCGTTATGGCTGTCGGTAAAGCGGGGGTGCAGTAAGGGGGTAATTTATCCCTAAGGGTGGCGCGGCAGTGCCACTTTGCATGACGGATAGGTGCTCGGGGTTGCGAGAATCTCTGCCAGATGTGCAGGGGCATTAAGAAGGAGTACACTGTAGAACGCTTTATTACGCGTTGATGCGGGGCGTTAAAGGCAGTCGTAAAGACAGTCCTTTAGAGCAAGGCCGTATCTTTTTCTTTTAGTCCTCTTAGCTTGTTAGGAGCTATCCGCCTGTGAGCGATACCGAGTTCCGTAATGTCGCCATTGTCGCACACGTCGACCATGGCAAGACCACTCTCGTGAACGCCATGCTGGAGCAGTCCGGCGTTTTCAGCGACCACGAAGAAGTTGCAGACCGAGTGATGGACTCTGGTGACCTTGAAAAGGAAAAGGGCATCACCATCTTGGCGAAGAACACCGCTATTCGCCGAAAAGGTGAGGGCAAGAACGGCGAAGACCTCATCATCAACGTCATTGACACCCCTGGTCACGCCGACTTTGGTGGCGAGGTGGAGCGCGCACTGTCCATGGTTGACGGCGTCGTGCTGTTGATCGACTCCTCTGAAGGTCCGCTGCCGCAGACCCGCTTCGTCCTGGGCAAGGCGCTTGCTGCCTGCATGCCGGTGATTATTGTGGTCAATAAGACTGACCGCCCAGATGCGCGTATCGACGAGGTTGTCGAGGAAGCACAGGATCTGCTGCTAGAGCTAGCCTCCACCCTGGAAGACCCGGAAGCTGCAGAGGTCGCTGAGCGCAACCTTGAGCTGCCGGTTCTCTATGCCTCTGGTCGTGCCGGTAAGGCTTCGACCGAGAACCCGGGTAACGGCAACCTGCCGGAGTCCGAGAACCTGCAGCCGCTGTTCGACGTCATCACCGAGGTGCTCCCGGAGCCGTCCGCTGAGATCGATGCCCCGCTGCAGGCGCAGGTGACCAACCTGGACTCCAGCTCCTTCCTTGGTCGAATTGGTCTGATTCGTATCCACAAGGGCCGTATCCGCAAGGGACAGCAGATTTCGTGGATTCACTACGATTCCGAGGGCAATGAGCATGTCAAGAACGCGAAGGTTGCAGAGCTGCTGCGTACCGTCGGCGTGACCCGCGTTCCTGCTGAAGAGGCCATTGCAGGTGACATCGCCGCTATCTCCGGTATCGACGAGGTCATGATCGGTGACTCTCTCTGTGATGTCGAGCACCCGGACCCGCTGCCGCGCATCCTGGTCGATGAGCCGGCTATTTCCATGACCATCGGTGTGAACACCTCGCCACTGGCAGGCCAGGGTGGTGGCGATAAGCTGACTGCTCGTATGGTCAAGGCCCGCCTGGACCAGGAGCTGATTGGTAACGTCTCACTGCGCGTGCTGCCGACCGAGCGCCCGGATGCCTGGGAGGTGCAGGGCCGTGGTGAAATGGCGCTGTCCGTTCTGGTTGAAACTATGCGTCGTGAGGGCTTTGAGCTGACCGTCGGTAAGCCGCAGGTTGTTACCAAGACCGTCGACGGCAAGGTTCAGGAGCCGTACGAGCACCTGACCATCGATGTTCCAGAAGAGCACCTGGGTGCTGTCACTCAGCTGATGGCGGCTCGTAAGGGGCGCATGGAGCAGATGGGTAACCAGGGCACCGGTTGGGTGCGCATGGAGTTCCTCATTCCGTCCCGCGGTCTGATTGGCTTCCGCACTACTTTCATGACGGAGACCAAGGGCACCGGTATCGCCAATCACTACTCGGCCGGTTACGGCGAGTGGGCAGGCGAGATTAAGGATCGTCCGACAGGATCGTTGGTCGCTGACCGTACTGGCCAGATCACCGCTTACGCGCTGATTCAGCTTTCTGACCGCGGTACCTTCTTCGTCGAGCCGGGTGACCAGGCTTACGAGGGCATGGTCGTTGGCCAGAATCCGCGTGATGAGGACATGGACATCAACATCACCAAGGAAAAGAAGCTGACCAATATGCGCGCAGCCTCGGCTGATGCGACCGTGACTCTGGAGAAGGCGCACAAGCTTTCCCTCGATGAGGCTATGGAGTTCTGTGGCGCTGACGAATGTGTTGAGGTCACCCCGGAGGGCATTCGCGTACGCAAGCAGATCCTCAGCGCCACCGATCGCGCTCGCGCTCGTTCCCGCGCGAAGGCCATGAATAAGAAGTAATTCGGGTTGCTAGGGGACTGGGCCACCTGAAAACCAGTCTCGGGGTAACTGACTCGGCCAGGTGTCGAGTAATCTCGTGGATATGTTTATTCGCAGCCGTCGTCACGCAGCTTCTCGTCGATTTTTCGTAGCATCGACACTCTGCGTGACGGCGGCTTTGGCGTCTTCGTGCATGGCTCGCCCGTCGGACGCTCCGACTGTGCCCGGGCAGCAGGAAGTGCCGGTGCAGCAGGAAGACACCGCTGACCAGGCTAAAAAGATGCGTGAAGTCACGGTCGGTGTCGACGAGTTTGTCGAAGGCTTCAATCCGCATTTGCTTGCCGACGTCTCCCCGGTGACCAGCCTGGTAGCGCGACTGACACTGCCTAGTGTTTTCACCCCTGCGCCGGTAGAGGGCGAGGCTGGTGACGCTAGTGCCTCCGCGCAAGCTCCCGGAGTGGTGGATAACGCTGCCAACGCTCGCTCGGCAGGAGCTCCCCAGTGGCTGCTCAACTCCGACTTGCTGGATTCCGTGCAGGTCATCGAGAGTGATGACAGCAAAGACGGTGACGCCAGAAACGGAGCTGGAAACGGAAAAGCGGCCGATGTTGACATCACGGATCCGACGGTAGCGGCAGAGCATGTCCGCTACCGCATTCGAAAAGGGGCGCAGTGGAGCGATGGCACGCCAATCAGTGGCGAGGACTTCCGCTACCTATTTTCCCAAGTCACGTCCACGCCAGGATCGCTGGATACGGCGACTTATGAGCTGATTAAATCCATTGATGTCTCCGATGGTGGCCGTCAGATTGACGTGACGTTCACTCAGCCGATTACGCATTGGCAGCGCCTGTTTGCACATCTCTTGCCAGCGCATTTGATGCGGTCGAACACTGATGGTTTTTCCGAAGGGCTGGCCAGCCGTTTCCCGGCCTCCGGTGGGCAGTACACCGTCGAGTCGATGGATGTCGGCCGCAACATCATTCGACTGGTTCGAAATGACCGCTACTGGGGTGAGCAGCCAGCAGCCTCGGAGGTTATTACGCTGCGTGCCATGCGTAGTGCCATCGATGGTGCGGAGCAACTGCGTTCGAAGCAGATCCATGCCGTGCAGGTCCGTCCGACGGAGACCTCTGAGCTGACGTACGGTCTGGTCCCCGGTGTTGCTGAGTTCTTCCATGAGCCGAACCGGGAACTGGTTTTCAGTACCAATCTCGCGTCGAGCAGGCTTGCCGACGAATCCGTCCGCCGGGCCATTCTGAGCACCATCAACGTTGCAGAGGTCTCAGAGGTGGCCACCGGGCGCCGAATTGCGGGTGGTTCTGGTGACGGTGGTGACCAGGAGCGATTCGAGACACCACAGGCTGGTTTTACTGAGGACAATCCGCTACGAATTGGCATCATCAGCGACGGTATAGCGGCACGCGCTGCGGCTTTTGCGGTCGCTGACCAGTTGACTGCAGCTGGTATCCCCGCCACCGTTGTTTCGTATTCTCCGGCGGACATGCTGCGGTCTTCGTTGCCCTACGGAACTGTCGATGCCGTGGTGGCATGGGCAGAGCAGCCCAATTCTGTCCAGGCGGCCCGGGAACGCTATGTGTGTACGGAAGGCTCGGTCAGTTCGCTGCCGCCGAAGGACCTGGACGAAGCGGGCGCAGAGTCGGCTGCTGAGTCTGAGTCCGAGTCTGATTCTGAGCTCGTCGATAGTTCGACAAGGCCTGCGCCAAGTGGAGATCGGGAAAAGAGTGCTGAAGAGCAGGGCTCGTTGGACGGGACAACACCATCTGAACAGTCCAAATCTTCTACCTCAGCGGAGCCGGCTGACCTAAATGGAGTACCAGTTGCTCCGAAATCGGCTGCTCGGAGCGAGAATCTCTCCGGTCTTTGTGACCCACAGATTGATGAGCTGCTCGCTCCCGACAGTTCTGCGTTGCCCGCTGAACTCGCCGATATCATTGCTGGCCACAGTATCGAGCTGACCTTGGTGAAAGACGGCTTGCTGACGGTGGTCAGCCCGGAAATTACAATTACCGGGAGGAGGGACTCTTCGCAGTGGACCGATGACCCAGTGTTGGGCCGCCTCGGTGTTCTGGGCGAGGTTCGCCGTGTCTCGACACAGAGTGGGGCTCGAGAATCGTCTGAGAATTCTCAGACGAGAGATAATCCGCGCGAAGATACAGAGCAGGACGGTTCGGGTCAGAACCAAGATGGCCGCGATAACATCGACCAGGAGAACAAGGGGAAGTAAGAAAGTCCGTGAAGTTACTTTTTGTTCACGCACATCCAGATGACGAGTCCATTTGGACAGGTGGTTTGATTGCGGCTGCCGCGCGTTCCGGAGCGTCGGTAAGCGTAGTGACCTGCACGATGGGCGAGCTGGGAGAGGTCATCGGTGCGCCGTACCAGGGGCTAGTTGCTGATGAAGCCGACCAGTTGGGCGGTTTCCGCGTCGCCGAGTTGCGCTCGGCGCTGCGTGCGTTAGGCGCCAACGGTCCTGATAACGCGCCGCGGTTCCTCGGCGGCGCTGGACGTTGGCGTGACTCCGGGATGGCCGGTGACAAGGGCAATGAGCATCCGCGTGCCTTCGTGAACTCAGGTGATGAGGCGGTCGCCCAGCTTCGCACCATCCTCGATGAGCTGCAGCCAGACCTGGTCATTACCTACGACGCCGATGGTGGCTATGGGCATCCGGACCACATTCGTGCGCACGATATCACTGTCGCGGCGTGCGGAAATCGCTTTCCGACGCTGTGGGCGGTCACCGATCGTGAGGCAATGGCGGCGGGGCTGGATGCCATTACCGTGGTACCGGAGAGCTGGCAGTCGTGCGATGTCGACGACTTCGCCACCGTGACTGGCCATTTCGAGGTTCAGCTGGATGACGCCGCTGTGGCTGCCAAGGTTGAGGCCATGCGCGCGCATGCGACGCAGGTGTGGTTCGCCGATGGTTCCGTCAGCGAGGTTAATCCGGATGCTGTCTATGGGCAGACCGATGGCTCTGGTCGTGCGCGAGCCGTCTGGGCGTTTTCCAATTTGCTGTGTCAGCCGGTGACACCGACTGAGGCATACCGTTTTGGTACGGCGACCGCTGCGTCCCTGGAAGAGCTGGGGGAGCTGGTGAATATCCAATTACCGCCAGAGCCGGTAGCGAGCGTCGACTCTGTACCGAGCGTGGATCTGGAAGCGGAGGGGAGTGCGGACGATGAGTAACCCTCAGCCTCACGAAAGCGAAGACTTGATTAACGCTGCTGGCGGAAAGTTGAAGAACGAGCGCTTGAGTATTGAAAAGCGCACATTCGGGGATGAGCGCTATTGGGGTGACCCGGAACGTTCGCAGCCACGCGAGAACTTCCATCAGGGGGAGGTCACAGTAGCGCTAGTCTGGCTGTCGCTGGCTGCGTTGGCAGCGTTGGTGATTGAAGTAGTTTTCCTCGGAGTGTGGATTACCATCGGCTCGGTTGCTATTCCGTTGCCGTGGACCATTCCGCTGGCCTATATTGCCAATCTGATTATCACCAACACAGCGTTGCTGTGGACACGCGATCGCTCCAAAGCTGCAATTCCGACTGTCATCTGGGTGCTGGGCTTTGCAGGCATTCTGCTGTGGGCAGTGCTGCCCTTCGGTGGGGACTTGGCAATGGGGCAGTGGTTGCGAACAGTGCTGCTGCTTGTTTGCGGTGTGCTGGGCGGTGCCTGGCCACTGCGCCATCTGCGGGCACTCTAGCGAAAACCGCAGCGGATACTGCAGGAGACGGTGAGGAATTGATACAGGGCAGGCCCGCATCAATGTGGCTCTTTCTGGAGCCAGTTGAAAACAACACCCACGTTGGGTGTAGACTCCAATCTGAATATACCGCTCTGTCTATTTTGCTCTGTTTCTCGTCGGAACGGCATAATCGACAGATAGCGAAAGCCTCATCCCATATCTTGTGAGAAAGGTTCTTAAACCTAAAACCATGACTTACATCATTGCCCAGCCATGTGTTGACGTCCTCGACCGTGCCTGTGTTGAAGAGTGCCCGGTTGACTGCATTTACGAGGGCAAGCGCATGCTCTACATTCATCCTGATGAGTGCGTGGACTGTGGCGCTTGTGAACCGGTCTGCCCAGTCGAGGCCATCTTCTACGAGGACGATGTTCCGGATGAGTGGGTTGAATTCATCGATGCGAATGTCGACTGGTTCGATGAGTTGGGTTCCCCGGGTGGTGCCGCCAAGCTCGGCCCCCAGGACTTCGATGTGCCATTCGTGGCAGCTCTGCCGCCGCAGGCAGAAGAATAAAACCACAGATGATTAAACCTATTTCTTTTCCCGGGAAGGACTTCATCACCGCCCATGTCAGCTGCCCGTAAGCGCGTAACTCCCGGTTCTCTTTTGCCTCAGTTTCCGTGGGATTCTCTCACGCAGGCGAAAGCCACTGCGGCTGCGCATGAAGAGGGTATGGTCAATCTCTCGGTCGGCACACCGGTCGATGAAGTCGCTCCGATAATTCGGAAGGGCCTTACCGAAGGTGCTGCCGCACCGGGTTACCCTCAGACCGTCGGCACGCCTGAGCTACGTGCTGCGATTGTTGCAGCGATGGCGCGGCGCTACGGCGTGACGGGACTGGAGTCAGCGGTCAATGGCGGCAATGTGCTTCCGGTCATCGGCACCAAGGAAGCGATTGGCTGGCTTCCCTTCCTCCTCGGCGTAGGCGCGGGGCACACCGTCGTCATCCCCGAGCTGGCATATCCCACCTACGAGGTCGGCGTTCGCATCGCAGGCGCTGAGCTGCTGCGTGCGGACTCGCTGACGCAAATCGGCCCCGCCTCGCCGACGCTGATGTTCATCAATTCCCCGGGCAACCCCAACGGCAAGGTCCTCGGTGTTGAACACCTGCGCAAGGTGGTTGAGTGGGCGCGTGCTCGGGACGTCGTTGTCGCCTCTGACGAGTGCTACCTGGGGCTCGGTTGGACTGAACAGCCAGTCAGTATTCTCGACCCGCGAGTGTGCGACGGTGATTTCACCAACCTGCTGGCTATTCACTCGCTGTCCAAGACGTCGAACATGGCGTCGTACCGCACCGGCTGGTTCGCTGGCGACGCGGACCTCATCGCCGAGCTGGTTTCCGTGCGCCGTCACATGGGGCTGATGATGCCGGGACCCATCCAGCACGCCACGATCGCCGCGCTTAACGACGACTCCCACGAGGCCGAACAAAAGCAGCGATACTGTGACCGCCGTGAGATTCTGCATGATGCACTGGTAGCCGCAGGTTTTCGTATCGATGACTCCGAGGGCGGGCTCTATCTGTGGGCTACGCGCGGGGAAGACTGCTGGCAGACCGTTGATTGGCTGGCCGAACGCGGCATTTTGGTCGCGCCGGGTAGCTTCTACGGCCCCAAGGGTGCGCAGCACGTGCGGGTGGGGCTCACAGCAACGCTCAACGACATCGAAGTGGCGGCGGCGCGTATTCGCGGCTAGCCCCGGCCAGATGTGCTGGCCCGCGTAGGCCGAATGCTGCAAACGGTGCCGACATCGGCATAGACCAAATCATGAAAAAGGGAGTGTGCCGTGGGACGTGCCGCAGGCAATCGAGATGCGTGGTGGGGCCTTGAGAAGAACCGTCAGGCAGCGCAAGTCGATGCCGCCGCTCACGAGCGCGAGGAGTACATCCCCTTTGAGCCGGCAATCGTGGCCGACACCGATGAGTTTCTGGTCGTAGACAAGCCACCTTTTCTGCCGGCGACTCCCAATGGCCGCATCGTGGCCAATACCGTGCAGGAGCGACTGCGACGTAGTCTCGGGGAACCGGAGATAGTGGCCGTTCACCGCCTGGATCTTCTGACCAGTGGGCTGCTGTTGCTTTCCCGGAATCCGGCTACCCGTGCGCGCTACCAGCAGCTTTTCCAAAACCAGGAAATCACCAAAGAATACGAATGCCTCACCGTGATGCCCGATGATTGGCATGTGGGGGAAACCAGGGATGTCACGCTTCTGCTCGATCCCAACCCGGCGGGGCGCGGAGTAAAAGTCGTGGAGACCGACGATTTCGCTCGCGCTGCCGCGAAGAATCCCAAGTTCAAGCTCGCACGCACAACCGTGACCTTCCTCGGCCGAGTAGCCGCGGACATCGGCGATGTGCTGGCGAACAGCCATGGCGGTGGTGCGACCAGCACCAGCATTCCGCTGCACGCAGTCGGCTGTGGTTGTGGGCATTGCGGCAGCCGCATGCAGGTGGGGCACTGGCGGCTACAGCCCCATACGGGCCGCACGCATCAGCTGCGGGCGACGATGGACTGGCTAGGCTATCCCATCCTCGGTGAGGATACCTATGGCCGGGAAGCGGGGGCGCAGGGGCCGTCGGCAAGCGCGAGTGGAGTGCCAAAGTACACGCCGCAGTTGCGATTGACGGCGACCGCGCTGGCCTTTGTCGACCCCGTCACTGGTGAGCGACGTGCCTACCGGAGCGCGCGGACTATCGCGGCCCCGGCAGACGTGCCGACGACCCCTTAGTTAGCGTGCAGCTCCGCGCTGAGCTTCACCTTTTCGGCAGCCCACGGCACAACCTCGACTGCACCAGAGAGCGAGTTGCGGCGGAAGAGCATATTCGATCCGCCCGAGAGCTCGCGGGCCTTGAGCGTCTTCTTCACACCGTCTAGGGCAACGTGGCACTTGGTGCCGGCAGTGATGTAGAGCCCGGCTTCGAGTACGCAGTCATCGCCGAGCGAGATGCCGAGTCCAGCGTTCGCACCGAGTAGGCATCGCTTGCCGACGGACACAACTTCCTTACCTCCACCGGATAGTGTGCCCATGATGGACGCACCACCGCCGATATCGGAGCCGTCGTCGACGACGACCCCCTGAGAGATACGGCCTTCCACCATGGAGTGTCCAAGCGTGCCTGCGTTGAAGTTGACGAAGCCCTCGTGCATGACTGTGGTGCCCTCTGCGAGGTGGGCGCCTAGGCGTACGCGGTCAGCGTCACCGATGCGGACTCCGGTGGGAGTGACGTAGTCGACCATGCGGGGGAATTTATCGATGGAGTAGACGGTGACAGGCCCGCGGCGCGACAGCTTGGCTCGGGTTACCTCGAAGCCTTCGACAGCACAGGGGCCAAAATTCGTCCACACCACATTGTTGAGCTTGCCGAAGATGCCGTCCAGGTTGATG
Source organism: Corynebacterium sp. HMSC064H12 (assembly GCF_001809925.1). Taxonomy (NCBI): domain Bacteria; kingdom Bacillati; phylum Actinomycetota; class Actinomycetes; order Mycobacteriales; family Corynebacteriaceae; genus Corynebacterium; species Corynebacterium sp. HMSC064H12. Next base: position 239,682 of record NZ_KV799352.1, on the reverse strand, counting down.
CTGTTGGGGGTGGCCAGGCGGTGGGACAGCAAATGGAGGCGCAGGTAGGCATCGATGGTGTCAACTGGTGCGTCATCGAGTGAAGCGATGGTAGCTGTGACCAGATGGCGGGTGGTGCCGCGGTCCGCATCGGCTACGGCCAGATCTGTGAGGTAGGTGAAATCTTCAGGCAGTGCGTCGGCGTCGATGGTTCCGGTCGTGGTGGAGGTTGCCACGCCCTCTTCGATGAGCTTGGGGGCGGGGAACCAGACGTCGAGAACAGTATCGTTGTTAAAAGTGGCAATGCCGGTAGCTTGTGCTCCAAATTTCATGGAAAACAGGCTACCGGCATATCCCTATCTATGAAAAGTGTTCCGCAAATGTGTAGCAAGGAAGTGTTCGGATAGGGGTAGCAGGGTGGTTAGACCCTGCAGCCAGTTGCTAACGGCTAGTTGCTATCGCTGGACTCGAGAGCCTCGCGGGCCGCGGTGCGGCTCTTCTTAGTCAGTGCAGCGAGCACCGCGAGGAACGCAGTGACACACACAACGGCGATAACCTGCTGGCGAGCACCAGAATCGGTGAGCATGCCAACAGCGAGGCCCAGAATCAGGATGACCGCTACCCAGGACAGTGCCGGGTAGGCCCACATGCGAACGGAAAGCTCGTTGTTGGCCTCCATCTGCGGGCGCAGCTTAATCTCAGACAGGGCGATGACCAGCCAGATCACCAGCAAGCAGCCGCCGACAGCGTTCAGTAGGAAGACCAGGACACTCGAGCCGTCGAAGACAACCTGCAGGCCCACGGAGACGAAGGCGAAGACCATCGACATGATGACCGCACGGTTCGGAACTGCGCCCTCATTGGTGTGGGCGAAGAAGCGCGGTGCCTCACCGCGGGTGGACATCGAGTAGACCAGGCGAGAGGTTGCGTAAATCTGAGCGTTGAACGCGGACAGCAGCGCCAGAACGATAATGGCCTCCATGAAGCCAACGGCACCCGGAATGTTCGCCTGCTTCAGAACCTGGGTGAACGGCGACTCAGCTGCGGAGTCAGCGCCGTCAATCTGGGAGTACGGCAACAGCAGGATGATGACGGTCACGCAGCCCAGGTAGAACACAGAGATGCGGAAGATTACCGAGCGGACAGCAGCAGCGATGGAGCGCTGCGGATCTTCAGCCTCAGCAGCGGCAATTGTGACAATCTCGATACCGCCGAAGGCGAAGGCCACGGCCAACAGACCAGCGGCAATGCCGGACACGCCATTCGGGAGGAATCCGGACTCGGCAATATGCGTCGTACCGACGAAGCTGGTGCCTGGCAGCAGACCGAAGAAAAGAAGAACGCCAATGACCAGGAACGCGATAATCACCGCGACCTTGATGAACGCGAACCAGAACTCAAACTCGCCGAAACCGCGCACATTCGCCAAATTCACTACAGCGAAGAAGACAACACAGATCAGGCCTGGAATCCAGCCCGGAATACCGAACCACGCACCCATGATGGCACCGGCACCGGTAATTTCAGCGCCGAGCACCATGATGAGCATGAACCAGTAGAGCCAGCCGAGGACAAAGCCAGCCGAAGAACCAAAGGCCATCTCAGCATAGGTGGAGAAGCTACCCGGTGTCGGGCGGGCAGCGGCCATCTCGCCGAGCATCTGCATGACGAGGACGACAATGAAGCCAGCGATGACATAGGAAATGAGAACACCCGGGCCAGCTGCCTTAATGCCGACGCCCGTACCAAGGAAAAGACCGGCACCGATTGCGGAGCCAAGACCCATCATGGTCAGGTGTCGAACCTGCAGCCCCTTGCCCAGCTGAGATGTCTCGCCGGAGGTGGAGGTAATTTGCGATTCGGTCATGTCGCAAACATTACCTCGCTGATAACAGGGGCAATAACCGTATTACGGGTTTACCCCCATTCACCGTTTCGGGGCCCATTAATGTGCCTTCAAGACACCTAAAGTAGGTTATCCGGCCAGCTCATCCGGCACGTCGGCAAGCTGAGTGAAAGTAGCGGCACCTTCGTCATTGCCCGGGCGTTCCGTGCGGCGGACGCACACTGCCGAGTGGTCCGGGTGATGGTAGAAGTGCATATTGTTGCGGCCGGAGATTTCCCATGCCTGAATACGGCGGTTCTCCGCGGGGACATCGATGGGCGTATCGGGGGCAATGAGGATGCTTCGGTCAATAATGCAGTCATTACCGAGGCTGACGCCGACGGTGCCGGCCGCGATATCGATGTGGCAGCGCTCGCCAACCGTGAGCGGCTTACGCTGACCGGAATCGTCGTGAGCGGCAATGATGGAGGCCGACAGCCCCACCTTCGTGTGCGCACCAATGACAACACCGGAGGATAGACGTCCCTCAATCTTGCATGGGCCCAGAGTGCCCGAGTTCAGCGAGACAAATCCCTCGCGCAGTACTGACGTACCCGGTGCCAGATAAGCGCCCAACCGCACGCGCTCGGCCTCTGCAATGCGGACACCTGCGGGCAGCACATAGTCGACCATGCGCGGCATGCGGTCGATGGCGTAGACGTGAATCAGGCCGCGGACGCGCAAGTGGGTACGCAGTTGCTCGAAGTTGTCCGGCAGGCATGGCCCCTTGTTGGTCCACGCCACGACATGGAGCAGCTCGTAGAGCCCCTTGGTGTTGAGCTGGTGCGGCTTGACCAAGCGGTGGGAGAGCAGATGCAGGCGCAGGTAGGCATCGTGCGGGTCGACAGCCGGCTTGGACAAATCCTCAATAGACGTGCGCACTGCCACCTGCTCCACGCGGCGATCCTCGTCCAAAATCACCTGACGAAGCAGCTGCGGGGTCAAATCAGCGGCGCCGAGCCGGTGAGTGCTCGACTCTACGACCTCATCGCTTAACTGAGGTGCGGGAAACCAAGTATCGAGAACTGTACCGTCCATTGCGATGTTGGCGATTCCCGTAGCGACAGCACCAGATGTAATCATGATTCTTAATATTAGTATCCCTTAGAGGAATCTTCGCGGAAGGATGAACTATGCCCCTAGCTGGCCTTGAAAGCACACAGAAAATGAAGCAGTGGTTCTTAGTTAGCCTCATCATTGCTGTCAGTGTGCTCGGACTCGGCTTCGTCCTGGCCCTGCCGGTGGTCTTCTATGTCGGATTCGCACTGTTGAGTGCTTGGATTCTTGCCGTAGCCAGCTTCTTTGGTTTCGTTTTGCCGCCGCGAGCAATGCCAATTGGCGCAGTCGGTGTGGCTATCGCCGCAGTGGTTGCGCTCATTGCGCCGAACCGTCTTGTGCTGGTTATCGCAGTTGCCATCGCGGTGGGGCTCGGCGGTGGCATGATTGCCCGCCTTTTGCTGGAGCGCAAGAACCGCGATCAGCAGGCACGCATCGATGCCCTGCCGATGTGGGAGCGCGATGAGCTGGGCGATGTCGCCGAAACGCTTCGTCCTGCTTATCGACGAGACATCGATCCCACCCCAGTGCAGCTGCCACATGCAACGGCCAAGATTGTCGCGGCCGTCTGTAAGCCGCTGGCCGGTTCTACGGTGATTGTCAGCACGAATGAGCTGCGTCCGGTAATTGCGGTCTATGGCTCCCGTGTAGCTGTGGTCTATGGTCCCGGCGCGGGCGTTGTCGAGGAGGATGGCGGAAACGGAGAGGCGACCGATTCTGCAGGGGAGGAGCGGGCGCTGGGGTCGTCGGCAAGCGAAACTCCGGAGGCAATCATTGCCCAAACTCTCCCGGAAGGAGCGAAAACCCTGGTCTTTGAGGTGGCTGATGGGCTCAAGCGCCCGGCGGAGGGGAGAATTGGTGTGACCTCCGCCGAACCGCATGAGCTGGCGCTGTTCCTCGGCGGTGGCGCGCCTGCCAATGGAGATGCGATCAATGGTCGTGCGGCGCATATTCATCACAAAATTCTGGTTTCGCTGGCGCACAATGGTTTGTACGCTTAATTGATGTGAAATCGAAGTTAAATCTGCTCCAAGATCCTGTAGACCTCACGGCGGCACTGGTGGACATCGAATCGGTGTCCCACAATGAGACCGCGATTGCGGATGCCGTCGAGGCGGCATTGCGTGAGGTCGCGCAGGCAGATGAGTCGATTGAGGTCCTGCGCATTGACAACAACGTGATTGCGCGGACCCATCGGGGGTTGCCGCAGCGCGTGATTTTGGCAGGACACCTGGATACGGTGCCGACTGCGGACAATGTGCCCTCGACGCGTGGGGTAGACGCGCAGGGGCGAGACACACTCTTTGGGTGCGGAACTGTGGATATGAAAAGCGGTGACGCAGTCTACCTGCATGCTTTTGCGACGCTGGCGGCAAGCCAGGAGTTGCAGCGCGACCTGACACTCATCATGTACGAATGCGAAGAAATCGCCGCGGAGTTCAACGGGTTGCGGCACTTGAGTGAGTCGCATCCGGAGCTTTTGGCTGGCGATGTCGCTCTGCTGGGCGAGCCCAGCGGCAATGTCATCGAAGCCGGCTGCCAGGGCTCTATTCGCCTGCGTCTGACCGCGCACGGCACACGTGCACACTCGGCTCGGGCATGGCTCGGCGACAATGCCGTGCACAAGTTAGCACCGGTGCTGTCACGCATTGCCGCCTATGAACCGCAGACTGTGGATATCGACGGTTTGGCCTACCGCGAAGGGCTCAACGTCGTCTGGCTGGAGGCCGGGGTTGCCACCAACACGCTTCCCGACGAGGCGGTGCTGCGAGTCAACTTCCGATTCGCGCCCAACCGCAGCGCCGATGAGGCCATGGCACACTTCCGCGAGGTGCTGGGACTCGACGAGTTTGCGGCCGAGGACCTCACCGTCGATGTCGAGGATGCGAGCCCTGGGGCACTGCCGGGACTGCATGCGGCTGCTGCGAAGGAGTTGGTTGCGGTCGCAGGCGACGTCGTAAAGCCCAAGTTTGGGTGGACCGATGTGGCGCGTTTTTCGGAGCTCGGCATTCCTGCGGTGAACTTTGGCCCTGGTGACCCAGCGTACTGCCACAAGAAGGACGAGCAGATTCCGGTCGAGTGCATTACGGCACTGTGGGAGGACCTGCGGCGGTACTTGACCACCGCGCCGGTGGCTGAGTGAGCCTAGAGTCACACCCTGCCCTCGCTGAGCGGGTGCGCGTATGTCATTGCTGGCATACATTGTGAGGTTATGAAACCTGTACGTACTCCGTCCCCAGCTAAGCGCCGCGCACTCCGCGGCCCAATCGCAATCCGACAGGCGGGCGAACCGCAGGCGTCTACGACCGACCGCAGGCTGTTGTCACACAATCCGAACACGGACTGGCTGCACAACGACACCTGGCGTGTGCTGCGCATTCAATCGGAATTCGTTGACGGCTTTGGTGCGTTGGCGGAGATTCCGCCGGCGGTGACGGTGTATGGTTCGGCTCGTTTGCCAGAGGACAGCCCGTACTACCAGTGGGGCTTCGACCTGGGCAAAGCACTGGCGGAGGCGGGTTACGCGACCATCACTGGTGGCGGCCCGGGCATCATGGAAGCCGCCAACCGCGGCTGTTACGACGCCGACGGCCTTTCCATTGGGCTGGGCATTGAGCTGCCGCACGAGCAGCACTTGAATGACTGGGTCGACCTGGGCATGAACTTCCGCTACTTCTTCGTTCGCAAGACCATGTTCCTGAAGTACTCGCAGGCGTTTATCTGTCTGCCGGGTGGATTCGGCACGCTCGATGAACTCTTTGAGTCACTGGTGATGGTGCAGACCGAGAAGGTGGAAAATCACCCAATCGTGCTGCTGGGCACTGAGTTCTGGTCGGGGCTGGTCGATTGGATGCGCGAGAAACTGGTGGCCATGGAGCTGATTTCTCCGACTGATATGGACCTTTTCCTGGTCACCGACTCCATTGAAGAAGCGGTCGAGTACATCGAGGCCGCGCACGAAAAGTTGATGGAAGAGTGCGAGCCGACCTCTGACGTTCCCGAAAAGCTCCGCCGAGTCCGTCGCTTCAGCGAAAGGTAGGACGCTGTGCGGAGTTTTTATCAGGACTCCGCGGTGCCGACGGTGATGGCCATCGTCAATCGCACCCCGGATTCCTTCTATGACCGTGGCGCGACGGCTGCGGAGGAGGCTGCGCTTGCTCGCGTCGACGAAGTTGTTGCGGCAGGCGCGGGCATTGTCGACATCGGCGGCGTCAAGGCCGGTATCGGTGCAGAAGTAACTGTTGCCGAGGAAATCGAGCGCGTGGTGCCGACCATCGCGAAGGTTCGCGAGCGCTATCCTGACCTGCACATAAGCGTCGACACCTGGCGCGCCGAAGTCGGGGAAGCCGCCATCAAAGCTGGCGCCAACCTCATCAACGACACTTGGGCAGGCCATGACCCGGAGCTGCTGGAAGTCGCTGGCGCCCACGGGATGGGTTACGTCTGCTCGCACACCGGTGGAGCACTGCCACGCACCAATCCGGTTCGCGTGCGTTACGACGACGTCGTGGACGATGTCATCTCAGAAACCGGCAAGCTCGCCCAGAGGGCAGTGGACGCTGGCGTGCCGGAGGACCGCATCCTCATCGATCCCACCCACGACTTCGGCAAGAACACCTACCACGGCCTCGAACTTCTGCGGCGCTGCCATGAGCTCGTGGCTACAGGCTGGCCGGTGCTCATGGCGCTGTCGAATAAGGACTTCGTCGGTGAGACTTTGGACCGCCCGGTCGAGCAGCGTGTGCCCGGCACCTTGGCTGCGACCGCCCATGCGGCAGCTGCCGGTGTTGCGGTGTTCCGTTCGCATCAGGTGTCCGAAACTCTTGATGTCTGCCGTATGACTCTGGCTATTTCCGGTGATTTTGCACCACTGCATCCGGTGCGTGGGCTGGTGTAAGGGGCGTAGTTTGAGGCGCTTCACCCATGCCGCTGCGTGAAACAAAGGACTATGATGAAGAGAAGTAGTCGAAATGCCGACAGGGATTCTAAACCGGGATCTTGAGCCGGGGTCTTAGACCGGGGTCTTGAACCGGGATTGTCAATCTCCTGGCTACCACAGCCGAGCTGGGGTGGCTGGTCGTCTCCTGCATCGACATTGTCTTAGAACGAAGGAGTTCACATGGCAGCAATGAAGCCGCGTACCGGTGATGGTCCGCTGGAGGCAGTTAAAGAGGGCAAGAAGATTGTGATGCGCGTCCCCGCAGATGGTGGTGGGCGCCTGGTGGTGGAACTGTCCCCGGAGGAAGCCAAGGAGCTCGGTGCAGAGCTTGTAGCAGTAGTGGAGTAGCAGAGTAGTGGGGTATCGGGTAGAGGCCGGGTAGAGGCGAGCCTGTCCGGTTTTGACCCAGCGGCGACCTACACAGGTGGTGTAGGTCGCCTTTTCTTCTTCAGGTGATAACGGCTCGAATGGAGGGGTTATGAACAAAAAGTACGGGCTGCAAATGTGAAACTGTGGGAGTTTATGACACTTTCAAGCCAGTTTTCGGGCAATTTTTGTCATAAACGTAGTCAGTAACTCGCATTGGAGTTACTTGGCTGAGCTCGTCACGGGCTAAGATAGTGAAAATTATTTTTCTAGCTCAGTTTGAGGAGTGACCGACGTGCTAGCTGACATCATTGATGTGCTTGCTGACCCCATCGATGGCACTGATTTGAAGTTTGGTGATGCCGAACGAATGACTCTGAAGTCCGAATCCGGACATAGCTATGATGTCGCCCGCCAGGGTTACGTTACGCTCGCCGGTGGGGCTGGTCTGCGCTACACCGGCGATGACGCCAAGATGATTACCGCTCGAGAGGAGTTTCTCTCTGGTGGCCACTATGCTCCATTCGTTGAGGCAGTTACAGGTAACGTCCAGGACGTGCTTGACGACGCAAACGTGTCCGAGGCCGCCAGCCCAGTCATCTGCGAAGTCGGTGCGGGCACTGGTTACTACCTCGCACACACGCTGGACAGCATTCCCAATTCCCGTGGTGTAGGCATTGATGTGTCTGTGCCGGCCGCCAAGCACCTGGCCAAGAGTCACCCGCGACTCGGTGCGGTTGTGGCCGATGCGTGGGCGCGTTTGCCGCTGCGTGATGGTTCCATCGATGCGCTTACGGTCGTCTTCGCACCTCGCAACGCGGAGGAGTTCGCTCGCGTGCTCAAGCCGGGCGGCCAGGTCGTGGTTCTGACGGCCACTACTGGTCATTTGGGCGAGCTTCGTGAGCCACTGGGCATCATCGATGTCGAGCGCGGCAAGGTCGAGCGCATGATTTCCCAGGCAGAGGGGCACCTCGTGCCTGTTGGCGACCCGGAGCTGGTGGAGTTCGGTATGAACCTCAACCAGGGTGCAATCGCCGCGCAGATCGGTATGAGCCCGTCGGCACGCCATATTCACCCGGAGGTGCTGCAGGAACGCATTGCGGCGCTACCTGCAGAGATGCACGTCACCGCCCGTGCCTACGTCACTCGTCTTGGCCGCCCGGGAGACTAGCGTTTACTCCTTGATCTCGGTTTTGTGAATCTGCTCGTCCAGGTCTTCCGGATCCAGGTCAGCATCCGAGAATTCCGCCGTTAGCGGAAGGCGAAGCTGCAGGTCAGTGCCCGGGCACAACTCGATAGTGCCCGAGCGCAGCTTAAAGTCCAGCACATGCCCGCCGCCGGTGCCGCCTTCCGCGAGGAAGTGCACGTGACAGCCGGGCACCGAAATTCCCTTCTCGTACACCGGCGTGCGGAAGCCCGCAATCGTGCCCCGCAGGTTCTCGAAATCAACCGACGCGTCTTCTTCCGTCGCATCAACCATCTTCTGATACGGCTTTTCCTGCTTTACGACGGTTCGAGTCTTCACCCACTCAAATTCGCCGGTAATCCGCAGTGCGTACATAAAATTTTGGCTCGGCACCAGGGAATCGATGATGGGACTAATTTCCTTGCGAGTTAGGTTTTCCGGCGCATCCATCACCGTGTGGGGAACGAAGTTGGTCACCACCGTGTAGGGGCTGCGCTGATCCATGGTGGCCCGGGTTGCGGAGCCGTCGTGACGCACCTGCCAGCAGACCCCGTCGAGGATTACCATTTCGCCATCGAGGCCGTCGAAGGTACCGATGCCGAAGTTTCCATGACCAAGGATTTCGCCAATGGTCATCTCGCCGTCGTAGATGCCATCGAGCAGTGCGGACATCAGTGAGTTTTGGAAAATTGTGTGTCGGACCGTTGGAAAATTCTCGTGAGTGGTCATGGAAGCCATTATATTCGCGATATTTGTAGCCCAAGCTGGGGCGGGTCGTCTGTTAGATGTCCGATCGGCTTGTGGGTAAGGAAATCGTGGCAAGAAAAACGCCCTGCGGAAAAATCCACAGGGCGCGATTTGGTGAATCGAGCGGTTGGTTCTACTTCGGCTGGATGGTGACTGTCACTTGGTCAGCAGTGGAGACGATATGAACGGTCTGGCCATCGGCAGCGACAGTGGCGTGACCGCCTTCGACATTCACTGTGAACCCATTCGGGAAGTTGATCGAGGGCACAACGAGCTCGCTGGTGGAACCAGGTGCGAAAACTCCGGTGCCGTCGACGCGGTTATTGTTCCAGCTGGCCTGGTAGACACGGGTGTCGCGGTTCCAGTCGGTAGCTTGCGGGGTGCCTGCGACCGCTCGCAGGTGTGGAGCGGCGAGGATGGTCATCTTGTCGCGGTTGAAGGCATCGGCACCTACAGGTCCTGGAACAGTAGGGTCGAAGACCATGCCCTGTTCCTTCTGGTTCTGCGTCGTCGGGTCGTTGCATCCGCAGTAGGACCAGTACTGCCAGCCGACCATGTGGCGGCGGGCAAGCGAAATTACGCCATTGAGGGTATCGGCATCGTCGGTCGCACCGAACTCGGACAGCAGTGTGGCCGAGCCGTTACCGGATGAGACGATTTCCGCATTGTCGAAGGTACGACCATCGAAGAAGTCACAGCCCGTGTAGGTGTTGAACAGGGCATTCGTGGTGCAGTAGACATGCCAGCTGAGGGCCGTACCAGCGGTTTCAGGAACCTCCGGGGCTGCCGGATTCGTGTTCAATCCGGTGTTCCACATGGAGTAGGGCTCGTAGTGGACAATAGCGTCCGGGTCCTTGTCGACAATCTGATTGGCAGCCTTCTGGTGCAGTTCATCGAGCTTTTCCTTAGCCGGGCCGCAGTCGCCGAGAGCCAGATAGCACAGTGGGTATGCGGAGCCTGGCCACGGTTCATTTATGATGTCGTAGCCCATCAGTCCCGGCATGTCGCCAAGGCGTTTGGCGACATGGCCCCACATGGCTGCGTAACGCTCCTGCAACCCAACGCCGCCTGGCCCTTCGCGGTTATTCAGGAAGTTGTCGTATGCCCTAATGAGTCCGATATTGAGAGCCTGGTTAGCGGGGAAGCCAACCTTTAAGAGGCTGGGAACCCCGTCGTCAATGACAGCCCAATCCGGGGCAAATTCGCCTTCGAACTTCTCGTTGTACATGTCCTGGTGGGCATCGACCAAGACCGCGATTCCACGCTCAGTGAGCATGGAGATAGTGCGGGCAATGGAATCCAGGTATTCGTCGTTGTACTCGCCGGGCTTTGGCTCTACTGCTTTCCAGATAATGCCGACTCGCATGGAGTCGAAGCCCTGCTGCACGAGCCAGTCAGCATCGTCCTCGTTAAAGCCTCCGGCCTCTGGGGTGTAAGGATCGTGCTTGTAGACGATGTTCGATCCCTGAGTGAGGAAAGCACGGCCGTCACCGTCGGTAAACCAGCGACCGGACTGTCCAAGGGGACCACGCTCGGTGATGGTAGCGGTACTAGGGGATGGGGCTACTTCTGTAGCGAGCGCCTGATGCGGTACTGCACCCGCTAGCGCTATGGCAATGGCGGCACCAACTGCTGCCACCTTCTTAGTGAATCTCATACTCAGTATGCTATTGACCAGGAATGATAAATTCAGCCAAAACTTAAATTAGGTTTAGGAAAGTGGGCAAAGGCATAAGTAAATGTCCTGAACGGGGTTAGTAAAAAGGCTAAAAAAGGCCCACCGCTTCCTTCTCGGAAGCGATGGGCCTTATGAGGAGACTCCGTTCGCCGCGCATCCGTGGCGTCTCGCAGACAGCCAGCTACATCAAAGACTTATAGACCTCGACGGTCTGCTGAGCGATGTTCTCCCAGCTAAACACATCTTCAGCGCGCTTCTTACCCGCCTGGCCAACCTTGGCAGCGCGGTCGCGGTCGGCGACCATGTTGTTGACAGCGGCAGCGATGCCTCGTTCGAAGCCCTCCGGATCGGACTCGTCGTAGTGAACCAGAGTGCCGGTTTCACCATCGACGACAACCTCCGGAATACCGCCGACATCAGAGGCGACAACGGCGGTGCCACAGGCCATAGCCTCGAGGTTAACGATGCCCAGCGGCTCGTAGATGGACGGGCAGACGAAGGAATCCGCGGCCGTCAGAATCTCCTGGATCTTCTCCTTCGGCAGCATGTCCTGCACCCAGAAAATGCCATCGCGCTTCTCCTGGAGGTCATGGACGAGCTGCTCAGTCTCCTTCGCGATTTCCGGGGTGTCCGGAGCGCCGGCGCACAGAACGAGCTGCACACCGTCGTCGAAAAGCGATGCGGCCTTGACCAAATGAGCGACACCCTTCTGACGGGTGATGCGGCCGACGAACGCGACCATCGGGCGAGACGGGTCAACGCCGAGCTCCTCCAGGACAGACCAGCCGTTCTGTTCCTTGGACTCTTCCCACGTCGGGCGCGGGTACCACAGCTCGGTGTCGATACCGTTCAGGACAACGTGGACCTTGTCGGGGGAGATACGCGGGTAGGCATCCAGGATGGCGTCCTTCATGCGCGCGGAAACAGCAATGACAGCGTCTGCGTACTCCATAGCATTTCGCTCGGACCAGCTGGAAACGTCGTAACCGCCGCCAAGCTGCTCGCGCTTCCATGGGCGGTGCGGCTCCAGTGAGTGCGCGGTTGCCACATGCGGAATGCCCTTGAGCAGACCAGTGAGGTGACCGCCCAGGCCCGAGTACCACGTGTGAGAGTGGACGACATCAATGTCGGTTGCCGCGGCGGCATTTGCCATGCGCAACCCCGTGGACAGCGTCTTAATCGAGGCGTTGGCATCCTTCAACTCCGGGTCAACGCCGTGGACATATACATCCGCCTCATCGCGAGGAGCACCCATGCAGTGCACATCGACGTCAACGCCGTCGAGGCCGCGCATGAAACGAGTCAGTTCAGTTACGTGAACACCTGCTCCGCCGTAAATCTCCGGAGGGTATTCCTTGGTCATCATGGCAACACGCATAGTTCCAGCGTAACCAGATTTGACAATTTCCGTCGCTTGATATGCCTGGGTGTGGGTAGCGGGGAGGGGAGACTGGCAGCGAGGAACGTAAATCGCATATAGGTTGGTTGGTGTGAGGAGTCAACCACATGTTTTGTCCATTGTCCTTGCCGGTGGCGAAGGCAAGCGTCTCTTCCCGCTGACGGAAGACCGCGCTAAGCCCGCCGTGCCTTTCGGCGGTAGCTATCGGCTTATCGACTTCGTGCTGTCGAACCTGGTCAACGCAGGTTTCTTGAAGATCTGTGTGCTGACCCAGTACAAGTCCCACTCGCTCGACCGTCACATTTCGCAGGCGTGGCAGCTGTCTGGCATCACCGGCCAGTACGTCACCCCGGTGCCGGCTCAGCAGCGTCTGGGTAAGCGCTGGTTCACCGGTTCGGCGGACGCGATTCTGCAGTCGCTGAACTTGGTTTACGACGAGGATCCGGAGTACGTCATCGTCTTCGGTGCCGACCACGTCTATCGCATGGATCCGCAGCAGATGCTGGAGGCCCACATCGAGTCTGGCGCTGGCGTGACGGTCGCTGGTATCCGCGTCCCGCGTTCTGAGGCCAGCGCATTCGGTGTCATCGATGCCGATGACAACAACCGAATCACCGAGTTCCTGGAGAAGCCGGCTGATCCGCCCGGCACCCCGGATGACCCGAACTCGACGTTCGCGTCGATGGGTAACTACATCTTCACTACCTCCGCGCTTATCGACGCTATTAAGCGTGACTCGGAAGATGAAAACTCCGACCATGATATGGGCGGAAACATTATTCCGATGCTGGTAGAGGAGGGCGAAGCTTTCGTCTGGGACTTCAAGGACAGCTACGTTCCGGGTGAGACCGAACGTGACAAGGGCTACTGGCGTGATGTCGGTACCATCGATGCCTTCTACGAGGCCAACATGGACCTGATTTCCGTCCACCCGGTGTTTAACCTCTACAACAAGAAGTGGCCAATCCACACCTTCTCAGAGGAGAACCTGCCTCCGGCCAAGTTTGTCCAGGGCGGTATTGCTCAGGCTTCGATGGTCGGTGCTGGTTCGATTGTCTCCGGTGGTACGGTCCGCAACTCGGTGATTAGCACCAACGTTGTGGTCGAGGATGGCGCGACGGTGGAGGGCTCGGTTCTCTTCCCAGGCGTTCGCGTCGGCCGCGGAGCAGTGGTTCGCCATGCGATTTTGGACAAGAACGTTGTAGTTTCCGACGGCGCCATTATCGGTGTCGATCCGGAGAAGGACGCAGAGCGCTTCAAGGTCAGCGCTGGTGGCGTTGTGGCCGTTGGTAAGAACCAGGTTATCTAGACTGTCTGAGTTCGACCGGCTGCAAAAGGCACGTACCGTGGGGTACGTGCCTTTTTCTTCTAACCCTTTTTGCTACCTAGTTGCTACCTAGTCCAAAAACTGGCAGCCCCAAAAATTATGGGCTGCACGTGTGGCTAAGGGCTTCGCATGTGAATACGGGCATGGGCTGCAAATGTGAAACTGTGCGAGTTTATGACACTTTCACGCCATTTTTCGGGCCATTTTTGTCATAAACGCAGTCAGTAACTCGGCTCGACCCGTCGCCACCAACCATAAACGCAGTCAGTAAGTCGCAGTGGCCCACCGCTGCCGCTAGCCGGCCGGCCAACAGTAGAAAACTACTTCTTCACCAGCACAGTGGTGCCAGCTGCTAGAGGTAGGCGCATCACGTAAGCGTCGTCAAGCTGGAGCATATATTCGTCGGCTTCGCGGGCAGCGACGGTGTCACGGTCAGTGCGTGACGAGTCAGCGACAGTGCCGTCGAGGAGCGCGCCGGTCAGGACGAGCGCGCCACCGGAGCGAAGCAGCGGCCAGGCCTTTTCCTGGGCGGCGCGGAGGATCGCCGGGGCGACGTCCAAGTAGACCAAGTCGTAGGAGTCGGCGGCCAGTCGATCCATGACCTCCAGCGGCTGCGAAGGCAGGAAGCGCTGTCGGTTGGGGCGGATGCCTGCGGCTCGGAAAGCGGACTTTGCCAGAGACTGGTGCTCGAGCTCCGGGTCGATGCAGGTGAGAACGCCGTCATCGCCGAGGCCGGCGGCCAGGTGCAAACCGACTACGCCTGCCGCAGGCGATGCGATGACAGCGGCGGGGTGACCGTCGCGGCGGGCGCTGGTCAGGGCCATGAGCGAGGTCAAAGCGGCGCCGGTCATCGTATCGGGGACGGCAACTCCGTATTCGCGAGCGCTCTCTCGGGCGCTTTCAAGGGCCTCGGAGACTACGGTCGTGTTGTTGACGTGCTGTGCAATAGCGTCACGTGCGGATAGCGGGGTAGCAGAAGAACTCGTTTCGGACACGCTTTATAGCGTAGGAAAAAACTTCGGGCAGGGTAGCGGGGCGCGCCGGTCAGTGCCGGACTAGGTGGGTAAACAAGCCTCAAATTTGTCTGGACTCTCAAACTATTTTCAGGGTAAGGTCACTACAAACCTAAGGTTGGTAAGGAACACTGAACCTCATGCCTGAACGAGTCAAGTCCGAACTAGTCAGCGCAGGCGACAGCCGCGAGGACGCCCCGTCCGCTGATGTAACTGAGCAACTGTCCGGCACCGCGGCTTTTGACGCAGGTGTGGGGGAGATGCCGTCGTGGTCGGAACTGGTCCAGGCCCACGCGGATAGTGTTTACGGGCTCGCTTATCGGTTGACTGGTAACCAGCAGGACGCGGAAGACCTGACGCAGGAAACATTCATGCGTGTGTTCCGCTCGCTGAAGTCATACCGTCCCGGCACTTTTGAAGGCTGGCTGCATCGGATTACCACTAACCTGTTTTTGGATATGGTCCGGCACCGGCAGGTCATCAGGATGGAGGCGTTGCCGGAGAACTACGACCGCGTCCCGGGCACGCTGAAGACCCCGGAGCAGGCCGTCGATGACGCGATGCTCGACCCGGATTTGGAAATCGCGCTGGCTGAGCTGCAGCCGGACTATCGCGCGGTGGTTGTCCTCTGTGATGTGGTGGGGCTGACCTACGAGGAAATTGCCAGCACCCTTGGGCTCAAGATGGGCACTGTGCGTTCGCGTATTCACCGGGCACGTTCCAGCTTGCGGGCGACGTTGGAGCGCCTGGAGAAGGAACGACAGGAGCTGCCGGAGTCGGTCACCGCAGGCTAGATTCCCGCACTCAATCCGCGGGAGCGGCTATTGTGGGGCTAGTTAAATGGGTGCGATTTCTGGAGGTGCTGCAGTCTGTGATTCAGCAGGGCGATGACAAGCGTTTTTTGTCAACGGAGCATCTCGGCACCGAGGCAATTGCCGCTTTTGTTGACGGCGAGTTGTCGGTCGTAGCTGAGCGTCGTGCGCAGGCGCACCTGATGGCATGCCCGGAATGTCGCCGGGAGGTCGCGAAGCAGCGGCAGGCGGCCAAGCGTCTGCGTGATAGCGCGCCCTTGCACATTCCAGCTGAGCTGCGCGCTCGTATTGCTGATTTCGCAGGCAGTTGCGAGGACTCAGAGCCCCATCGGTCGGCGCGGCATCTCGCGCACCGTCCGCCGGAGTCGCTGAGTGCCGCGTTGGAGCAGATTGTTCGCGGTTTTCGTAAAGGTGGTAGTCACTAGTGGGCAAACATCGCTCTTTCGATGATTCCGCGTTTGCCCCGGACTCCGATCGTGCCGCCGCAACTGGCGGGTTACAGCGTGCTCCAGGGCAGAAGCTTGACGACGACACCAGTGCCACCGCCCAAGAGTATTCGCCGTGGCAGGATTCGTCGTCACGCATGACGACGGGGCGTCCAGCCCGCAAACCCGAAGCGAAAAAGAAGCCTCGCCCGAAGACGGCTCCCCGCGTCAGCGCGCGGGAAGTGATTTTTGGCCGCGAGGTGCCGTGGCGTGTGATCGCGGCGTCGTCGGCCGTGGTGCTGCTCATTGGCGGTGTTGGCGGCTTTGTTGGCGGTTGGGCTGGCAAGACTTTCCGCTCGGACTACCAGCGTGTGGAGCTGCAGCAGATCGAGGGGCGGCCGGGCAACGGTGATTTGACTGAAATCGGCAAGGTGGCGGAGGCTCTTCGTCCCGCGGTGGTGTCGATTGCGGTCAGTGCCGGTGAGGTCTCGGGCGTGGGCTCGGGGTTTGTCATTGATGGTGACGGTCATATTTTGACGAATAACCACGTCGTTTCGGCGGTGGCGGACCGGCAGGATATGCAGGTCTCCGTAACGTTTTGGGACGGCGGCAAGCTGAAGGAAGTGCCGGCCAAGATTATTGGCCGCGACCCGAAGACCGACCTCGCCGTAATTAAGGTCGAAGATGTTGCGGGGCTGACCGTGGCGCAGCTTGGTGATTCCAACGCGGTTGCGGTCGGTGACACCGTGATTGCGATGGGCTCGCCGCAGGGGCTCGGCGGCACGGTGACCTCGGGAATTGTCTCCGCGCTTAATCGGCCGGTGCGCCTGGCCGCTGAAGGGACTGACACGGACGGCTACGCCGATGCGATTCAGACCGATGCCTCCATCAACCCGGGTAACTCCGGTGGTCCGCTGGTGGATATCCGCGGTGCCATTATCGGTATTAATACGGTGATTTTCAGTAGCTCGGGTGGCTCACAGGGGTTGGGCTTTGCGATTCCAATCAATTCAGCCGTTGCCATCGCTGAGCAGCTCATTGCCGGTGAGCAGCCGGTTCATCCTGGGATTGGCGTGACAGTGCGCACGGTTTCCAATGGCGCACTGACTGGTGCCGAGATTGCCAGCATCCTGCCGGGAGGTGTTGCCGACCGGGAAGGCCTGCAGGAAGGCGACGTGATTACGGCTGTGGGAGACCGCGCGGTATCGTCCGCAGATGAGCTCACGGTGGCGCTGTGGACTGTTGGCGCTGGTAATGAGGCGGTATTGAAGATCGTTCGCCACGGAGCCGAGCTGGAGGCGAAGATCACGCCGGAGTAGGGGGCGCTGGTTTCGGCCGGTTTCGGCTGGTTTCTGCGGATTTGGCAGATTTGGTGGATTTGGCCACGCAATGCTGCATGCGAGGTGCACTGTAACTAAGGTGGTATAACGTGTTTTCTAATGTTGGCTGGGGCGAGATTCTTGTCCTCTTTATCCTCGGACTAATTCTCATCGGACCTGAGCGGTTGCCGAAGGTAATTGAGGACGTCCGCGCATTGCTTCTGGCTGCGCGCACCGCAATCAATGACGCACGCGATAACCTCTCGGACGAGTTCGGTGAAGACTTCGATGATCTTCGCAAGCCGCTGCAGGAGCTCAACGATCTCCGTCGTCTCAACCCGAAGACCGCCATCACCAGGACGCTTTTCGATGGCGATGACACCTACCTGGACATGCTCTCCGGTAAGCCCGCAGCGGGTGGTGGCGGAACTGGTGCAGCCGGAGCTGCAGGAGCGGCCGGGCCTGCGGGTCAGCAGTACCAGCAGTCCAATACGAACCAGCCAGTGCAGCCGGCTCCGTCGCAGCAGCCGCTCCCGCAGCCGGGGACGTGGCAGGATCCAGTTGCCCAGGCCCGCCAACAGCAAGCACAGCAAACACCACAGCAGCCGCAACAACCTCAGCAGCCCCGTGGGGTGCAGGCCTGGGTCGACGACGACAACCTATAGAGGTTGCAAACCGTTCCCGACCGCAAGTTACTGACTAGGTTTATGACACTTTGAGCACAAATTTTGCCACGAAAGTGTCATAAACCTAGTCAGTAAGTGCACGCAGCCGCTTTGATGGATGCACCACCGAAAGCGCCCACAACACATACGCCCCAGACACCGCAGCCGCAAAAGCAGACGCCCCCTTCCCGGCACCGAAAATACCGGGGAGGGGGCGTCGCTGTGATCGTCGTAAAGCGAAGGCCTACTTCGGAGTTACGCCCAAGCCGAGCGACTTGCCTGCGAGCGACTCGCGACGAACAACCAGCTTGTCAGCGATAGCGTTCAGGGCCTCGCCCGCGCCCGAATCCGGCTTGGACAGGACAATCGGGGTGCCCTTGTCGCCGCCTTCGCGTAGCTCTGTGTCCAGCGGCACCTGGCCGAGCAGCTCGACCTTTCCGCCGGTGATCTGGGTAAGACGACGGGCAACGGTCTCGCCGCCACCTGCGCCGAAGACCTCCATCTTGGAGCCGTCCGGCATCTCCATCCAGCTCATGTTCTCGATGACACCGGCGATGCGCTGGCGGGTCTGCAGCGAAATGGTGCCGGCGCGCTCTGCGACCTCGGCGGCGGCCATCTGCGGGGTAGTAACAATCAGCAGCTCAGCGTTCGGCACGAGCTGCGCCACGGAGATGGCGATGTCGCCGGTTCCCGGGGGCAAGTCGAAAAGCAGGACGTCCAGGTCGCCCCAGAACACGTCCGCGAGGAACTGCTGGATAGCGCGGTGCAGCATTGGCCCACGCCAGACAACCGGTGCGTTGTCGTCGACGAAGTGTCCGATAGAAATCAGTGACACGCCGTGCGCTTGCGGAGGCATGATCATGTCGTCGACCTGGTGTGGCTTTTCCTCGGAGCCCATCATGTGTGGGATGGAGTGTCCGTAGACGTCGGCATCGAGGACACCGACAGACAGACCCTTCGCGGCCAGCGCGGCGGCGAGGTTCACGGTCACGGAGGACTTACCGACGCCACCCTTACCGGAGGCGACGGCGAACACGCGGGTGCGGGAGTCCGGCTGGGCGAATGGGATCACCGGCTCGGAGGCGGTGCCGCGGACGGCGTTGCGGAACTCGCGGCGCTGCTCGTCATTCATCACATCGGTGGTGACGGTGACGTTGCCAACGCCCTCGATACCGTTCAGCGCCTCTTCGGTGCGCTCGATGATGGTGTTTTTCATGGGGCAACCGGCGATGGTGAGGTAAATCTCCACGGCCACGTCATTGTTGTCCGCCACCGAGATGGACTTGACCATGCCAATCTCGGTAATCGGGCGACGTACCTCAGGATCTTCGACCTGCGCCAGGGCGGTGCGAACTTCAGCTTCAGTAATCGTAGACATTATGTAGTGAATCTTATCGTGAGACCCCGCAAGACAAAGAACTACTGACAAAATCAGTAGTTTGCCGCTTCACGACGGTCAC
This sequence comes from Corynebacterium sp. HMSC064H12, assembly GCF_001809925.1. Taxonomy (NCBI): domain Bacteria; kingdom Bacillati; phylum Actinomycetota; class Actinomycetes; order Mycobacteriales; family Corynebacteriaceae; genus Corynebacterium; species Corynebacterium sp. HMSC064H12. The sequence goes on along the minus strand of NZ_KV799352.1, from coordinate 220,425 downwards.
AGCGACCAACCCTTCCGGCAAGAGCGGTGGCGGTGGAATGGGCGGCGGACCAGTCGGTGGAACAATTGCCAATCGTCTGACGTTGTCCTTGATAGAACGCCTTTTGGCGATAGTTTTAGCAATATTTTTAGCAACTGAGTCACCTTTTACTGTGACAACAACTGCAAGGGAACGGTGAGAGTACCGATGGCAAATGGGGAAGCGGGCAGCGGTTGGGGGAGCGGCCGGGAACAGAGTATGAAGTCCCGGTTGCCTCAGCGCCAGGTGCCCGAGGGGTGGCCGGTGGGCAGTTTCACCAACTACTCCGACGCGCAGGCGGCGGTGGATTCGCTCAGTGATCGCGATGAGTTCCCGGTTTCCGACCTCACCATCGTCGGTGTTGACCTGATGCAGGTGGAGCGCGTGGTCGGCAGGCTGACTTGGCCGAAGGTGCTCGGCGGCGGCGCGCTGTACGGGCTGTGGATGGGCCTGTTCTTCGGCCTGATTCTGGGGCTTTTCCAGGAGGATTGGGTTAGTCCGCTGATTGTTGGCCTCGGTATGGGCGCCATCTTCGGCATCGTGCTGGCCGCAGTTCCGTACGCAATGCAAAACGGCAAGCGGGATTTCTCGAGCACAACGGAGATTGTTGCCCGTCGCTACGACGTCCTGTGCAATCCCCGCAATGCCGAGCGGGCCCGTGACCTGTTGGCGCAGCGGGCGCTCGGTGGGAATCGCGGGTAGGTTGCTGTATCCGTCGTAAAGCGATGCCTGCCAGAAGCAGTACCTACAGCCACTTGTTGCGGCGCAGGACCCACACCAAAAACGCCACGATGGCAAACATGATGGCGAGGACGATGAAGTAGCCGTACTCCCAGTGCAGCTCGGGCATGTGGTCAAAGTTCATGCCGTAGATGCCGGCCAGGGCGGTCGGGACGGCGAGAATAGCCGCGTACGCCGAGATGGTACGCATATCCTGGTTCTGCTGCAGCTGGATTTTCACGGCGGCGGCGTCGATGAGGGCGGAGAGTCGTTCGTCGAGTCCGGAGACGAGGTCCGCGGCGGCGAGCTGGTGGTCGAGAACATCGGAAAGATAACGGCTGACGTCCTTAGGCATGATGTCTTCCCGCAGATTCATCAGGGAGCGCAGTGCCGGTGTCAGCGGATCGATCGCGTGGCGCATTTCCAGAATCTCTCGTTTGAGGATGTAAATGTCCTCAATATCCGAATCCAAGTTCGGCTCGAAGACTTCGTCTTCCATGATCTCCACGCGATCTTCCAGCTGCATAGCGATGCGCAGGTACGCATCGACGAGGTTGTCCGTCAGTGCCCACAGCACGCCCGCGGGGCCGTAGTCGATGGCGTCGGTGGTGTTCTCCACGCGTGCGCTAATGCGCTGCATATCCGAGCTAGGCATGCCCATGCGAATGGTGATGACGTACTCCGGGCCGATAACAATCATCAGCTGGCCGGAGCGAATAATCTCATTTTCGTCATCCGCGAGACCTTCCGGGGAGTAGTGAATCGAGCGAATAACAAAAACAACGTGATCATCGTGGATCTCAATCTTGGGGCGCTGGCGGTTAGTCAGTGCGTCCTCCACCGTCAGCTCATCCAGCCCGTAAAGCTCAGCGATGGCATCCATCTGTGTCGCGTTGGGGCGCGACAACGACAGCCACGTGAAGCCCTCGCCAAAATTCCGTACCTCGGACAGCCCGGAGAAGTGGTCGTAGGTGCCGGGCAACCGCTTGCCGCCGATGTAGACGCCGCAATCGCGCAGGGCATCGCGCACCGCCCTCGACTGTCCTGTTCCTGTGCTTGACGACGAGCCGTTGGTGCGCGTCACCTTCGAGACAGCCGACTTCGCTGCGGATTTAGCCGCATTCGTCGCCCGAGCGGTTTTACCGGGTTTTCCTGTGGCCGACGGTTTTTGGCTTTGACTGGCCGAGCTAGTTCGCGGATTGCGAGCCTTCGCCGAAGCGCTGATGTTGCGGCTTTTCTCTTCGCCCATTCTGGGTGACCTCACAATCCGTTCGTAGGTTACGCTGGTGTCGATGATTGATTTTAGACGTGCGAACGCCGGGTTCCACTTTCGCATCCGCTCAATGGGGTGCAAGGGTAGCTCCACGGCTACTGCGTGCACTTTTACCGCCCTGGCATTGGTCACTGGGGCGACGGGGTTCGGTCTTGCCGCATGTTCTGATTTGGATCCGCAGATGCCCGTTCCTCCCGAGCAGGAGGCGGTGGTGACTGTCGGGGCAGACCTACGCAACCCTGAGCAAGCAGCTCTTGCGTACGTGTATGCGCAGAGCTTTGAGAGGATAGGGCGGCAAGCGGAGGTCGTCGGCATTCGCGATGCTGACGACCGGTTGCGGGCCGTACGCAATGAAGCGGTCCTGGTCTCCTTCGGATGCACAGGTGAGCTACTCGGCCTGAGCGACCCTGCGTCGGCGGCTTCACTGGCGGAGGAATACGCGGACGACTCCACCCCGGACAAGCAGTTCAGCGGCGAGTGGCGCGACCGTGTGTACGACGCATTTTCGCGGTCGCTGCCGGGTGAAGTTATGGCCACCGACGCGGGCATGGCACAGGGCTGCGCGGATGTGTCAGCTGACAATGCTGGGGCTGACTTGCCGCAATGGCTTGTGCCTTTCTACGTCAAGCCAGCGTTGGACCGAGATGATCGAGTCCGCGTGCTCAATGAGATTGCGGGTTCGCTGAGCACTGAGGACTTGAAGCTGATGACCCGGGCTGTGGCTGGTGGCGCCAGCCCTGAGTTGGTCGCTCAAGAGTGGCTGGACAAGGCGTAGTCGGGGCGGCGGGGGCTAGTTGTGGCGGTATCTGACGCGTATCTGCTGTTGGCTGCCGCCAAGTTTGTTGAATAACCCATGAATGCGGGCTGCAAATGTGAAACTGTGCGAGTTTATGACACTTTCATGCCATTTTTCGGGACATTTTTGTCATAAACGTAGTCAGTAACTCGCATTGAGGACTAAGTAGTAAATGGTGCCGACCCGGTGGCACGCCGACCGGACACGCTTTTTGACTATTCGCCCTTGATGCCTGGCAACGATCGCCCAAGCAACAGGAAAGGGGCTCCAACCGTTCGGTTGGAGCCCCTTAGCGTTTACACGCTAACTGGTGAAGACCAGTCAATGAGACCTACTTGAGAGCCTCTTCCAGCAGAGCCTTCTCCTCAATCTGGTGGACCTTAGCCACACCAGTTGCGGTGGAGGACTGTGCACGGCGGGAAACGCGGGTCAGCTTCGGCATATCCGGCAGAACCTCTGGGAGGTTCAGTGCCAGGAATGGCCACGGACCCTGGTTAGCCGGCTCATCCTGAACCCAGCGGACTTCCTCAAGATCCGGGTAGGACTCGAAGATGTCGCGGAGGCGGTTGTGCGGCAGCGGGTGCAGCATCTCCAGGCGAGCGATTGCAAGATCGTCGCGCTTGTCCTTCTTACGCTTCTTCTCCAGCTCCCAGTAGATCTTGCCGGAGCAGAGCAGCAGGGTCTTGATGCCGGACTTGTCCTTGGACTCGAAGTTCGGGTCATCGATGACTGAGCGGAACTTGTTCGGGTTGGTGAAGTCCTCGACAGCAGACGCTGCCATCTTGTTGCGCAGCATCGACTTCGGCGAGAACACAACCAGCGGACGGTGCAGGTCGGACAGGACGTGGCGACGCAGCAGGTGGAAGTAGTTAGCCGGCTCGGACGGCTGAGCAACGGTGTAGGAGCCCTCGGCTGCCAGCTGCAGGAAGCGCTCGATACGTGCCGAAGAGTGGTCCGGGCCCATGCCCTCGTAGCCGTGCGGTAGCAGCAGGATCAGCTTGGAGGTCTGACCCCACTTGGCCTCGCCGGAGGAAACGTACTGGTCAATGGTGGTCTGAGCGCCGTTGGCGAAGTCACCGAACTGTGCTTCCCAGAACACTGCTGCGTCCGGGTTACCCAGGGTGTAGCCGTACTCGAAGCCCATGCCTGCGTACTCGGTCAGAGCCGAGTTGTAGATCATGAAGCGGCCGCCGTTCTTGGACTTACCGTAGGCGTCGATCGGGTTGTATTCCGAACCGTCCTCGGAGTCAATCAGAACTGCATGGCGAGAGGTAAAGGTACCGCGGCGGACATCCTCACCTGCGAAGCGGACGTCGATGCCAGCACCGGTGAAGGAGCCGATTGCCAGCAGCTCGGCCATACCCCAGTCGATGCCACCTTCCTGAGTCATCTCCGCGCGCTTCTTAGCGACCGGCGCAACACGCGGGTGAATCTTGAAGCCCTCAGGGAGGTTGACGTAGGACTGACCAATCTCGACGATTTCAGCCTTGTCGATGCCGGTCTTGAGACCGTGCGGCAGCGGCTGAGAACCGGCGATACCGGTCTGCTCGCCCGGCTTTGCGTCCTGAGCTGCGCGAACCTCGTTGAAGACCGCTTCCATCTGGTCGTGGAAGTCTCGGCGTACTGCTTCGTACTCTTCCTCGGAGATGTCACCGCGACCGATGAGGTCCTCGGTGTACTGAGCACGAACGCTTTCCTTCTCGTCGATGATCTTGTACATCAGCGGCTGAGTCATGGACGGGTCATCGGCCTCGTTGTGGCCGCGCTTGCGGTAGCAGACCAGGTCGATGAAGACGTCCTTGCCGTAGCGGTTACGGTACTCAACAGCCAGCTGGCCGACCCAGACGACAGCCTCCGGGTCGTCACCGTTGACGTGGAAGACCGGGCAGCCGTATGCCTTGGCGATGTCGGTTGCGTAGTAGGAGGAACGACCGGAGTCCGGCGAAGTGGTGAAGCCAATCTGATTGTTCACCACGATGTGGACGGTACCGCCGACCTTGTAACCACGCAGGGACATGAGGTTCAGGGTCTCCTGGACAATGCCCAGGCCGGCGAAGGATGCGTCACCGTGCAGCAGCAGCGGCATGACGGAGTAGCCCTCTTCGCCCTTGTTGATCTTGTCCTGGCGTGCACGAGCAAGACCCTCAACGACCGGGTTGACGGCCTCGAGGTGGGACGGGTTCGCAGTCAGGGTGACGTCAATCTCGCCCTCGCCGAACATCTGGATGTGACGGCCAGTAGTACCCAGGTGGTACTTGACGTCACCAGAACCGCCGACCTGTGCCGGGTCGATGTTGCCTTCGAACTCGGTGAAGATCTGGCGCAGTGGCTTGCCGACGATGTTTGCGAGCACATTCAGTCGACCGCGGTGTGGCATACCGATGACGACCTCATCCAGGCCAGCACCAGCAGCGGTGTCAATGGCGGAGTCCATCAGCGGAATCAGCGACTCTGCGCCCTCAAGGGAGAAGCGCTTCTGGCCGACGTACTTGGTCTGCAGGAAGTTCTCGAATGCCTCAGCGGCGTTCAGCTTCTGCAGAATGTACTTCTGCTCAGCGTGGGACGGCTTTGGCTGGCCGCCCTCAATGCGCTCTTCCAGCCACTCGCGCTCTTCGCGGTCGAGGATGTGAGCGTACTCGGAACCGACCTTGAGGCAGTATGCGTTCTGCAGGCGCGAGAGAACTTCGCGCAGCGTCATCGTCTCCTTGCCGCCGAAACCACCGACGTTGAAGGTACGGTCCAGATCCCACAGGGTCAGACCGTGCTCCTCAATATCGAGGTCAGCGTGGTTCGGAGCGGAATCATTCGGCTGGTCAGAACGCAGCGGGTCGATATCAGCCAGCAAGTGACCGCGGGAGCGGTAGGCCTCAATCAGACGCATAACGCGGGTGTTCTTGTCGATACCCGTGTTCGGCAGATCCTGTGCCCAACGGATTGGGGTGTAGGGGACGCGCATGGTCTGGAAGATGTGGTCCCAGAACTTGTCGTCGACGAGCAGGTTGCTCATCGTGCGCAGGAACTCACCGGACTCTGCACCCTGGATAATGCGGTGATCGTAAGTAGAGGTGATGGTCACCAGCTTGCCGATGCCCATCTCTGCCAGACGGTCCGCGGAAGCACCGGCGAACTCAGCCGGGTAATCCATGGAGCCGACACCGATAATCGCGCCCTGCCCCTTGGTAAGGCGCGGGACGGAGTGGCGAGTACCGATACCGCCCGGGTTGGTCAGGGAAATGGTGACGCCCTGGAAGTCCTTACCGGTCAGCTTGCCGTGGCGAGCACGAACGACGATGTCCTCGTAGGCGTCGACGAACTGCTTGAAGGTCAGGGTCTCACACTCGCGGATAGCGGCAACTACGAGCGAGCGAGAGCCGTCCTTAGCTGGCATATCAATAGCCAGGCCGAGGTTAATGTGCTCCGGGGTAACCAGAACTGGCTTGCCGTCAACCACCTTGTAGTTGTTGTTCATGTCCGGGTGGAGCATGACAGCCTTCACCATGGCGTAACCAATGATGTGGGTGAAGGAAATCTTGCCACCGCGGGCGCGTGCCAGATGATTGTTAACCAGGGTGCGGTTTTCAAACATCAGACGTGCCGGCATATCGCGAACCGACGTAGCGGTCGGCATCTCCAGGGAGACATCCATGTTCTTAGCGATAGCCCGTGCGACGCCCTTCAGAGGCTCCTCGCCGGATTCAACAGCCGAAACCTTGGCTGCTGCATCCATTGGGGACTTCTTTGGCTTCGGGGACGCCGGCTTGTTCGGGGTCTTAGTTGGTTCGACCCCCTTGGATTCACGACGTCCGGTTGCCTTAGCTTCCTCCTTCGTGGCTGCTGCTGGCTTTGCCATATTGGAAAGGTCCTCGCCCTTTTGGGACGGGGTGTGGGTTGCGAAGAATTCGCGCCATTCCTGACCCACAGATTGTGGATCCTTCTGGAATTGCTGGTACATCTCGTCGACCAGCCATTCGTTCTGGCCGAAGCTCATGTCGCTGCTCACGGCAGGTACTCGCCTCTTTTCGTCTTAGTTTTACTAACTCACGTTTATTCTAATTAGCGCAAGTGTCAAAGTGTCATTCAAGGATAACGAAAATTCTGAATTACTACACCGTCGCGCTCCCCATATGGTACTTGCTCCAAAGCTCTGCGTATTGGCCACCCGCCGCTAGGAGCTCGTCATGGGAGCCGTCCTCGACAATACGCCCGTGGTCAAGTACCAAAATCCGGTTGGCCCGAGCCGCTGTAGCCAGGCGGTGGGCCACAATAATTGCCGAGCGTTGACGCGACGCACGGTCAGTGGCTTCAAGGATTGCCGACTCTGTTGCAGGGTCGAGTGTCGCGGTGGCTTCGTCGAGAAGCAGCAGTTCAGGACGCATCATTTCGGCACGAGCGAGTGCGATGAGCTGACGCTGTCCGGAGGAGAGCCCTCGGCCATCTGGGCCGACGGGGTGGTGGAAGCCACCGGGCAGGCTGGCAATGGTGCTGAGGGCACCGACGTTTTTCGCGGCCTGCTGAATTTCAGCATGACTGCTGTCCGGTAGACCGTAGGAAATATTTGTTGCTACTGTCCCCGAAAACAGGTGTGATTCTTGGGGGACATAGCCGAGGGTGCGTCGCCAATCGTTAAGAGGGAAGTCGCGGATGTCAGTTTCGGAGGCTCGCACCACACCGTCAACTGGATCGTAGAACCGAGCAAACAACTTAATGATTGTTGATTTTCCGGCGCCGGTGGATCCGACAATTGCGACTGTTTCTCCGGCAGGAATCTGCAAATCGAGAGCATCGAGAACCTGCGGGCGTTCGTGCTCAGAGTCGGCGGCGGGGTAGGAGAAAGTTACCTTGTCTAAGCGCAGGTCGCCAGCAGCTGCGCGGGACGCGCCGTCAGTAGTGCCGTGATCTGGCATGGGGGCGGTCTGTAGGAGGTCATCAATGCGATTGAGGCCGACCTTCGCCTGCTGGTAGCCGTCGAAAACATGGGACAGCTGCTGAATCGGGCCAAAGAGCATTCCTAGGTACAGCGTGAAGGCGACGAGTACGCCGGGTGTCGTGGTTCCCGAAGCAACCTGTTGGGCACCGACAGCCAATACCGCGGCTGTTGCCAACTCAGAGACGAAGTTGATGCCGGGGAAGAATAGAGCCACGGCCAGCTGTGCTCTCTGACGAATTGCGCGGTACTTGTTGGATTCCTCGGCAAAGGAAGATTCGATATCGGCGACGCGGTGGTACATCTGAATCTCGCGAAGCCCACCAATAGTCTCCTGAAAATCAGCGTTGACCAAGGAGAGCTGCTCTCGCGCAGCCTTGTATAGGCGCGAGGAGATCCGGCGGAATACCAGAGTGGACACCACAATGATGGGAAGCGATGCCAACGCCACCGCGGCGAGTGACACCTGTGTGGCAAGCAACAGCGCCGTGACACCGAGCAGAGTAAACGCGGCGATTGCCCCCTCTGCCAGTCCCGTTTGCAGGAAAGAGGAGAGCGCATCGATGTCGGTTGTCATCCTCGTCATGATGGCGCCCGAGCGATTGGCCTCGAAGTAGTTAATGCCAAGCGACTGCAGGTGACGGTAGCAGCGCACACGCAGGGCATAGAGCAGCCGCTCACCAGTGCGCGCAGTAATAACAGCATTTGTGGCTACGGCAAGCCAACTGATGAGGACCGTCGCCAAGCCACCTGCGGCGCAGGCCCACAGCACGGCCTCATTGTGCTCACTGATGCCGTGGTCAATGGCGTAGCGCACGAGCATGGGGAACGCCAGATCGGCAACGGCAATGAGGGCGAGCAGCGCGATGACACTTATAAATAGGCCGCGGACATAGGAGAGCAGCCGGCGTAGAGAAAAAAGCTCGGAGTTGTCGAGTGCCGCAGCGGGCACACGCGGTTTTTCGGTAGCGGGTGGGAGGTTTCGCACACGCTCGAGAAGCTCAGGCGTCGCAGGAGCATTGGCGAGAGCCGCCCCCATGCCACCACGACCGCCGCCGCGGCCACCTGGACCGCCTCCGGCTCGGCCAACCCCGCGGCTCATTTGAGAAGTGGCACCTCCGGGAAGCCGCGCAGCGGTGTCTGGCGTGGAGTTGTCGGAGGTTGGCGCGGTTTCGTCGGGCCAGAGTTCCTCGGGGCTGGGGTCCTCACTGCCAATGGGGTCGAGAACGAGGTTTTCGATTTCGGGGTAGGCGTTCTGGTCGATGTCCATCAGCTCGGTGAAGCGCGGATGAGAAGCAATCAGTTCGGCCTTGGTGCCAATGCCAGTGATGGCACCGTCTTCGAAAATGGCGATGTGGTCCGCCTGCTCGAGAGTGGAAGATCGATGCGCCACGATGACGATAGTCGTATCCGCCAGCTGTGAGGTCAGCGCGCTGAAGATTTCCAACTCTGTCGCGGCATCGATTGCTGAGGTCGCGTCATCGAGAACCAAAACCCGAGGACGGGCGAGGAATGCCCGTGCTAACGCGACGCGTTGAGCTTGTCCGCCGGAGAGATTATGCCCGCGCTCGCCGATGGCTGTGTCCCACCCCTGAGGCAGGTCGTCGACGAAGTTGACCTGCGCGGCTGTCGCTGCGGCGACAATCTCTTCCTGGGACGCCGCGGGATTGGCGAATGCGATGTTCTCACGCAACGTGCCCGCAAATAGATAAGGAGTGTCCGGAACGACAGTAATAGCGTCATATACGTCGCTGGAGAGAATGCGCGCGGTATCTGTGGATGTGCCGTGGCTGGGCGCATCGATAGTGATAGTTCCCGAATCCGGCAGATAGTGACGGCCGAGTAACTCCGTGGCGATAGTCTTTCCGGACCCCGGTGGGCCAATCAACGCTAAGGTCGCCCCTGGCGCGACGGAGAATGAGACATCGTCGATAAGCGTGCGTCCGCCACGGCTGTGGGTGACGTGGTTGAAGCTGATGCCAACGGGGCCGTCGGGGAGGGGGAGCGCGTCGGTGGGTTCGGGGTTGTCTGGTCGGGCGTCGATGACATCGGAAATGCGGTCGATGCTTGCCGACGTCAGCTGTATCGAGATGACCATGTTGGAGACCAGACGCGACAGGGCAGTCAGGCTGGTGAGATACGTGGCAAAAGCTACGAACGTGCCTAGGGTGATGTGTCCGTTAATCGCGAGCCAGCCACCGACCGCGATATTTCCGACGAGGGACAGTTGCGGCAACGACTGCAGCGCCGGTTGGAATCGAGCGCTGAGTTTTGCCGCTCGCAGGCGGAGGGAATAGAGCAGCGACGAGTTACGCTCCATCTTCGCAACTTCGTTGTCCCCCTGCGCAAACGCCTTGACAACGCGGATGCCGGAAACGGTTTCCTCGACTTGTCCGGCGATCTCGCCTGCTTGCTGTTGGGCAGCCCAGGTTGCAGCATGGAGTTTGTCACGCGAATTCACTGCAATGTAAATAATCGCTGGCACGACGGCGAGGCCGACCATTGTCAGGGGCAGCGAGAGGGCGAGCATGATGCCGATTGTGATGAACAGCTTGACGACGGATCCCAGCGTCAGCGGCAACATCGCCAGTAGTCCGGCCACTGCCTGGAGGTCGGAAATTGACCGCGATACAACCTGGCCTGTGTTGACTCGGTCTTGTGCTGGACCATCGAGGTTTTGTAGGGAGCGAAGGATCTTTAGTCGCAGGTCGTGCTGAACATCAATGGAGAGTTTGCCGGAGAAGAATCTGCGCCCCACCTGGGCGACGAAGCGTACTAACGCGATGGCCAGAAAGACAGAAATGACTGCCTGCAGGGGAGTTAGGGAAGGCAGTAGGCGCGCGGGGACACCGCCATCGGAAGAGCCCGTTGCCACATCAATGGCATCTCTAGTGAGAAGCGGAAGTACGGACTCCAGCCCGACAACGATTAGCGCTGCGGCTATGACGCCATAGAGCGGTAGTGGCCTGTGAAGAGACTGTTTCCACAAGAACTTCATGGGCGAGGTTCTGCGGGGTTTGCTCTGGGCCATGGTGGGTACCGCGCTTCCATTGAAAAACGTCGCTGAAGGGGAAATCGCTGAAGGGTAATCGGGGTAAGAGGAACTACTTATTCTTCTTTTTCTTCGGCCACTTCAGCGCCGAGGGAATAGAGAACCTCGATGACTTTGAGTCCTTCTTCGAGTCCTCCGAGGTGTTGGATTTAGCCGGTAGCTTTCGTTCAAAGTCCGACCAATCCTGGGGAAGCGGGCCCAGAGATGCGCGAGTGGAGCTGATAAGAATGCCACCGAGCTTGCGGTTGGCGGAGGCCCCAACCACGGCGCCAATTCCAAATGGCAAAATCTTACCGATGATGGCCAGGCGAGCGTTCTTCATCAAGCGCTTGCGTGCCTCGCGAATCAGCAGGCGGTTTGCTGCACCCAGCTGCGGAACGCCAAGCCGTGGCAGTAGAGAATTTACGGAAGTTTTGGTCTGCTTCCGCAGCGATTCCTCGCCAAGCAGAGAGGCCATAATAGCTGTCCCCTCAGAGCCGCTCATGGCCGCAAGAATCAGCGTGCGACGGCGTTGCGGATCGGTGATGTCAATATTGCGCAGGGTTGCTGAGGCCAGTGTGTACCAGGCTGATGCTTCCAGGAACAGCAGCGATTCACCGGTAACCGCAGCCAAGCCCGTAATCATGCCGACGCCGGGAAGAACCGCACTGCCGCCGGCGGCACCACCGGTGCCGGTGACCAGGTTGAGGTAGTGGGAATCAATACGTTCTTGTACCTGCGCCGGAGTTTCATCTTTTTTGCGCTTGTGCAGGGAACTGACGTACCCGGTGATGGCAGACGACTGCCAGCTCATGGTCTTATCCAGGGTTTGGATAAGAAGGGTTCCCAGTTTTCCGGTATCACGTTCGATCGCTTCGGGGGTTGAGTTCACCGCATCAGTTACTGTGCGAGTTGAATCCTTCTTCGTCTTTTGGAACAAAGTAGTAGACCTCCTAAACGGGTCCGTTGAGAGCCATATGCCCATATAAACACTACTGAGCTGTGGGGAAATTCCGTAGTCGGTGGAAAAATAGACAGGTGTACGGCGATTAACACAGTCGATAGAAGGATGAGACTGGTGAACGATGTCACGCGGGGTGCCGCATTGCCTCCCGAGTACTCCCAGCTTTTGGCGGACTTTCCTCGGTTTTCCGCAGATGTCACGCCTCACGACGGCGCTGCGGAGTGGCACCTTTCTACCGAAGCTGTAGCCGCCGGAATTGAGGCTGGGAGAAAGCTGTTTCCCATGCCCGAGGTTGAGGTGGATACCCGTTTCCAGGCCCAGTTGTGGTGGTGGTCCATGTGCGGAGCATTGGTAGGGCCATCGCTGGCATGCGTGTTGGTGTCCGATCGAGTTCCAGTGTGGCAGTGGTCTTCTTGGCTCACATTTCTTCGAGATGACTATTGGGTTGGGTTCCAAGCTCAACAGTTTGAAAGCATTTCCGCTGAGGATGCGGATGAGCTGAAGGATTCCGGCGAAGCACTGGCTCATTTCTTGGAGCCGTTGGCTCAGGTTGTTGGAGAAGTCGGGGAAATCAAGCCTGCCCCTCTTTGGGCCGTGGCTGCCGATGCCGTAGCTAACGCCGCAATATCCGCCGGTAATGAGCTGATGGAGCCCTGGCGTGGAGCGCTTATTGGCAAACATGTCGTTGAGGGAATACAGCGAGTACATCGGGTCCCTCTTCCTCGTTTCATGGATTCCTGCGGAGGCGAGGTGCGCCCCTGGGATGAAGCCGCTGCTGAATCGGGAGAAGAACCGGACTTCGATGTAGTTACTCACCTGGAGAGGGCTACTTGCTGCATGATTTATCACAGCCCAGATGCCGATCTGTGTGTCTCCTGTCCAAAACGTTCTCGTGAGGAACGCCATCAACTCTGGGCACGCTACTGAGCGCTCTGTTTTCGAGAATCGACAGCTGGCGGCCTGCTCCTCAACCGACCGTGTTGGCGGCTTTGCAGCAGCACGCACGCTGCCGGCGCGATCTTTCGCAGCAATTGCCGGGGGCATGAGCCACCCCATGATTGCGCGTTTGTCGCTACGATTGGCTGCGGGTAGAGGCCAATTATCTTTCAAGGGAGGATTCCACCCATGAGCTTTTTCGAGCAGATTGCTGCGGCACTGGACCGCGAGGGCATTGAAAGCCGTGTCAACGATGACACCCTCTTCGTTCCCATTACCTCTGACCTGGAGGTTCAGTTCGTCACCATTGATGAGGACATCCCGGCTGCCGAAGTTTACGTAGCCGCTGCCGATGTGGATGATGAGGACGACGAGTTCGAAGCTGTTCTGGTCTCCGCTGTATTCTCCGTCGAAGACGCCGTCGCGGCAGTCGCCCACCATGTAGCTACTGACCAGGTTGTTGGCCTGCTGCGCACTCTGCTCGATGGTGATGATGACCGCATTGCTGACCTGGAGTTTGAACAGGACCCCGAAGAGGCAACCTTGGTCACCTCCGAAGTTGGTACCTCCTCGTTGGTCCAGGTTTTGGTAACTGCCCACAACAACGAGCCCAGCGCACACGTCCGCTTCATCTCCCAGGACGCGAACTTGGACGACATTGTCGACCAGGCCATCGCAGAGTTCTGGGACTCGGACACCGAAACGGTTCTCACCGATGATGACCGTCGCAAGATGTTCGCTGACCTCTACTCTGACATCCAGACCTTGCGCAATGAGGTTCTGACGCTGGGCACCTTCAAGGACTTTGACAAGCTGATGGATGTCCTTGCGCTCGTGGTAGACCGCGCAGAGGAATGGGAAGATCAGCTGGCACCCGTCGATGACGGGTACGCGGAGTATATCTACTCTGATCACGTTGCCTCCTTGGACGGGGATGATGATGACGATGACGACGATGATGACCTCTATGACGATGGCGACTATGACGACGAGGACGACGAAGAAGGCGACGACAGCGAGTAGCCGTACTGTGGCAGCACTGTGACCAGTGCTAAGCCGCTGATGGGCGAGAAGAAAAGAGCTCGTTAGGACACGGCAGTGGCCGCGCGCCCCTGGTGCCAATCCAGCTATAACGGCGCCCGGGGAGTGCGAGGTCAGTGCCGTTTTCGTGTATCTTGCTGCAGTCCTGCGCACGATGGAGAGCCTCAGCCACAGCCCGAGTACGTCGGCGGTTTTCTTCCCGCGTCCGATTCGAACCGCCAATTCCGCGGAGGACTACCTCCGATGAGGATGCCACCTTGACGGAAACGGAGTACATGAACATGGGCTCATCCTTCAGGATGAAGTATTCCGCGTGCACGTCGGCAAGCTGAGAGACCAGTGCGCGAGGAAGCGCTATCCGCGACGCGCGGACGGTGACCACAGGCCCGTCGGGAAGCGAAAAGGTGTGATCTAGCGCGTCGGGCGAATGCCTACGGGCGATGGTGGGGTGGCAGAGGATTGTGCGGATGAGGTCGAGGTCTTCGAAACATTCTGCACGGTAGGTAGCGGATAGTGGGGGAAGAGCTAGGCGGCGATGAATGGGAAACTCGTCTGCTGTGTTCATGGCTCACAAGTTATCGAACACCCCGGACTCGCATTTTCGAACATATAGAACTAATGTTCGAGATATGTTTAGCATCAATTGGCTACCCAAGTGGGGGTAGTCAATTGGCTAGGTGCCTGGTGTTATTGCAGGGACATGTGGGGTTGTGGAAACGATTCGATAACGACTTTTGTAAAAGTCCAAGAGTCTGAGAAAACGCTATTTCTGGGGGTGGGGTGGTGGATTAGTGTGGGGGATGGTCCTAAAGGAAAACTAAAAATTTGAAAGATTCGTCTCAATGAAGCACGCAAGAAGTCGAATGGCGGTATCGGCTTTCGCAGCACTTTTGTCCTTAGCAGCCCCGGTCGCGGCACATGCTGTCGTGGTTGGTCCGGGTGACCCGATTCGAACTCCCATGGAGGGAAGCCCGTGGGATGGGCACCGAAATGTCAACTCGCCGATGTGTTCGGCGGGTGTTCCGGGAGCGGTGACGGACCGCAATGGGGAAAAGCATCGGGTCATGTTGACCGCAGGGCACTGTGTGAATGATGCTCCGGATGTGGGTCTGCCAATCGTTACCGGTGAGGTGTATGTGCCAACCACCGAAGGCGATAAGCGCATTGGTACGACAGGTGCTCACCGTTGGGAAGTGCCGCAGGAAGATGCCGGACTGGAGTCGTTGCCGGCGGCCTTTAATGGTGCAGACTATGGAGTAATCAACCTTGATCCAGACGTAGAAACTACCGGCGCAAGTTACTCCATCGATGAAAATGGTCAGAGCTACGGGGAGCCTGTAGCGATGACTGGCATTCAAGACAATGAAGATCTGCCGCGTGGCGAGGTCTCCTTCGATAATTTTGGCAAACCTATCTGTAAGGACGGCATGCGTACCGGACGTGCCTGTGGCTATCAGGTATTCCGGGCTCGAAACGGCATTTGGACGGTTGGTATCGGCGTTGACCACGGTGACTCGGGCGGAAATGCCTACGATCCGACCACAAATGAAGTTATTGGCGTGAATTCGATGACCTTCGGTCCGGTCTCGCGTGTGATGCCCGCGGATATTGCCATCCAGGAGGCCTACGGCATTCCCGACGGTCAAGTAAACGACCACTTCGAGGTATCGGATTCCACGGCTCAGCGCGACTCCACCTATCGCACCCTCAACGAGGATATGGCGGCGGATCAGGAGTACGCCCGGACGCAGAATTCGCAGGGTTCTCAGGAAGGTTCTGTACCGCAGTTAACTGATCTTGTGGACCAGTTGCCGCAGTCGCCGCAACTGCCTGAGCTGCCACAATCGCCCCAATTGCCACAATCGTCACAGCCGTTTGAGCTGCCTCAGTTGGCAGAAATTCAGCTTCCAAGCTTTGAGGGCTAGCACCAGTCTGAGAATCTGACAAAAATCACCCCCGAACCGTTAAGAGAGCCAGAATCATCCAAGGCGGATGGTTCTGGCTCTTGCATTGCTGTTGAACAAACTTTTTGATGCGTAATGCGCGTGCCGTGAAGGCGATTGAACGGTTCCTCGACTGAGAATTTCACCCTAGGTTCCATTTTTGGAGAGCTTTGTAAAGGTGTCCCTAATACACTGAGAGGGACAAGTTTTCTGTACAGAAATGGAGTAGCGCACACTATGGTCAGTTCGAAGAAGGTCGCCACACTTACGGCTGCACTGTCGGTAGCTGCAGGTGGCTTTGTGCCCGGAATCGCGGTAGCTGAGGCTGCACCGGCAAACTCGGATGTTGTCATCGGCCCGGGCTCGCCGTTGCGAATGCCGTTCCCGAGCAGCAAGAACATCGATGGACGTCATGTTCAGTCCCCGATGTGCTCTCTGGGAGTTCCTGGCACCGTTGTGGATCAGAATGGCGTTTCGCATCGTGTCATCATGACTGCCGGCCACTGTGTTGTGGCGAAGGATACTGAAACCGGCGAAGAGGTCACCGGCCAGTTCTTCATCCCAACCAAGGATGGCGACAAGCTGGTCAACAAGGACTACATGGGCACCGATGTCATGCCGGAAGAGGGTGACTTCGACGAAAACACCACTATGCCGGAGTTCTTCAACGACCTCTTCAATAGCGGTGACTACGGCATCATTGAGGTTCAGGACGACATCAAGACCACCTCTATGTCCCACTCTGTTGATGAGTTCGGCAACGTCCACGGCGAGCCGGTTCAGATCGTCGGTATCGAGGACAAGCGCACTCTCGAGCCGATGGAGATTTCCTTCGACAACCTCGGTGAGCCCGTGTGCACCGACGGTTCCCGTACCGGCCGTGGCTGCGGCTTCCAGGTCTTCCGAGTCCGCAATGGTGTCTGGGCTATCGCTCCGATTGACCACGGCGATTCGGGCGGAAACGCTTTCAACCCGGAGACTCGCGAGGCCATTGGCGTTAACTCCATGGGCATCGGCCCGCTGAGTCGCTTCCAGCCGATTGACGTTGCTCTTGAAGAGCAGTACGACATCCCGGACGGCCAGGTCAACGAGCGCTTCAAGGTAGAGACCTCCACTGAACCGCAGTCCGAGTTCCGCACGATTGACGAGGACTCCCAGTACACCAAGCAGCACGTCCCACAGGAAGAGCCGGAGCTGGGCCCGATTGGCGAGCTGCTCCCAGAGGGCGTCGAGGTCCCGCCGGAGATTGCCGACATCATCTCGGAGAGCCCGTCTCTCCCGGAGCTGCCGATTCCGGAGCTGTCGGGTGCGACCGCTCAGGCAACGCAGTCTGTCAGCAACATTTCCTCGCAGGCGAACCTGCCGAGCCTGTTCTAATCAGGTCACCGCAGTCTCGTAGATAGGGCGTTCGCTTTACGACGCTCCGTTCAACCCCCTATTCCGCCACAGTGGCGGGGTAGGGGTTTGGCTTTCGTATTTTGGCCGCAAAATTATATAAGCTAAACGCACCAGCATACGAAAAGAGATATGCAGGAATCGAGTGATGGGACATTTTTTGCTATGAAGAGCTTTTCGACTGAGCTAGGCTATGACGATTCTGATGTGGAGTCAGTTGTAAACTACGCCGAAAAGATAGTCGGAAAATCTCTTCGAGAGGCACTTGGTGTCGAGGATTTGGATGATCCGAGGGTAAAGCGAGGGGCATTCGGTTCCGCGTTAGAGACACTCTATTTCAAGATTCCGGCTAACAGTAATGCAGAAGCAGACTTTACAAAAATAGGCGTCGAACTAAAAAGTACGCCGATGAAATTGACTAAAAAAGGTGATTATTCCGCAAAGGAACGTCTTGTCCTTTCGATGATTGACTACTTTTCACTCCCTGAGGAACAGTGGGTTGAGTCGCATCTGCTGGCCAAGATTAGCCGCATGCTATTAGTGGCATACCTTTTTGAAAAGGATAAGAATCCTGTCGATTACCAGGTTCTTCTCGCGAAGCTTTGGGAACTGTCGCAGGATGACATTGTCCAGCTTCGCAGTGACTGGGAATTGATTCAGGAGAAGGTCCGACGAGGACAAGCGCACACCATTTCATCTGGTGACACGATGTACCTGGAAGCCTGTACTAAGGCAGCGAATAGCACGATTACGCGGAAGCAGCCATTCTCGGATGAGCCGGCGAAGCCTCGGGCATGGGCCTTTAAGCGGAGTTATATTGATGTCATTCTCAACGGCATGCTTAATGCTCAAGAGATTGAACGAAAGCAATCAGAAGCAGATATGGATTTGCTTGGGCTGGTAAAGAAGCGATTCGCGCCGTATATGAATCGTACCCTTACTAGCTTGGCTGAAGGCTTGGGTTACAGTAACACCCGCCTTCCTAAGCATATTGGCAGTCTTATTGTTAAGAGTATTCTCGGTGTGGACAAGGAATCTGAAATTGCTGAGTTTGTAAAAGCTGGGATCGTCCCTAAGGTTATCCGTTTGAAGAGAAATGGAAAGCCCAAGGAATCCCTATCTTTTCCAAGGTTTTCCTACCGTGATTTGGTGGAGCAAGATTTCGAGCAAAGCGAGTTCAGTGAGCAGTTGGCGCAGAAGTACCTTTTTGTTGTCTTCTGCGAAGATGAGTCGAATCTTGGAGAGTTTCGACTAGCGGACGTACTGTTTTGGCAGATGCCTGACTCTGACTTGGTAGAGGCACGTGCATGTTACGACCTGATGCGGGAGCGTGTAATCGACGGGCGCGCTAGCGAGTCGGTTAAGAGTACGGAGAACCGTTGCTGTCACGTTCGGCCGAAGGCTCGAAACAAGGCAGATACAGCTGTTACTCCGCGAGGTGAAACTGTGGTCAAAAAGTCCTTTTGGTTGAACGCGGGGTACGTGGGTGATGAGATCAGTCGGGTTCTAAATTCCTAGAGATTTAGAAATAGTGTTCGAATAAGGCGGCGGTTTTGGTTAACTATCGGCCAGTTTGATCCGGCCTCTGTGTCATGGTTAGAATCACTCTGACGTATCAGAACACAGTAGCGATTGGAGAAACGTGTCTGATAAAACCATTCGCGTAGCCGAATTGTTCGCGGGAGTAGGTGGCTTTCGCCTCGGCTTAGACGGCTATCAGGATCAAAGCGACGGTATAGCATCTCTTCCGGCGGCAGGACCATTTGAGACCGTGTGGGCTAACCAGTGGGAACCACCAGGAACTCCAGCTCGCCAGTTTGCATGGCGCTGTTATGTAAACAGGTTCGGGGAGAACAGCTGTGTGAATGAAGACATCAACGTTGTTCTCGACAATGCGGAAGCCGGGCTGTTCGAAATTCCCGATGTAGACATGGTTGTGGGAGGGTTTCCGTGCCAGGACTACTCAGTTGCCAAACCGCTATCGCAAGCAGGTGGGATTGAAGGGAAAAAAGGTGTCCTCTGGTGGGATATCTACAGGTTCCTTAAGCTAAAGAGCCCCAAGTATGTCTTGTTGGAAAACGTTGATCGATTGCTGAAGAGCCCTGCTACTCAGCGAGGTCGCGACTTTGCAATTATGTTGTCGTGCTTCGGTGACCTCGGCTACTCCGTCGAGTGGAGGGTGATTAATAGTGCTGAGTATGGTTTTCCGCAGCGACGTAAGCGGGTCTACATCTATGCAGTTAAGAATCCCGGCACCTGGGAATTAGAGCAGCGCGCTAAGGATGGCATCATGGCCGCGGCTTTACCAATTGAGGAACCTCTGCATTTCACAGAAGTTGTGATTCCAGAGGATCCATATGAAGCAACAAAGACGTTTTCACTAGGTGCCAAGAAGTCTCCATTCGAAACTGGAGGCATAATGCAGAACTTCAAGGCGCTGACATTTTCTGTGGTTGAGTCCTATGATGGGCCTCGACAAGTTCTTGGGGATGTCCTTGTTGATGAGTCTGCTGTTCCAGATTCTTTCGTTATTCACGCGGATGAAGTTCATAAGTGGGAGTATCTGAAGGGTTCAAAGCGCGAAGAACGAGTCAATAAAAAGACTGGTTTTACGTATTTGTACAGTGAGGGGAGTATGTCCTTCCCGGACTCGACGGAAAAGCCCTCCCGAACGATTTTGACTGGTGAAGGCGGAAAATCGGCCTCCCGTTTCAAGCATGTGGTTAAGGTGGATGGAAGACTGCGTCGTCTAGTTCCAGATGAACTGGATGCTCTGCAAGGATTCCCTAAGGGATGGACGGACACAGGAATGACCGACGGCCATCGTGCCTTTTGCATGGGTAATGCACTAGTAGTTGGAATTCCTCATTTGATTGGCAAAGAGTTGGCCCGGCGAATTGAAAGTGAAATGGGCGACTCTGACTAGAGGTTTTAGAAAGGACCGTTACCTTGTCAGCTTCCCGTTCGCGCGACCTGCTTCGTCGTAAAGCAAAGTGCGAATCTCAGCCGGATATCGCATCGGAGGTGGGAAGCAAACCACAAGGTCGGGATTCTTGGCAGGGTGAATTAGACGGGACTAAACAGCCGATTCCGCGAGAGATTTGGATTCTGGTCAGCGCTGCGTTCATCATTGCGCTGGGCTTCGGTCTGATTGCACCGATCTTGCCGCAGTACGCGCGCAGCTTCGATGTGGGGGTGTTCGCGGCCAGCTTCGTGGTCAGTTCGTTCTCCATTTTCCGGCTAATCTTCGCGCCGGCATCGGGCTCACTGGTAGAGAAGCTCGGATATCGACGCACGTACCTAACCGGCATCAGTATTGTCGCGTTCTCGACTTTGCTTGTCGGTGTTGCGCAGACATATTGGCAACTGCTGGCGTTTCGTGCGCTCGGAGGCATCGGTTCGACGATGTTTACGGTCTCGGCAATGGGGCTGATTGTGCGGATTTCACCGCCGGAGATCCGCGGTAAGAGCTCGGCCGCCTACGGCACAGCCTTCCTGTTGGGCAATGTCTTTGGCCCGATCATTGGTGCTGCAATGGGCGCATGGGGCATGCGGATGCCGTTTTTCATCTACGGTGGGGCGCTGATCGTGGCAACGATTGTGGTCGGCATGTCGCTGAGTGCGGAGCATCTTCGCCATGTAGTGCCCAAGCGCACGACCCCGGTGCTGAGGTTCTCCGAGGCAATCCGTGACTCGGCATATCGGAGCGCACTAGTCGGAGCCTTCGCCAACGGTTGGTCGAACTTCGGTGTGCGCGTCGCGATTGTCCCGCTGTTCGCCGCGGCAACGTTTTCCCATGTTGGCACCCCAGAACCGGGCAGCGATGGGGCAGTAGCCGCCACTGCCACAGCTGGTTTCGCGCTGACGGCCTTCGCGCTCGGCAATGTCACGGCACTGCAGTTTTCCGGCCGTCTCTCCGACCGCATCGGCCGTCGCCCTCTGCTCATCACGGGCCTGTTCATCAACGGCGTGTTCACGGGCGCTATCGGATTTAGCAGCGGTGCCATTCCGCTACTGATTCTCTCCGTCCTCGCGGGTTTCGGCGCTGGCATGATCAATCCATCGCAGCAGGCCGTGCTTGCCGACGTCATCGGCGCCAACCGCCAAGGTGGAAAGGTGCTGGCCAATTTCCAGATGGCTCAGGACTTCGGAGCGATCTCTGGCCCGCTGATTGTCGGCGCAATTGTGGATGCCGCAGGGTTCAAGGCCGGTTTCTTTGTTTGCGGTGTCATTTCGCTGGTCGCAATGGTGGGCTGGATCTTCGGGCGAGAGACTCTACCAGCCCACTCGTCGAACAGCGGAGCCAAAGAAGCCGAAGCAAAAACAGCTTAAGCAGAAGCGGATTTGCTAGTTTCCTTGCCTTCATCGACCTTTCGGCAAATAGCCACATAGATAGCGCCAGTAATGTTATGCACCACAGCGGCCACCGCGCCGGGAAGCGCTGCCTCCGGGGTAAAGAACTTCGCTGCCATACCGGAGGACAGGCCAGCGGACTGTGTGCCGACCTCCACGGCCACCGTGCGCTTGCCCGCAGTCGGCATCCCCACCAGCTGGCCTGCAAAGAAGCCGAGCACGTAGCCCAGAACGTTGTGGATGATCACAGCCACAAACACAATCAGGCCAATGTTCGCCAGGCTCTCAGCGTTCTTGGCCACGGCACCGAAGACCACGCCACCGATACCGAGAATAGAAATCCACGGCAGGATTGGGAGGATCTTGTTAATAAAGGTATCGGCCACAAAGCGGATAATCAGACCGCCAATCACTGGCAGGAGGACTGTCTGACAGAGGCTCCAGGCCATCCCGAGGCCGTCGACCTCCGTGTGCGCGTCGGCAAGCACGAGCATAAGAAACGGCGTCATAATCGGCGAGACCAGTGTCGACACACTGGTCATGGCGACGGACAGCGCGACATCGCCACGCGACAGGTATGCGATGACATTCGACGAAGTGCCGCCCGGAACAGAGCCCAGCATGAGCAGACCAACAGCGAGTGCCGGGTTGAGTCCGAGGACTTTAGCCACGGCAATCGCCAGCAGCGGCATGATGACAAACTGCGCAATAACGCCGAAGAGAATCGCCAACGGGCGCTTAGCGACCTGCTTAAAGTCCGGGATGGTCAGGGTGAGGCCCATCGCGAACATGATGATCATCAGGAAGTACGTGATGTAATCCGTCAGCGGAGTAAACGGGGCGGGGAAGAAGAATGCCAGCGCCGAACCCGCCAAAATAAAGCCCGGAAACCCGAGAACTTCAATCATTGCCGAGAGCTTCGACGGTGCCTTATTTTCCTGCCTGCCATTCCCAGAAATCTCCTCGGGAGAATGTGGTTTTAGCGGGGACTGCCGGGGCGAAGACGGCTGCGTTTCTGGTGCGTTGTTATAGCTGGACATTCTCTAGCGACCTTGGGCTTATGCGTTGCGAAATTGCAAAAATCCGCCGAACGGTGGGTGTTCCACGGCGGAAAATAGCTGATATGTGTACAAACTTGTAGGGAAAATGTTAGCCAGCTCACCCTAGGAAATTACAAAGTAGGCACCCCGAAGTGGGTGCAATGCGCTCGCTTGACGACGGCCCCAGCGCCGGGCCTCGTCCAAGAAATCGTCCGTCTAGTGTCGTGACCTTGCGGACAGGAAATGGTTTTTTGACCGACGGTGGCGTAGTCTGGGCAATCGGTGTGAAATCCTGACGACAATGTCGCAGAGAATCTGGCAGCGGTATAAATTCGCTGGTGAAACGCTTGAAAGTGCATAGTGCATGATGGGCGCCCCTCCTCGGAAGTAAAAGCTGAATTGGGTTTGGGCGCAATTTTTCGAAGTATGTGCAAGAGAAGCGATGTCATCGCAATTCCGACGTGAGAGCACTGAAAAACAAGAACGTAAATTGGGCGGGTCATGTATGTGCGACCCAACTGTGAGTAATCAACTGTTGAATATTGAGTGTGCGGGCGAAAAGGCCCAGGAAGAGCCCCAAATGGCTAATAATGAAATGAATGGCAGCGTCGAGGAAAACCGCGAGGATCAGCGCGAAAACCGCGAGGACGCAATTGTGAAGGCCGAGGATGTAGTGGCCGAGGAAGCACCGGTGGTCGAAGAGAAGGCCGCTGAGGAAAAGACCGAAAAGGCTGAGGTCAAGGAAAAGGCCGAGAAGAAGGCCGAAAAGAACAAAGACGACAACGGCGACGACACCGTCGGCTTCGATGAGCTTGAGCTGCCGGATGACATTGTCAATGCAGTTCGCAAGGTTGGGTTTGAGACTCCGTCCCCAATTCAGGCTGCAACTATCCCGACTCTGATGAGCGGCCGCGACGTCGTCGGCCTGGCTCAGACTGGTACCGGTAAGACCGCGGCGTTTGCGCTGCCGATTCTGGCTCGCATTGATCGCTCCGTCCGTGCACCACAGGCTCTGGTGCTTGCTCCGACCCGTGAGCTGGCGCTGCAGGTTGCGGACTCCTTCCAGTCGTTTGCTGATCACCTGGGCAAGATTCAGGTCCTGCCAATCTACGGTGGTCAGTCCTATGGAGTGCAGCTGTCGGGTCTGCGCCGAGGTGCGCAGATTATCGTCGGCACGCCTGGTCGTGTCATCGACCACCTGGAGAAGGGCTCGCTGGACATTTCCGACCTGCGTTTCCTGGTGCTGGACGAGGCCGATGAGATGCTGCAGATGGGCTTCCAGGAGGATGTCGAGCGCATTCTTGCCGACACCCCGGATGACAAGCAGGTCGCGCTGTTCTCGGCTACCATGCCGGCTGCGATTCGTCGCCTGTCCAAGCAGTACCTGACGGAGCCGGAAGAGATTACCGTCAAGTCCCAGACTCGCACTGCGGACAACATTCGCCAGCGCTTCCTGATGGTCAGCCACCGCAACAAGCTGGACGCGCTGACCCGCATCCTCGAAGTCGAGGAATTCGAAGCGATGATCATGTTCGTGCGCACCAAGCACGAGACCGAGGAGCTCGCCGAGAAGCTGCGTGCCCGCGGATTCTCCGCTGCTGCCATCAACGGCGACATCCCGCAGACTCTCCGTGAGCGCACGATTGATCAGCTCAAGGACGGCCGCCTGGACATCCTGGTGGCAACCGATGTGGCTGCTCGTGGCCTGGACGTTGACCGCATTTCCCACGTGGTCAACTACGACATTCCGCACGACACCGAGTCCTACGTCCACCGCATCGGTCGTACCGGCCGCGCTGGCCGCTCCGGCGAGGCGCTGCTCTTTGTCACCCCGCGTGAGGGACGCCTGCTGCGCTCGATCGAGCGTGCAACCAAGTCGCAGCTGCACGAGATGAAGCTGCCGACCGTCGATGAGGTCAACGACTCTCGCAAGCAGAAGTTCGCTGATGACTTGACCGAGGCGCTTGCTGATTCGCAGGTTCCGGTCTTCCGTGAGCTCATCGAGGAGTACGCAGAAGAGCACGACACCCCACTGGTTGATATCGCCGCCGCTATCGCTGCGCAGGCACAGTCGGGCGACTTCCTAATGAAGGAGCCGCCGCGTGGCCGTCGTAACGACCGTGACCGTGATCGTTTCGATCGCGACCGCAACCGTGGCCGCGATGGTCGCTCCCGCGGTGAGCGCGGTCAGGGCAAGCGCGCTGACCTGGTCGAATTCGACCGCGAAGGCACCGCAACCTACCGCATCAGCGTCGGTCGTCGCCAGCACGTCCGCCCGGGTGCCATCGTCGGCGCCATCGCCAACGAGGGTGGCCTGTCCTCCAAGGACTTCGGACACATCGACATCCGTGGCGACCACACACTGGTCGAACTGCCGGCCAACCTGCCGCAAGAAGTCATCAACAACCTCTCCGATACTCGCATCTCCGGCCAGCTCATTGGGCTGAAGCTTGACGACGGCACCTCGGTCGACGACAGCGATGACTACCGCGGTGGCCGTGGTGGCTACCGTGGCGATCGTCGTGATGGCGGCCGCGGTCGCGGAGGATACCGTGGTGGTCGCGGTCGCGACGACCGCCGTGGTGGTGGCCGTGGCCGTGGCGGCTACCGTGGAAACTTCGATGACGGTGACGATTTCGGTGGCCGTGGTCGCGGTCGCGATGACCGTCGTGGTGGCGGTCGCGGTCGCGGTGGCTACCGTGGTGACCGTGATGACCGTCGCGGTGGTTACCGAGGCGGACGCCGCTAAACCTGCTAGGTGAGGTGAGCTGGGGGGGGAGCGTCGTCAGGCGACAACCGACGACCGCCCTTGGCGCTGACCTAGAAAATAAAAAAACTGCCGGTGCGCATGTACTTCCAAGCCCTAAAAGTCGGGCCGAAACGTACAGGCGCACCGGCAGTTTTATTGTGTCTGAGCGTGAGCTCTAGATGAAGAACATCAGGATGCCGGCGACAACCCACAGCAGGGAGAAGATGCCGGAGAACATAGCCAGCTGGCCCTTCTGCTTGTCCCAGTCGAGCTCTTCAGCCTTCTTGCGACGCTCGATGAACTCCGGATCGTCAGCATCCTCGTCTTCGTCAGCGATGCCGAGGCCGGCCATCATCAGACGCTGACGCGGAATGACCAGGAAGAACAACAGTGCCCAGGCGATGATAGCCAGCAGGATTGCGGCGTGCATTGCCCCGGACTTCATGTAGGTCGACACATCGGTGAACATGACACCGAAGCCGAGCAGCGGCACGAGCAGCGACCACATGCCGTAGGTGCGCGAAATGGCGTGCATGGTGCGCGCGGCGCCGACCGTTCCAGCCTCTCCGCCGCGGGCTGCAAGCGCGAGCTTCGGGAACATCGAAATTGCGACAGTCACCGGTCCAAGCAGCAGGATTGCCGCCAGGACGTGAACCATAAGAACTACGTTTTGCACGTATTACCTTTCCACGACTGAATGTAGGCCTCGCGTTCAAGCGAGGAGTGGCCTGGATATTTCTTTATTAAGACCAGTCCTTAACTTAACGTGCTCGCACTATTTTCTCTATTTCGTGCCTTTCCTCGCGCGGATTCCACACGCAGCTGCCATCGCCTTCCAGTCTGCCGAGGATACGGGCAGGTCCCATTTAATGGCCACCGCTAAGTAACGATGCGAGTAGTCACACGCCTTTGCATCCTCGGGAAGCCATTCGGCCGGGCTGGCATCTCCTTTATCCCGGTTGACCGCGCTTCGTGTGGGCACGAGGTTGGTCTCGATATCGTTGGCAAATTGCCGACGCCTCTCGGGATCCCAGGCGTAGGCTCCGAAATCCCACGCCGCTGCCAACGGATAAATGTGGTCGATATCGACCTCATGCGCACCAACCGGGTCACCCGTGTAAGGGTCAGGGATTTCGCGCGGGGAGCCGTCGTCAAGCGAACACGCAGAGCCCCCGAACCACGCCGCCAACACTTTATGGCGTGTATTGCAATCGGCAGAACCTGCCCAGACGTCGAAGCGCTCGCGCTTGTATCCGGTGACGGTGGGGCGGTCGGCGACGACGCGTACGGTGCGCAGTTGCTTGACGACGGCTTCCGTCTCCGAGCCCGCGGGGGAGGAGGTGACGAGAACTCGCGTAAGCGCAAAGGATGAGACAAAGGCGGCAGTCAGGGAGGCGGCCAGGATGGCAAATAAAAAAGGGCGCATACCTAGTTGGGCGCGAAAAATACTTTTTCGGTTCCCTTGTAGGTATGCGCCGGGGCTAGCCTGCGGGGCTAGCGGAGGCCAAGCCTAGATCAAAGCGTTAGACCAGAGCCTGCTTTGCTGCGTGGTCGAACTCTTCCTTGATTTTCTCGTTCGGCTCCTTGGTAAGCAGCGTGACAATGATCATCACGACAGTTGCAGCGGCGAAGCCCGGGACGATCTCGTAGAGAGTGTCGCTGAGCGAGCTCATGCCCCATGCGAAGGAGACAACCGCACCGGTGATCATGCCGGCAGCAGCACCTGGCGTGTTCAGGCGCGACCAGTAGAGGGCGGCCAGCAGCACCGGGCCGAATGCCGAGCCGAAGCCAGCCCACGCGAAGCCAACCAGATCCAGAATGGAGCTGTTCGGGTTAGCAGCGATGATTGCGGCGATGATGGCGATCAGCGCGACGGCGACGCGGGAGAGAGCCATGTAGGTCTTCGGACGCAGGGACTTGTTGACCGTTGCCTTGAACAGGTCCTCGATTAGCGCGGAGGAAGACACCAGCAGCTGCGAGGAAATGGTGGACATGATTGCTGCCAGTACTGCAGTCAGAATCAGGCCTGCAATCAGCGGGTGGAACAGGATGCGGGTCATGTCCAGGAAGATGGTCTCGTAGGAAGACGCATCAGTGACCGAAGCATCTGGGTTCGTAGCGAAGAAAACAGTTGCGGTCAGCGCCACGAGGACGGAGCCGAGCATGCACAGTGCCTGCCAGCCAACGCCCCAGCGGCGGCCCTCGGTTGCGTCCTTTGCACTACGCAGAGCCATGAAGCGAACGATAATGTGCGGCTGGCCGAAGTAGCCCAGACCCCAGCCGAGCAGACCGATAATCGTGATTAGCGGAATGCCAGCGAACGGATCGAAGAAGGCCTCAACCGGCTGTCCCTCGCTGCCCGGGTAGGGGTTGTTAGCAGCAAAGCTGAAGATGTCCGAGGCGGAGTTGCCATTGTTGATTAGGTAGATGATGCCGACAGTCGGAACCGCCAGCAGTGCGATGAACATAATGATGCCCTGCACCGTGTCTGTGTAAGACACCGCCAGGAAGCCACCGAACAGGGTGTACGCGACAGTGATAGCCGCTACCAACAGCATGCCGACGAGGTAGTTGCCACCGAACGTCGACTCCCAGTAACGGCCACCTGCCACCATGCCCGAGGAGACGTAGAAGGTGAAGAACAGCAAAATAATCAGGCCTGCGGCAACGCGCAGCACCTTCGACGTATCGT
Organism: Corynebacterium sp. HMSC064H12; assembly: GCF_001809925.1. Classification (NCBI taxonomy): domain Bacteria; kingdom Bacillati; phylum Actinomycetota; class Actinomycetes; order Mycobacteriales; family Corynebacteriaceae; genus Corynebacterium; species Corynebacterium sp. HMSC064H12. Next base: position 192,550 of record NZ_KV799352.1, on the reverse strand, counting down.
GCAGACGATTCTCCAGGAACGACGGCACGGTAATCGAGTTACGAGCAATCTTGGTGTAACTACGCAGGCGTGGTGCGGTGAACTTCCAGTTCAGCCATGCGCCTGCGACCAGGCCGATTGCAATCCAGGTCTGGTTCAGACCCGAAAGGTAAATCGCGCCGGGCAGACCCATCAGCAGCCAGCCGGACATGTCCGATGCACCCGCTGACAGTGCCGCGACGAACGGATGTAGGCCGCGGCCGCCAATCATGTATTCGTCATACTCTGCAGTCTTTTTCCATCCGGTCCAACCGATGTAGACCATCAACAGCAGATAAATGACTAGTGCGATGATGAACCATGTGTGTTGGTCCACAGGGCAACTCCTCATTATTTATTAGTCGTACAGTCGGACTCGCGCACTACCTAGCGCACCAAAAAGCATTTTCGGCGCACAACTCAGTTTCGCTTAATCAAGTCTGCTTGACGACGTTCACAGCGCCGCGGCAGCATCGAGCCAAAAAGTGGCCGACGTCCACGGTGGAACCTGCGGTTCGCGATTCAGCACAGCTTCAGCTTCCGGACTATCTTCGACAGTCAGCGGAGCCTACTGGCACATGCGAACCATGGCAGAACTATTGCACGAGTCACACATTTTTAATTCTTGTGGCCTATACGACGTTTTCATGTGATGCGCTGCATTGCAAGATAAGAAGCGTTGAAAAAGCTTTTAAAAATCGGTTAAGTGCGACAAATTACCTGGGAAAAGGGGTATTTGGGTAGAGGAGGAGTAATTTTTGCAAGATACATAATTCGAACATGCGTGCTAATGTTGTGGTGTGGTGGAAAAGCTGATCCGGGGTGCGTGGCAGAATCTTCATTGAACAAATATCTGGTGGCGAAGTCGCCGGGTGATTAGACGGTGATGACTGAGCAAGCAGTGGGGAGGAAGTAATGGACCAAGTTGCTAAGTCAGCGGTGCCGTTGCTGCTGCACGCGGTCTGGAAAGATGATTCGGGTCTTCACCTATGGGTGGAGCGGCCAGAGGGGCACCGGATTATTGCGGACGTGGATTTGCTGGAAGTCCCGGCGCATCAGCGTCGGCTTTTTGCAGTGCTGGACCAGGGGAGTCGAGCGCAACTGACGCTAAAACTGCGCACACCGAAGGGGCGGGCAGTAGAGAAAGCGGTACCCACATGGGTGTTCCCGCCATGGGCTGCGGTGACGGCACTGGTGCAATTGCAGGAGGAAGTTTCCTCGGCGGCGATGGCACCGGATCTTCGGTTCTTTGTGGATGTTGTACAGGGATTGGATGCTTTCGCACGCTCTGGGCGGGCATTGGTGGCGCTGACGTGGGAAGACAATGAGTGGTGGCCGACGTGGCGGATGTCGGAGGGGCTGAGTGAGATTGCTTGGCAGAGTCAGGTCATTTCTCGTACACCACCGGTATTGATTGATAACGGAGGCGCCACGGTGGCTGAGGATTTCATCAATCGGATGTTTCATTGGGTCACCAACGCGCTTCTGGCCGATCTGGATGAACCGGCAGAACAGCGGCAGAGTTTCGTGCGGTCGTTGTTGCAGTCTCAGTCCCTGGGGCGTGCGACGCCGGGGGTGGCGCAGTCACTGGCAAAGTGGAGGCTGTCGGCCGATGGTGAGGATGTTCGTCTGCAGCTAATGGTGCAGGAACCTGTTGGTTTTGAAGGCCAGCTGGAAGACTTGCCGGATGTGGATCTTCCGCAGCTGTTGGAGTTGCGGAATCGAGCGGATGAAGAAGGCGGCTCAGTAACTCGCTTCAATCCTCGTTCAGCTGCGGTGGAACATGAGACTCTATGGCCATTGCGGATGTACTACCGCATCGGCGTCGCAGCTCCGGAGCGCCTGAATCCAGAAATGTGTCGCCGGTCCGTGCTGTCGCTGCTTCGCCCGCAGCTATTGGCGGCACAGGAGGCATTCCCAACGCTCAAATATGCGAAAGCAGCGGGACACCCGGGCTTGGATCTGCTGCTGACCTCAGAGCAGCTGATAGAGCTTATGACTGATGGCATCTCGCAGCTGGCAAAGGTTGATATCGATGTGATGCTGCCGCCGAACTGGAAGTCAGTGGAGACCACCCTGCAGTTGCACACTGAAGTCGTCCAGTTAGATCCGACGGGGCCTGCTGGGCGCCGTTCGGAACCGAAACTCGGATTTGACCAACTGGTGGATTACGAGTGGAAGCTGGCCGTGGGGGATGCCGTACTGACGGAAGCGGAAATGCGTGAGCTCGCTGCATCGAGTACGGGGCTAGTGCATCTGCGAGACCACTGGGTGCACGCGAACCCAGAGGTAGCTAGAGAAGCCCTGAAGTTTTTGGTGGAGCAGACCAAGGCCGGGGAGGAGACCGGTAAGGGGCAAGCCACCCTGAAAGAGCTGGTCTTCGACGGTGGCTTGGAGTCTCAAGCTCCAGCAGCAGTGCCAGTCGCCCCCAGGGATCCCTCTTGGCTCAAGGCGTTGGTGTCGAAGTACTCAGACGGTTCCACGGCCCTCGCAGAGTCGGTCGAGGTGCCACCGAGTTTTGTCGGTGAGCTGCGGGAGTATCAACAGCGCGGTGTGGAGTGGCTGGCGGATATGTCCAACCGCGGCTTTGGTGTCATTCTCGCTGACGACATGGGGCTTGGTAAGACTGTGCAAATTCTGGCGCTGTTGGAGTATGAGCGCTGCCGTCGTCAAGCGGATGCGAAGGATCAAGAGCACAAGGCTTCGCTTCTGGTCGTTCCGACAGGTGTGCTGCGCAATTGGGCAGCAGAAGCGGCAAAGTTCACTCCAGAGCTTAAGGTTGGGCTGCTGCATGGTTCAAACCGCCCTCATGGTGGGGAACTACAAGAATTTATCGGAAAACACGATGTTGTTGTGACGACCTATGGTGTTGCTACCCGCGATGTGAACGAACTCGCCCAAGTGCAGTGGGATCATGTGATTGCTGACGAAGCACAGGCAATTAAGAACCCCAACGCACAGGTATCCAGAGCGCTGCGGAGCCTGGGCTCGCGACACAACATCGCCATGACTGGTACTCCGGTGGAAAATGACTTGGGCGAACTGCGCACCATCATGGATTTCTGTAATCCAGGCATGCTGGGCTCGGCGAATGCATTTCGCAACAAGTTTGCGATTCCCATCGAGCGTGATGGGAATGCGGAAATGCTGCTGCAATTACAGTCGATTACAGCACCTTTTATCCTGCGCCGACTCAAGTCGGATCCAGCTATCGCGCCGGACCTGCCCAAGAAGAATGAGCAGGTGGAGATGGTTCCTCTCACGACGGAGCAGGCTTTCTTGTATCAGGAGGCCGTGAAGGATATCGAGGACAAGCTTAAGCGCTCGAAGCGGAATCGTTCTGGCAGCTTCGGGCGAAAGAGCATCATCCTCGGCGGCATCATGAAGTTGAAGCAGATTTGCAACCACCCAGCGCACTACCAGCACGACGGCTCGGGGCTGCTTAATCATGGGCAGCATCGCTCGGGCAAGGTCGCACGGTTGGAAGAGCTCGTCGATGAGATTGTGCAAAACGGTGAACGCGCGCTTGTGTTCACGCAGTTCGTGGAGTTTGGCAAGATGCTTGCCCCTCATTTCAGCAAGCGCTTGGGCGTGGACATTCCGTTTATTCAGGGGGCAATGACTCCGGGACAGCGCGAGAAAGTAGTGGCAGAGTTTAATGCCCCGGACGGTCCGCCAATCATTTTGCTATCGACTCTCGCAGCGGGTGTCGGCATCAACCTGGTTGCTGCCAACCACGTCATTCACATTGACAGGTGGTGGAATCCAGCGGTTGAAAACCAGGCCACGGACCGTTCCTACCGCATCGGTCAGCGTAAAGACGTGCACGTGCACAAGCTGGTCAGTGTTGGAACGCTTGAAGAACGCATCGACGAGCTGATTTTTGAAAAAGCAGAATTGGCCGATGCAGTTGTGCGTGCTGGCGAAACCAAGCTGACGGAGATGGATTTTCACCGTTTGCGGTCTCTGTGGCAATTGGACAAGGACAAGATTCAGTCACTGCGTGAATCGATGGACGCAGCGGAGTCAAAGTCCGGTGGGACGGTGACCGATGGGGTGAACCCAGAGGCCACGGCATCGGATTCCGCAACCTCGGATGACGATTCGATTCCCAACAATGTGACACCGTTTAGAGTCCAGAAGAGGTGGTACTAATGGCCGGTGACGGAGACGTGACATGGGGCGACAATGTCATCTTTGCCGAGTTTGGCAAGGGCCCCTCTGGAAAGCGCGGTCGTAAAAGGACTACGGCGCGAAGCGCGCCAGCAACCAGCTCGACGATTGAAAAGCTCCTGGCCACCCAGGACTGGGCTGGTGCATTTACCGGGCAGCAGCGACGTGGAACCTCAGCGCGTGTGGCGGTCGAGCCCCGTACTACTTTTGCCCGGTGGGTGTGGGAGTTCATCATCCGTGGCGCCGATTCGGGTCGTGTTCACAGAGGCGAGAAGTACAGGTTCGACGGCAATGTGCTCGGGCTTCGAATCGCGGATGGTTACATCATCGGGGAAGTGCAGGGCAGCCAGCCGGAACCATTCTCAGTCTTTATTCGGTTCCCACGGCGGGAGCAGAAACAAACTGACGATGTACTGCGGTGGTTGGTGAACAATCCGTCGGCCTTCACAGAGTTTGAGCACGGCGAGTTGCCGTATGAGCAGATGGAAATGCTGTTGTGCGATGGTGAAGAGCACACTTATAGCGAATGCACCTGCCCGGACCCGGCACCTGTGTGTAAGCACACAGTTGCAGTTGCCGCTCAACTTGTCGCTGATATCGACCGCGATCCGCTGTCGCTACTGCAGCTGCGCGATTATCCGCAGCGCGAATTGCAACGCCGGCTTCAGGAACTAACACAGCTGCGAAACCGGACTGCGCCAAAGCGCCTCGGACTTGGCGGTGCGGTTCGGGAAGATCCCAATAAAACCGCCCAGAACTCGGATGGCGCTGGTGGAAAAGATGGCGGTGACAACGAGCAGAAAAAGGTTGCTGAGCTTTTCGCAGTCGAAGCCGACTACTGGGGCAATGATTTGGAACGAGTCAGTGTTCCTTCGCTCGAGGTTATTGACCCACTAACAGTTACCGACCGTAGTTTGCTGCATGAAGCATTGCAGCCAACCTGCGTAATTTCGAGAGAGACCATTCGTGCAGTCGCCGATTTGGAAGATTGTTGGCAACATCTGCAGGAATCGCTGAGCCTGGGACAAAAGGAGCACTAGTCATGAAATTCATTCACACCTCAGATTGGCAACTGGGAATGACTCGGTGGTTCCTAGAGCTCGATGGCGGTGAAGCCCAAGCTAGGTTCCACGAAAGTCGCCTCAACGCCATCGACCGCATCGGTGAGTTGGCGACCAGCGAGGGCGCTGAGTTCATCGTCGTCGCTGGAGACGTGTTCGATTCCAACACATTGCCGGACAAGGTGTTCTTGCGGGCTCTTGAGCGAATAGCCAAGCTACCCGTGCCGGTGTATCTCCTGCCCGGCAACCATGATGCGCTTGATGCTTCTTCCATTTATCGACGTAGCGCTTTCGAATCTTTGGAAGACCGAGGAGTTTACGTAATTCGCGACAGCCAGCCCATTTCCATCCGTGACGGGGTGGAACTCATCGGTGTGCCAGTACGCGGCAAGTATTCGGCAGACGACATCGTGGCGGAAATAGCCACGGAGCTTGAGCCGGCCGATGGAATCCGAGTGATGGTCGCACACGGCCAAGTAGAAGGCTTTGGTGCTGATGCGGGAGCCACCATTGATTTGACCAGCTTGGAACAGGCTATTGACCGTGGGGCGTTGCACTATGTGGCGCTGGGGGATTCCCACTCCACGAGCCAACTTGACCATGCTGGCAGAGTTTATTTCTCCGGCGCACACGAAACCACAGCGTATGACGACAAAGAACGGGATTCCGGCAATGCGCTAGTCGTCGACATCGCAGAGGACGACCCCGAAAAAGGCTCAGTCACCGTGGCCTCCCACCGAGTGGGGCAGTGGGCTTTTCATGCCATCGACATGGATATCACTGGCGCGGAAGACCTCGATGAGTTCTTTGCTGAACTGGACGGTATAGAGACGAAGACAGACACAGCGGTGAAGTATTCATTGCGAGGAACCGTGACACTGTCAGAGTCGACTACCTTTGAAAACCGACTTGAGCAGTACCAACAGCTTTTCGCTGCACTTTATCGCCGGGAAAGTGGCTCCGATTTAACGGTGGTTCCGTCCGAAGGGGATATCTCTAATCTCAATCTCACCGGTTATCCGCTCATAGCTGCAGAAAAACTAACGGTCTTGAGTAAAGGGCGAACCGAGAGTGGTAGCCCCCTATCAGAATCTGAAACCACCGCAGCAGCTGATGCGCTTCGCTTGCTGGCCCGCCTAGCCGGAGAGAAGGAATAGATCATGCGTTTTCACGACATCGAATTACACAATGTACGTGCGATTGATTCACTCTCAATCACAGGGCTCGCCGAGCGTGGCGTGGTAGTGATTTCCGGTGAAAACGAGTCGGGTAAGACGACAATCGCCAAAGCTATTCACGTTGCACTGACGACAAAATGGAAGTCCAAGTCAAGCGAAGCGCTTAGTCTGAACAGTCACTCCAGCCAGGAAAAGCCGCAGGTTAAGCTCCGGCTGGAGCTTGACGGCTACGAATTTACGCTGGACAAGATCTTTGGTAGCACCAAGGACACCGGCACAATCGTCACCGTCCACTCTCCGACAGCCGAGGTTCTCAAAGATGACCAGGCGGAGGAGTGGCTGGCCGCCCGAATGCACAATGCAGATACCAAGAACCTGTGGCAGGTTTTCGTTGCTGAACAGGGGCAAGCACAAAAGACCCTCTCCTTGGGCGGTTATGCACAGGTCACTAGCGCACTGCAGTCGGCATCGGGGCAGCGCGCGGAAACCGCAGAAGAGGTAGGCCTTTTTGAAGCCGTTGAAGCCGAATACGGCAACTATTTCCAAAAAAATGGCAAAGAGCGCAAGCAGCTTACCGACGTAGACAAGGAGCTGGCCGAAGCCCAGCAGGTGCGCGACGAAGCGGCGAAAAAGGTCCGGGAATTCGAAGCGCTCAATGAGGAAGCTGCTCGTAATGAAGAAAGCCAGCAAACGCAGCGGGCATCGTTGCCAGAAGCCCAAAACGAAGTCGAGCACTGGGGCCAGGCACTAGAAGAACTCGAAAAATTCAGGGTTGCCGTCTCCCAGGCACAGGAGGTCTCTGCAGCGGCGAAGCAGCAGCTGGACTTAGCTAAACAGGCTCAGCAAGAGCGCGAAGCTTTCATTCAGCAGGCACAAGAAGCCAACGATCAGCATTCTGCCGCAGAGAAGAAAGTTGCTGAATTTAAGGAAGCGTTCGATAAGGAGGTCGCAGCTTTAAAGAAGGCGCAGGAAGATCGCGATGCGGTTGTAAACACGTACCGCGAAGCTCGAAAGGCAGAAGAACTGGCCGCAGCTGAAGTTGCATTGGGAGAGAAGCGCGGTTTGGTTGAAGCCCTGTCGAAGCGAGTGGAGAAACTCGATGCGCTCCGCGCGCAATTGGCAGAGCACAAGGAGATAATTACTCGGAATTCCGTTACCGAAGAGGTAATGGAAAAACTGTTGACCTGCGAACGCGAAGTTGCAACAGCCACCGCTGTGCTGGAGGCATCGAGCCCGAGTATGCAGCTCTCGGCTAGCAGTGCGCAGGAGGTCACGGTCGACGGCGAGAAAGTGGGGCTAGCTCCGGAGGCTGAGACAGTTCAACGTGCGGTTACTAAGCCATTGGCCATCGAAGTCGGCGACGTCACGGTTGCTATCCAGCCCGGAGACGGCTCAGATTCGCAGCAGCGCAAGCTAGAAAAAGCAGAGACATCGCTCAAAGAACAGCTTGAGGCGGCAGGCGCTGATTCTGTCGCGGAAGCACAAAAGGCACACACACGACGTCGTGAAGCGGAAAAAGCAAAATTCCAGGTGGAGACATCCATAACTGCGGTGTCCGACGGTGTGGAGTATCACCAGCTCACAGCAGAGTTGGACGATGCGAAGGAAGAAGCACGAGTACACGGCGAGCGGTATCGGGAACTTGCGGGCGAGGAAGCGCCGACGGAGATTGACCTGGTATCGGCAAAGTCCCGGCTGGAAGAAGCTGCAGTGGGGCGTAGGGATGCCGAGTCGGAGCGCGACAGTGCTGATATGCGCTTGTCGAAGCTGGAGAAGCGTCCTGCACACGCCAACTATACGAAGGCCAGCAGCGAGCTTGAAGGGGCTCGGTCCGTCCTGAAGGTCCGCGAAGATTCGCTCACGGCGACGCGAGAAAAAGCCTCGGATGCCGAGATCTTTGCTGCGGTGGAAAACCGAGGCAAGGACTATGAGGCGGCAGAAGAGCAACTGGCTGCGGCCCAGAAGGAACTAGCGCAGCGGGATGCCGACGACGTGGAAGCATCGCTCGCGGGCGCTAAGCAGCGACGGGATGCAGTTGAGAATCGCCTGGCTGAGCTGGAAAAGCGTCGGCAAGAGATTCGGGTGCACTTGGACTATTTCGACAGCGCGAATGAGAAACTGGCAGCTGCTGAGGGAGTAGTGGAGCGAACACAGCGAGATCGGAATTCAATGCGTCGACGTGCAGCTGCCGCCAAGACTCTCATAGAGGTAATGACACAGGCACGCGCGGCATCGCGGAATGCGCTGGCTGACCCCTTGCTCCGCAAGCTCGAAGAGTACGGTGGCGGTGTTTTCGGTGCGGGAACTCAGTTCACGATGAATGAGGACTTGCAGGTTGAGTCACGGTCCAATGCCGATGGCAAGTTCGATGTCGATGAGCTATCTGGTGGAGCGCAGGAGCAGCTGGACATTCTACTGCGCTTGGCCGCTGCCGGTGTCATGGAGGGCGGGCAAGGCGCTCCGGTGATTATTGATGATGCATTAGGTTATTCAGATGGACACCGTTTGCGGCGGATGAATAATGCTCTTGCCAAAGCGGGGCGCGATATGCAGGTATTAGTCCTGACGTGCGATGAAGCCCGCTTTGATCGTGTGACAGGAGCGGAGTTTATGAAAATTCAGGATTTGGTTTCAAGATAGTAGGCTCTGTACATATGCAAGATGTTCCGTGGTTAAGTGATGAAGAGCAGCGGTTATGGCGCTCAATTCTGAACGCTAAACGGGCCGTTGACAGGTCAATCGATCTTCAGCTGCAAGATTCTCTCGATATTTCCACTGCAGATTTTTCGGTTCTGGTTGTTCTCTCCGAGGCTGAAGACAATGTAGTGCGCATGCGCACCCTGTGTGAATCCCTGGAATGGGACCGCAGCCGAATGTCGCACCAAATTACTCGTATGGAGCGACGCGGGCTAGTAACTAAGGAACGCTGCGCCTGCGATAACCGTGGTATCGATGTCACGCTTACTGAACACGGTCGAACTGTGATTGAGAAGGCGGCGCCGAACCATGTGAAGCTTGTACGTCATGTTGTGTTTGACGTGCTCGGTGAAAATATCGACTATCAGGGGATTTCCGCTGTGCTCGATAAGATTGCAGCGACCGCCAATGCTGCGGTCACCGATTCCGTCGACGGAAAAGCAGAGTAGTCAAAAGTTTTTCTGTGAGTGTTTTCTCATTTGTCTCCGCTTCGAGGCTCTCACCATTAGCCTAGAGCAGTATGAACTCATTTGAATGGCTGAGTGATGATGAACAGCTCTTTTGGCAGTCGATGGTAGCTGCTTTTCGCGAGGTAGAGCGCAATATTGAGCGGAGCCTACGCACTCGCACCGGGCTGACGTTCGCTGACTTTACCCTGCTCATCGCTTTGCATGAGGTGGAGGATGGGATTCTGCATGTTGACAAGATTTGTGATCGACTGAAGTGGAACCATCCCCGCGCGCTGCTGCATACCAACAGGTTGGAAAAGCGCGGATTTATTCACACCGAAGACCACGGCGAAGACCCGGACTCGGATTATGTCGTCGTCTTAACAGGCGTTGGTCGGCACGTGTTTGCCGAGGCGGCGCCGGATTATGTAGACACTGTTCGCCAGGAAGTTATTTCACCACTTGCTAATGAAGACCGCGAAGTGATGCTGAGGTGCTTCCAGTCGGTTCTCGAAAGGAAGTAAGACTTCCACGCCCTGCTAGTAAAACAACCACTAGCAGGGCGCTTTTTTCTCTACGTTTCAAGCTGTAAGGTAAGGCGTGCCTAAAGCAAAGGGGTGACTGTTCACTTCTCTTTGTGCACCCTAAGTACCAAAAATTACGCAGAAATAAACAAGGCAGAAACTGAAACGCATGAGAGTCAATATTTTCGCCAAGGCTAAAACCGCGCCAAAGACCAAAACTCTGGCCGCAATCGGGTGTGCAGCGCTGAGCTTCGTCGCTACAGCATGCGGTGCGGACGCAGAGTCGAACGAGGCTGCCGACAACAAAGGAGAACTCACTGTCACTGATGTCGCAGGTCGCACTGTGACCTTCGACAAGCAGCCAGAACGAGTCGTGCTCGGTGAAGGCCGCGCCATGTTTGTCACCGCGATGCTTGACCAAGAAAACCCGGGTGACCACGTTGTCGCCATGGGCAGCGATTTGCATTCGGGCGCACCGTCGTTTGAAACCAAGCTTTTCGAGACGAACCCCGAGCTGAAAGACATGCCGACCATCGGCAATATCGCCAAGGGCGATGTCACAGTTGAAAACCTCATCTCCCACGACCCAGACGTGGTCGTCATGACCCTTGACCACAAGAAGGCCGCGGAGCAGTCCGGTTTCCTCACCAAGCTCGATCAGGCAGGTCTGAAGTACGTATTCACCGACTTCCGGCAAAAGCCCCTGGAGAATACCGCCAAGTCCGTCGAGCTCCTCGGCCAGATCGTCGATGAGCAGGACAATGCCAAGAAGTTCACCGACTTCTACACAAAGCGCGTCAACGAGATCACCGAACGTGCCGCCAAGCTCGAAGACAAGCCAAAGACCTTCGTCTGGCGAGCAGCCGGTCTCAAGGATTGCTGCTCGACCGTCAACAAGTCCAACCTCGGTGACCTTGTCACAGCAGCCGGCGGTGAGAACCTCGGAGACAGCCTCCTCGACACCGAATCGGGCGACGTGACCGCAGAGAAGGTCCTGTCCGTCCAGCCGGAGAAGATCATCGCCACCGGTGGTTCTTGGGCGCTCGATCCGAAGAAGCCGGAAGTGCTGCCACACGTCGAACTCGGCTACACCGCCACCCCAGAGACCGCACAGCGCACTCTGGAAGGCCTGCTGAAGACTCCGGGTTTTGACACCCTGACCGCGCCGAAGAAGGGTGATCTGTACGCCGCCTTCCACCAGTTCTACGACTCGCCGTACAACGTCTTCGCGCTCGAGCAATTCGCCAAGTGGATTCACCCAGAGGAGTTCGCTGACCTCGACCCGGTCGCTGACTTCGCCAAGTTCCACAAGGACTACCTGCCCTTCGAACTCAGCGGCACCTTCTTCACCGCGCTGGAGCCGACCAAGTAACCCATCTTCCACCATCGAAGAAGGAATCCGATGACTTACACCAATCTGCACGCTCCCGCGTCAGGGCTTGACGACGAACCCCGCGAGCCCACCTCCACCAACGACAGTGGCGGTCAAGAGTCGCAGCCCGCCACCGAACAGCACGAGTGTCCGTCGTCAAGCACGACCTACGACTCTGCGCGACAGTACCGACGACGCTCCGCCCGGAAGATTGCCGTTATTGCGGTGCTGGTGGGGCTGGCCGTGTGCGCGTTTGTAGTAGCGACGATCGTGGGGCCGATGTCACTGAGTGTGGGGGATGTCGTCCGGGGCATCGTGAGCCCGAATGATGTTGACGAAACCACTCGTACGGTGCTGTGGAAGCTGCGCCTGCCTGCATCAGTGATGGCAGTGCTGATTGGTGCAGCGCTGTCGCTTGCCGGTGCACAGATGCAGACAATCCTCGACAACCCACTGGCGGAGCCGTTTACCCTCGGTATTTCGGCTGCAGCGGCGTTCGGTGGGGCGGCATCGATTGTGCTGGGCTGGGTGATCATTCCGCATGCGCAGTTCAACCTGGCGGCCGTGGCCTGGGTATCATCCGTCATCGCGGTGGCGATTGTGGCGGCGGCGTCGGTATGGCGCGGCTCGGGTAAGGAATCGATGATTCTGCTGGGTATTGGTCTGGTGTTTCTATTCCAAGCGCTGTTGTCGCTGTTGCAATACCGCGCGACTACCGAGGCGCTCCAGCAGATTGTGTTCTGGACGATGGGCTCGCTCCAGCGCGCGAACTGGGTGGCCAACGGCATTATTGCGGCGGCACTGCTGATCGCCATTCCGTTCACCATTCGCTATGCGTGGGCGCTGACGGTGCTGCGACTTGGCGATGCCCGCGCAAAAGCCGTGGGCATCAATGTGGATAGGCTGCGCATTGCGACGCTGATTGTAGCCTCGCTGCTGGCGGCAACCGCAGTGGCCTTTGCCGGCATCATCGGCTTCATCGGACTGGTCGGTCCACACATTGCGCGCATGCTGGTCGGTGAAGAACAGCGCTTCTTTGCCCCGGCATCGATGGCGGCAGGCGCGGCGCTGCTGGCGGCAGCTCATGCGGTATCCATCACGGTGGTGCCGGGTGTGGCAGTGCCGATTGGCATCATTACCGCAATCGTCGGTGTCCCATTTTTTGTTGGCTTGGTTTTCCTGCGTAAGAGGACGGTGTGGAACTAATGGGCGTATTTCTCGATGTCAACGAAGTAGCTGCAGGCTATGGCAAGCGGAAGGTGCTGCGCGGGGCCTCAGTACGCACGCTGAAGCCCGGTACGGTGACGGGTTTGCTCGGGCCAAACGCTGCGGGCAAATCCACACTGATGACCACTCTGGCGGGGATTCGAAAGCCCATGTCCGGGGAGATTGCACTGACCCGTGACAATGAGCGGGTCATCGGCTCCGAACTGCGCGATGTGGTGGGCTACGTGCCGCAGGATCTGCCGGCTAGCGCCTCGCTGACCGCATTCGAATCGGTACTGGTCTCTGGTCGGCGCGCCGGGCGTCTGCGCGTGCGCGGCTCCGAGATTGAGCACACGGCGGAGGTTCTCCGGAAGGTTGGTATTGAGCACCTTGCCGACCGCTTCGTCGGCGAGCTCTCCGGCGGTCAGCGTCAGCTCGTCGCCGTCGCGCAGATGTTTGTCCGCGATCCCGAGGTCATGCTTCTCGACGAACCCACCTCCGCCCTCGACCTGCGCCACCAGGTGGAACTCCTAAAACTCGTCCGCGCGGAAGTCTCCTCACGGAGCTCCTTGGCGCTCGTCGCAATCCACGATCTCAATCTCGCAGCCCGCTACTGCGATGAGCTTGTCATGCTTCACGACGGCCACGTGGTTGCCCAGGGGAGTCCTGCTGACGTTCTCACACCGGATCTTTTGGCCCGCGTCTATGGAATTCGAGCCCGCGTGCTTAATGATGGAGGCGTTCCTGTGGTGTGTCCTATTGAGGAAGACCAGGTTTCTGAGGCCGCATAGTGCGGATTTGGCTGGGGTGCGGGGCATTTCGCTAATCGCCCCAGCCAAGTGGTAACATCTTTTCTCGTTGCACTTGTTGTGCTTGTGCCACACGCCCCCGTAGCTCAGTGGATAGAGCGCCGGTTTCCGGTACCGAAGGTCGGAGGTTCGACTCCTCTCGGGGGCACGTCTTATCCCTTAAGCGGTTAGGTTCGATTAGATTCGCCTGGTTGCTTGAGGGATTTTTGTTTCGGGTGTACCTGGCGGAAGCGGGCCAATCCGAGTTACTGACTGCGTTTATGACAAAAATGACCCAAAAAATGGCCTGAAAGTGTCATAAACTCACACAGTTTCACATGTGCAGCCCGCCGGGGGATCCCGGTTAGTTGACCGGGCGACGAACCGTACCGTCCGGATAGCGGGCAAAGCGCCCCTCTTCAAAGGGTGCAACCGGATCGTTGGAATCAAACCGCCATGCGCCGAACTCGCCACGCTGGTAGGCATCGAATGCTTCAACGAGCTCTTCGCGGCTATTCGCGACAAACGGGCCATGCTGATACACGGGAGCGCCAATCGGTCGGCCTTGGAGGATGAGCGCGAAGGCCCCCTCGTCACCTGCAGAAATGTCCAGTGCCTCGGTTGAGCGCAGCACTGCGCCCTCTTGCACCAGCGTTTCGCCCTCGATAGTGAGGCTGCCGCGTAGAGAGTAGAGAGTCCGAATTGTCTCGGCATAATTGGTTGGTGGCAACGTTAGCTGTGCGTTCGGCTGCAAACGCAGCACCCACACGGCTACATCGGAATCTGGTGCAGCGGCCCAGGATTCCGGTGGTGGAGCAAGCGGCTGAGTATCGCCGAATGCGCCCGCGATGACCTTTATGTCGTAGCCGTGGCCATTGTCATCAGTGCCGGTGACATGCGGAGTGTCTTCTGCCCAGAACATCTGGAAGTGCGGCTTTGCCCCCTTGCCTTCGGGCGGCAGGTTCAGCCAAATCTGAAACATGTGGTGAGGATTGGGGCCGTCGTTATGCAGAAGCGGGAACATTTCAGCATGCGCAGTGCCTGCGCCGGTGGTCAGCCACTGCGTGTCGCCCTCGCCGTAACGAGCCTGTGCGCCCTCGGCGTCGGTGTGGTCAACAAAGCCTTCCTCGACGATCGAGATGGTTTCAAAGCCGCGGTGTGGGTGGGAGGGGAAGCCGGGGACGGTTGTGCCGTGGTACATGGACCAGCCGTCCTTGCCGGAAAAGTCCATGCCGATATTACGGCCGAGCAGAGAGGCATCGGGAGCCATAGTTTGGCCCTTGGCCTGTGGATATAGGTCATAGTGGTGGACGGCAAACAGGAATGGGTCCATACCTGGAAGCTGCGGATTATCGGCTACGGAGAATTTTTGAATGATTGCGCTCATGACAGGCTCCTTTGGCTAGCTAAATTCATCATCCACAACAAAATGTTGGCGTGTCAATCAAAATGCTAGCCAAGAACCGACCCGACTGTCTCTACTCAGCAATAATCACAATCAGCGTGCGCGGCCCGTGGACACCTTCGACTCGGGTGAGCTCGATGTCCGAGGTCGCAGAAGGCCCCGAAATCATAGTGATTGGAGCAGTGGGATCACTCTCGCGTAGACGGGAAAATGCCTCCGGAATGCCGTAGACGACCGTGGAAGCGGGCACAACGCAGATGTGAATATCCGGCACCAAGGTCAGCGCGCGGCGGCCAGAAGTGGCCGAACCGTCCAGGAAAATGGTGCCGGTCTCGGCGCAGGTGACAGCAGAGCTGGTGACAATCGCATCGAGCTCGTCCAGCTCTTCGGCGGTGAAACCGGTATCGACGCGAATCTCGGTGGTGGCCTTACCTCCACCAGACTCCAACCCCGCAACCCACTCGCGGTCTAGACCTTCGGGAATACCAATCAACGAGGCCCCGACATCAGCAATTGCCTTCTTCACAGCCTCATTGATGTCGGTTGCCGAGCTGCCACAGTGGCGCACGTCGGCCTTGTAATCGGCGATGCGCTCGTCGGCAAGCGAAATGATCTCTTTGGCCGTCAGGTCGGAGGAGCGCTCGTAGTCGCGGGGGATGTCGAAATGCGCGCCGGGCTCGCCAGGGATGATGCCCACGTCAGAGGCCAAGTCACGGCCTTCGAAGGCGATTTTCTGAGCATTGCGGATACGCTCGAGGATTTCGCTCTTGGCAATGTTTGCGGATGCTGAGGAGTGGGACATCGCTAGGCCTCCTTGCCGGATGTGTCGGACGAGTCAGATTGATCAGAACTCGACAGCCCATTAATCTTCGTCGGAACCTGATTGGTCGATTCGCGGGTCAGCTGCGCCGAGAAATCCTTCGAACCCCACAGTGAGCGGAACGGCTTCTTCGGCGGAACCGGGGTATCACGCGCATCCGACCACCCGCTGAGGAAGAGCGGCAGGGCGTGAATCTCGCCGTCCTTCAAACCGAGTACGCGGGCGAGGGAGGCCATCTTTGCGCTCATATTCCAGAGCTTCTGATTGCCCATGATGAACCCGAGCGTGGCAAACAGCTTGCCCTCCACCGGCGGGCGGTGTTCCGTGACCTTACGGTGGCGCAGCTCCAGCAGTGCCGCAGGGATGTCAATTCGCACCGGGCAGACCTCAAAGCAAGCCCCGCACAGCGAAGACGCATAGGGCAGCGAAGCATTCGGATCATCGTAGGAATCCATGCCAGTGAGCTGCGGGGACAAAATCGCACCAATCGGGCCCGGGTAGACCGAACCGTAAGCGTGACCGCCCACGTGCTCATAAACAGGGCAGATATTCAGGCATGCCGAGCAGCGAATGCACTTCAGCGCTTCACGCCCAATCGGATCTGCAAGAGTGGCCGAGCGCCCATTGTCCAGCAACACAATGTGGAAATTCTTCGGGCCGTCGCCGTCGGTCGTTCCCGTCCACAGAGAGGTGTAGGGATTCATACGCTCGCCTGTCGACGACCGTGGCAGTAGCTGCAAGAAGACTTCCAGATCCTGGAAGGTGGGAAGCAGCTTCTCAATACCCATCACCGAAATCAGTGTTTCCGGCAGTGTGAGGCACATACGGCCGTTGCCCTCAGATTCGACGACGGCTACCGTGCCGGTTTCGGCTACACCGAAGTTGGCGCCAGAAATCGCAACCTTGGCCTCCATAAACTGCTCGCGCAGGAACTTACGGGATGCCTCGGCCAGATCGGCCGGATTGGCTTTCAGGTCCGGGTCGACTCCGGGGATTCCATTGAGGAAGATCTCGCGGATATCTTCGCGATTGCGGTGGATAGCAGGAACCAGGATGTGGCTCGGCATGTCGTCGGCAAGCTGAACGATGAGTTCCGCCAGGTCGGTTTCGCGGGCGGTGATGCCGGCGTCGGCAAGTGCTTCGTTCAAGCCGATTTCCTGTGTGGCCATCGACTTAATCTTGACGACCTTTTCTTCACCGGTCTCTTTCACCAAGTCCGTGATGATGCGGTTTGCCTCGGCGGCATCGCGCGCCCAGTGGACGTGACCGCCGGCATTCGTAACTGACTCTTCAAACCGCTCCAGCAGTTCCGGCAGACGCGCCATAACATCGCGCTTGATGTGGCTGCCCGCGAGCCGCAGCTGCTCCCAGTCATTCTTCTCGGCTACGACATGCGCGCGCTTCTGACGAATCGAACGCGTGGCATGACCGACATTTTCGCGCATGCGAGTGTTCTTGAGCTCCTCGTGCGCTGCGGCCGTGAACCCGCGCGTACCGCGCAGATGCCCGACGTTGTGCGGCGCGCGGGGAGGAAGGGCTGGCATGCCGACGTTAATTGCGACCATTACTGTTCACCTCGCAGGGAAGCCTCTTGGCGGTTGTGCACATCAAACGGGGTCTCCTTGGTGGAGGCCAGAATCTCGGCCATATGGATGGCGTGCACGCCAGAGTCCTGGCGACGCAACGCGCCACCGATATTGAGCAAGCAGGAAGCATCGCCAGCGGTGACGAACTCCGCTTCCGTAGCGCGAATATTGGCTGTCTTGTCGGCAACCATTGCAGCGGAGGTCTCCGCATTCTTCACCGAGAAGGTGCCGCCAAAACCGCAGCACTCCGCCGCGCCAGGCAGCTCGCGCAGATCGATTCCATCGACCGCGCTGAGCAGCCGCCACGGACGGTCACCCACCTTGAGTACCCGCAAGCTGTGGCAGGTGGAGTGGTAGGTCACTGAGTGGTGGAAGTAAGCACCGACGTCAGTCACACCAGCGACATCGGTGATGAACTCGGAGAGATCCAGCGTCTTGTTCGCGCAGGCCTGTGCCGCGTGGACTTGGGCACGGGTACCGTAGCGGCCCGCAATCATCGGATGCTGGTGGTGAACGGCGCCGGCGCAGGAACCGGACGGGGCGACAACGTAATCAATCGAGGAATCTGCAAAAGCATCAGCGTAGGTGTCCAGCTGAGGAAGGACTTCCTTCTGGTACCCGGTGTTGACGTGCATTTGGCCGCAGCAGGTTTGTTGTGGTGGAAAGACCACATCGCATCCTAGGCGCGTGAGAACTCTGGCGGTCGCACTCACTGCATCTGGAAACATCATGTCCCCGATGCAGGTCGCGAAAAGTGCTACTTTCACGGTCGCTCCAAAAAGGGTTGAGGGGTAAGGCAATAATTTCCTACCTGAATGCTACGCCTAGCCCCGGATTAAATCTGTTCTCAACCTGAATTCGGCTGGATCGTGAAAGGGGCGCAGGACAGCCGGAGGCGGTGGCCTGCAGATACCCCTCAAATCAATCTTTTGGTGGCTGATGTTTCCACGACTGCGATTGACCTAATAGGATAGGCAATCGTGAATCCTGCTGATCTTGCTGTACTAGTCCGAAAAGTCACCGTCGAGGTTTTGACTGCCCACGATGCCGATGTCTCTATCGTGCCGGAAAACCCGACCGTCGAGCGTCCGCGTAACCCTGAGCACGGCGACTACGCAACCAATATCGCCATGCAGCTGGGCAAGCGCGTCGGCATGGTGCCGCGTGACTTGGCAACTGAAATTGCCACAGCGCTCGGCGCTTCTGAGGGCATCGATGAAGCAACCATCGCAGGCCCGGGCTTTATTAACATCCGCCTGGCCTCCGATGCCCAGGGCAAGATCGTCGAGGACGTCCTGGCAGCGGGGGAGAAGTGGGGCCATGCCGACTTCAACTCCAACCTCGACGTGAACCTGGAGTTTGTCTCCGCAAATCCGACCGGGCCGATTCACCTGGGTGGTACTCGCTGGGCAGCAGTCGGTGACGCTCTCGGTCGTGTCCTGTCTGCCACCGGTGCCAAGGTCACCCGCGAGTACTACTTCAATGACCACGGTCGCCAGATTGACCGCTTCTCCGACTCCTTGGTTGCAGCCGCTCGCAACGAGCCGACTCCGGAAGATGGCTACGGCGGAGAGTACATCCAGGACATCGCCGCTGCTGTGCTGGAGAAGAACCCGCAGGCACTCGAGGGCTCTGAGGAAGAGGTCCAGGAGCACTTCCGCGCCATCGGCGTGGACATGATGTTCGAGCACATCAAGAAGTCTCTGCACGAGTTCGGCACCGATTTCGACGTTTACTTCCACGAAAACTCGCTGTTCGAGTCCGGTCAGGTGGAAGCAGCTGTCAATTCCCTGAAGGAAAACGGCAAGCTCTACGAAGCTGACGGCGCATGGTGGCTGAAGTCCACCGATTACGGTGACGACAAGGACCGCGTGGTCATCAAGTCCGACGGCGACGCAGCCTACATCGCAGGTGACATCGCCTACGTTAAGAACAAGTTCGACCGCGGCCACAACCTGTGCATCTACATGCTGGGTGCCGATCACCACGGCTACATCGCACGTCTGCGCGCGGCCGCTGCAGCGCTCGGCTACAACGCCGATGGCGTCGAGGTGCTCATCGGTCAGATGGTCAACTTGCTTCGCGACGGCAAGGCTGTCCGGATGTCCAAGCGTGCGGGCACAGTGGTCACCTTGGACGACCTGGTTGAGGCAATCGGCGTCGATGCTGCTCGCTACTCGCTAATCCGTTCCTCCGTGGACTCCAGCCTGGATATCGACCTGGGGCTGTGGGCTTCGCAGTCCAGCGACAACCCGGTCTACTACGTCCAGTACGGTCACGCTCGTCTGTGCTCAATCGGTCGCCGTGCCGAAAAGGCCGGTGTGACCAGCGAAGGCGCTGACTTCTCCCTGCTGGTAGAGGACCGCGAAGGTGAGCTCATCCGCACTATCGGTGAGTTCCCGGCCATCATCAAGTCTGCTGCTGACCTGCGGGAACCACACCGCATTGCCCGTTACGCTGAGCAGCTTGCCGGTGTCTTCCACCGCTTCTACGACACCTGCCAGATCCTGCCAAAGGCAGACGAAGAGGTATCCGAGCTACACCGTGCTCGTCTCGGCCTGGCTGAGGCTACCCGCCAGACGCTGGCCAATGCTCTGCAGCTGCTCGGTGTTACTGCACCTGAGCGCATGTAGTCGAACGCGCCCGTAAAACTACACCCCGTTGCTCCGCCCGGGTAACGGAGAAAGAGAGCTGTTTCGTGCCTATCGACGGCAATGGTTTCGAACTGGGTGGCTACACCCGACCCGACTCCACCCAATTTAATGAACTACCAGCGCATGTCTGGCCAACTACCGCCCGTCGTCGGGGCGCTGACGAAGAGAATCCCGGCTCGGTGGAAATTGGTGGCGTGAGCCTGGTCGACATTGCCAAGGAGTTTGGCACTCCGGTTTTTGTCGTCGATGAGCAGGACTTCCGCTCTCGCTGCCGCTCGATGGCCAAGGCCTTCCGCGGCGCGGAGAATGTCCACTACGCATCCAAGGCTTTCCTGTCGAAGACCATTGCCCGCTGGGTAATGGAGGAGGGGCTGCATCTCGATGTCGCCTCGGGCAACGAGATGGCTATCGCTCTGGCGGCGGGTTTCCCAGCCAAGGACATGACCTTCCACGGCAACAACAAGTCCACCGCTGAGCTGCGTGATGCTACCTCCGCTGGCGTGGGCAAGATTGTGCTTGACTCCCGTTCGGAGCTGCGTCGCCTGTCCCAGGTGGCGGCTGAAGCAGGCGTGGTGCAGGACGTGCTCGTTCGCGTGAAGCCCGGTGTGGAAGCGCACACCCACGAGTTCATTGCTACTGCGCATGAAGATCAGAAGTTCGGCTTTTCCCTCGCGTCCGGTTCGGCGCTGGAAGCTGCCAACCTCGTAGAAGAGGACGACAATCTGCGCCTGGTTGGTCTGCACTGCCACATCGGCTCCCAGATTGTCGATTCCGACGGTTTCATTCTCGCCGCCGAGCGCGTGTTCTCACTGGTGGAAAAGCTGGTCGAACGCCACGGCACTGAAATCTCGGAACACTTCAACACCCTCGACCTCGGTGGCGGTTTCGGAATCGCCTACACCGCAGGCGAGCAGCCCCTCGACGTTGCTCCGCTTGCCGACGAGATCCTCACTGCCGTAGACAAGCTTGCGCAGCGTATCGGCATTGCGACTCCGACAGTGGCTGTTGAACCAGGTCGTGCCATCGTCGGCCCGTCCATGGTCACGGTGTACGAAGTGGGCACTTTGAAGGATGTGACCATCGATGACGGCATGACCCGTCGTTACGTATCGGTCGATGGCGGCATGAGCGACAATATTCGTCCGGCGCTTTACGGCTCGAACTATGATGGTCGCGTTGTTAATCGCGAGGTGTCCGGTTCCAGGATTCCCACCCGCGTCGTCGGAAAGCACTGTGAATCGGGAGACATTCTGATTAACGATGCGAACTACCCGAACGACATTGTCGAGGGTGATCTGTTCGCGCTCGCTGCTACTGGGGCATACTGTTACGCAATGGCCAGCCGCTACAACATGCTGACGCGACCACCAGTAGTGTCGGTATGCGATGGTCAAGTGACCCAAATATTAAGACGAGAAACCGTACAAGACTTACTAAGCCTGGAGTGTGAAACGCCACGATGACTGCCGCAACGAATAATCCTGGAAAGGGCGAGGGCCACAAAGTTGGTGTCGCTATTTTAGGTCTTGGCACAGTCGGTACTGAGGTTTACCGCCTGCTCAACGAGAAGGCTGAGGACTTCGAGCGCCGCATCGGCGGACCGGTCGAGGTCGTTGGTATTGCTGTGAGCGACAAGACCAAGCCGCGTCCGAATGTGGATCAGGATCTTCTTACCGACGATGCTTTTTCGCTGGTTCAGCGCGATGACGTTGACCTGGTAGTCGAGGTCATCGGCGGCATTGATTACCCACGTCGCGTTGTGCTGGAGGCACTGCGTGCCGGCAAGTCGGTCGTGACCGCCAACAAGGCACTCGTCGCCGCTCACGGCGAGGAGCTCTCTGAGGCTGCCGATTCCTCGGGTGTCGACCTTTTCTTCGAGGCAGCTGTGGCTGCAGCTATCCCGGTCGTCGGGCCGCTGCGCCGTTCGCTGGCCGGTGACACTGTCAATAAGGTCATGGGTATTGTCAACGGCACTACCAACTTCATCCTTGATGCGATGGACTCCACTGGTGCGGACTACGACGAGATGCTGGCAGAGGCCACCCGCCTGGGTTACGCCGAGGCCGACCCGACTGCAGACGTCGAGGGCCACGATGCCGCTTCCAAGGCAGCTATTCTGGCCAGCCTGGCATTCCACACCCGCGTGACTGCTGATGATGTTCACTGCGAGGGTATTACCGAGATCACCGCTGACGACATCGCAGCCGCCAAGAGCGCAGACTGCACCATTAAGCTGCTGGCTACCTGTGAGCGGGTTACGGACGAAAATGGCAAGGAGTCCATTTCCGCCCGCGTGTACCCAGCGCTGATTCCACGTCGTCACCCGCTGGCAACTGTGCGTGAGTCTTTCAACGCTGTCTTCATTGAGGCCGAGGCCGCTGGTCGCCTGATGTTCTACGGCAACGGCGCTGGTGGTAATCCGACCGCCTCCGCAGTGCTCGGTGACCTCGTTGCAGCTGCTCGCAACATTGTCCACGGTGGTCGCGCACCGGGAGATTCCACCTACGCTACCCTGCCGATTCTCGACTTCGGTGACGTTCGCACCCGCTACCACATCGACCTGCACGTCGACGATCGCGTCGGAGTGCTTGCCGATGTCGCTCGTACCTTCTCTGATCACAACATCTCCCTGCGCACCGTCCGCCAGGAAGAGGGCGCCAACGGCGCTCGCCTGGTCATCGTGACCCACAAGGCACTGGAGAAGGATTTGGAAGCAACGGTTGACGAATTGCGCGCCAACGACGCGGTTTTGGCCGTCAACAACGTCATTCGTATCGAAGGAATGGATATCTAAATGGCACAGGAGCTTTTCCCGGGTCAGAAGGTCACCGTCACGGTTGCAGGTTCGTCAGCGAACTTGGGCCCGGGCTTCGACACCCTGGGGTTGGCAGTTGCGCTCTACGACATCGTCGAGGTCGAGGTCATCGAGTCCGGTGTCGTCGTTGAGATTCACGGCGAGGGCGAAGTTGACCTGCCGCGCAACGAATCTAATCTGGTTGTGCGCGCGATTCGCGCGGGCCTTCGCGCCGCAGGTGTCGAGGCACCGGGGCTGAAGGTTATTTGCCACAACACCATTCCGCAGTCGCGCGGTCTGGGCTCTTCCGCAGCCGCCGCCGTCGCCGGTGTCGCTGCCGCTAACGGTCTGGCGGGCTTCCCGCTTACCGACGACCAGGTAATCCAAGAATCTTCGGTCTTCGAGGGCCACCCGGATAACGCTGGCGCATCCGTTCTCGGCGGGGCAGTGGTCAGCTGGACTGACAAGCCTGTCGATGGTCGTACCGCTCCTCAATACCGAGCAGTGAGCATTCCGGTGCATGAGTCCATTCAGGCGACCGCACTTGTACCGGCATTCCACGCCTCCACGAATGCAGTTCGTCAGGTGCTGCCGAGCGATGTTTCGCATGTCGACGCTCGTTTCAATGTCTCTCGTACTGCGGTTATGACCGCAGCGCTGCAGTCCCACCCGGAACTGCTGTGGGAGGGAACGCGAGATCGCCTGCACCAGCCGTACCGCTCCGACGTGCTGCCGGTGACCGCAGAGTGGGTCAACCGCCTGCGCAACCGTGGCTACGCAGCATTTCTCTCGGGTGCTGGCCCGACCTGTATGGTTCTGGGAACTACTGCAGTGGATGAGAAAATCTTGGACGATGCCCGCGAGGCTGGCATCAAGGTCATGGAGCTGGGAATCGGCGAGCCGGTTAAGGTCGTGGTCGACGGCTAAGCCGCCGCTGCGGCCAGGTGCCGAGCCAGTGGCTTAGCCTGCCACCTATTTTTCGCCCGGCCCCTTCAGTTTCACGATGCTGTACTGACCTGCGCTCAAGTGCGAGCGCAGGTCTTTCTTGTCGAACTTGCCCACTGAGGTCTTATCGATTGAGTCCACGAAGGCCCAGTACTCCGGCAACATCCACTTTGGCAGCTTTGGCCGCAGCTCATCGCGGAGCATTTCAGCGGTCTCCTTGCTTGGTTCAACTTCCGGCATCAGCACCGTAATGGCGAGCGGTCGCTCACCCCACTTCTTATCTGGCATGCCGATAATCGCGGACTCGAGTACCTGTGGGCTTTCCATTACGAAGTTCTCCAGCTGAGCAGAGTAGATCCACTCGCCACCGGAACGAATGACATCGCGAGCACGGTCATGAATAGTCAGATAGCCGTCGTGAGTAATCGAGCCGACATCGCCAGTGCGGAGCCACCCGTCCTCGGTGAACTGTTCGCTAGCCTCGTCGACCTCCGCACCGCGGAAGAAGTGCGCGGTGCCTCCATCTTGAGCCTCCGGAGAACTGTAGTAGCCTCCGGTGACCGTGTTGCCGCGCACCTGCAGCTCACCCTGGTTGCGGTCATGCAGGTCGAGTACGCGGTCGTTGTCATCAACAATGCGGAACTGCATGATGTCCGGGAAACGCCCTTGGCTGACACGGTAGCGTTCGCGGGCCTCACCGGAGGCGCCGTACGGAGGTCGTGCCACGGTACCGATAGGCGAAGTCTCGGTCATGCCCCAGAAGTGGATGACATCGACACCGTAGCGCTCTTCCCATAGCCGAATCAGTGCAGGTGGGACAGGGGAACCGCCCGAGAAAATCTCCTGCAGACTCATGCGCTTCGGAGGATTGCTGAGGTAGTGCGCCATGAGGTTAATCCACAGCGTCGGCACGCCCTGAGCTACGCGCGGCATTGAGGTTTCGATGATTTCTGCCAGACGCGGTGCGGACAGGTCCGCGCCGGGGAAGATCAGCGATGCCCCGCACATGAAGGAGGCCAGCGGCACGCCCCAGGACAGGACGTGGTAAATGGGCACACAGCAAAGCCACGGGTTTCCATGCGAAATGGCAAAGGAGTCAGTGGTGCGCATATTCAGGCTGTGCAAGTACAGCGAACGGTGGCTGTAGACGACACCTTTAGGTGCGCCCTCGGTGCCCGTCGAATAGCACATGGCTGCACCGGAGTTTTCGTCGAGCTCAGGCCAGTCGAAGCGGCTGGGGCGTCCGTCGATGAGTGATTCGTAGGAGTACCACGGGATGCCAGCCGGCAGTTGCTCAGCCACATCCGACAGATCACCAATACCGATAATGATAACGGCGCGGACGCGCGGGCAGTGCGGAAGAACCTCGGCGAGCAGTTCGATCTCGGTCGGGTCCGCGATGATGACCTGGTCATCGGCGTGATTGATAATGTGCACAATCTGATCCGGCATGAGCTGCTTGTTCAGCGGCTGGAATACCGCGCCCATGGAGGCGACGCCGAGGAAGACCTCGAAGTGTTCGGCGCAGTTGTACATCAGGGTAGCGATGCGCTGATCCCCGTCGATGCCGAGCTCATCGCGAAGTGCATGTGCCAGCGCACTAGCGCGTGCGGCGATGGCGGTAAAAGTGGTGGTCTCGGGGCCGTCACTGTTCCAGGAGGTCACCGGAGTCCGACCGTGAATGGTGCGACCGTATTCCACAATCTGAGCGATATTGAGAGGAATATGAGGCATCGTACTGCGCATGAGCTCTACAGTACCGACTCACAGCCCCGCGACCTAGCGAAACGCAGGTGAGAACTAGTGTTGCTACCTGACTATTTGGTGACTATCCTTGGGCAATAGGTCGTTTTCAATACGCGGCTAGATACGTACTTCTTCATGTACTCCGCATGCCGTTGACCTTCGCAGTTGTTCACACAACGCGATGGCGCAACGTGACATTGAAAACACATAAATCAGTAGTGCGACTACATAGTCTTGCGGTGCTGTGGACCTAAAATTTCCTAACCATCTTCAGCCCGGACGCTCGGGTTTGAGATGCGGAAATAATGTAGGCAAGATGCCTCGGTTTAGTTTCAACGTCGAGGTCTTTTGCCTGGCTTTTTCGATAGTTTCCCGTCAGCTGCGGCTACTTTTCCGCACGTGGTAAAGGTTCGACGACGGAGCACACGCGGTGGCGGGCAGTAAGAGCGAAAAAGTGTCAATGACATAGCCCCCTGTAGAGAGTGACTGCAGGGAAGGTCGATGAAAGGACATCCGTGACCGATACGGACACCACTGCCACGGCAGGCGGCCCAGAGAATCTTGCGGCCCTCCGAATGGCAGAACTGCGTGAAATCGCTTCCAGCAAGGGCATTCGCGGCATCTCCGCCATGCGCAAGCATGAGCTGATTGAGGCCATTAAGAATGGTGCCCCGGCTGCTGGTTCCGCTCCAGCTCGGAAATCTCGCGCGAAGAAGGCTGCGGCTGGGGCTGCGGATACCGGCTCCAAGGCGAAGGATGCCAAGGAATCGCCGTCGGAAAGCGCGGATAAGGGTTCCAGTAAGAGCGCCGACAAGAGCGACAAGGGCAACGACAAGCGAGACGACGCCAACGCGGATGGTCGCGAGGAGATGTCCCGTTCTCAGCAGCGTCGAAATCGTCGTAACCGTGCTCGTCAGCGCGAGCAGGAGAATCAGGACGATCGCAGCAACGATAGCCGCGACGATTCCGATAACGGCAACGACCGCGGTGATCGCAACGACAATCGCAACGATCGTAATGATCGTAATGACCGCGGTGATCGCAACGACCGTAATAACCGCAACGATCGCAACAACCACGATCGAGACAACGACGATGAAGGCCGCGGCAACCGCAACAACCGCCGCGGTCGCAACAACAATCGCAATAACGACCGCAATAACCATGACGATGACGGTCGTGGCAACCGTAACCGCCGCAACCGTCGCAATCGCCGCGACCGTCGCGGACGCGATAACAACGGTGGGGGACACGGCGGTCAGGACGAGATCCGCGAGGATGACGTTCTCCAGCCGGTGGCTGGCATCGTCGATGTGCTAGATAACAAGACCGCATTCGTGCGCACGTCCGGATACCTGCCGGGCTCTAACGATGTGCTGGTGTCCGCGCAAATGGTTCGTAAATACGGTCTGCGCAAGGGCGACGCCGTCACTGGTCAGGTCCGCATGCCGCGTGAGAATGGCTCGGGCCAGGTCACTCATGGCAACGGCCGTAATCGCCGCAAGTACAACCCGCTGGTCAAGGTCGAAACTGTAAACGGCATCGATCCGGAGCAGGCAAAGCAGCGGCCGAACTTCGCTAAGCTCACCCCGCTGTACCCGAACCGTCGCCTGCGTCTGGAGACCGAGCAGAAGATCCTCACCACTCGCGTCATCGACCTGATTATGCCGATTGGTAAGGGTCAGCGTGCGCTCATCGTTTCGCCGCCGAAGGCCGGTAAGACCACGATCCTGCAGAACATCGCGAACGCTATCGCGACGAACAACCCCGAGTGCTACATGATGGTCGTGCTTGTCGACGAGCGCCCGGAGGAAGTCACCGACATGCAGCGCAGTGTCCGTGGCGAGGTCATTGCCTCCACTTTCGACCGCCCGCCGTCAGATCACACGGCAGTGGCCGAGTTGGCTATTGAGCGTGCAAAGCGTCTGGTGGAACAGGGGCAGGACGTCGTCGTACTGCTGGACTCCATTACCCGCCTTGGCCGTGCGTACAACAACTCTTCGCCGGCATCGGGACGAATCCTCTCCGGTGGTGTGGACTCCAACGCTCTGTACCCACCGAAGCGCTTCTTGGGTGCTGCCCGAAACATCGAGGAAGGCGGCAGCCTCACCATCATCGCCACCGCGATGGTGGAGACCGGCTCCGCAGGCGATACCGTCATCTTCGAGGAGTTCAAGGGCACCGGTAACGCCGAGCTGAAGCTCGACCGTAAAATCTCCGAGCGCCGCGTGTTCCCGGCAGTGGATGTCAACCCGTCGGGTACTCGTAAGGATGAGCTGCTGCTCAGCACGGAGGAGGCTCGCATTATGCACAAGCTGCGCCGCATCCTCTCCGCGCTAGAGTCGCAGGCTGCTATTGACCTGTTGATTAAGCAGCTGAAGAAGACCCGGAACAATAAGGAATTCCTGATGCAGGTGGCTTCTTCTGCACCAATGGCCGCCGACGTTGATGTGGACGACATGCTTTAGCTGGGGTTAGCCGCAAACCACAGCACCTACTAGCATTTCACCCATCACAATCTGAAGGAATATTCAATGGCTAATCAGGTTTCCGCAGTTGACGACATCCTCTCCGAATACCACGGCCTTGAGGCGCAGCTGGCAGACCCCGAGCTGCACAACGACCCGAAGGCTGCCCGTAAGGTCGGCAAGCGCTTCAATGAGTTGCAGCCGGTCATTCAGACTCACAAGAAGTTGACTGAGGTCCAGGATGACCTGGAGGCAGCTCGCGAGATGGCATACGAGGACTCCGAATTCGCAGCTGAGGCTGAGCGTCTCGCTGTCGAGGCAGAGGAGCTCGAGGAAAAGCTCGCCGACCTGCTGGCTCCGCGCGATCCGCACGACAGCGATGACATCGTTATGGAGCTCAAGTCCGGTGCCGGCGGTGAGGAGGCAGCGCTCTTCGCAGGTGAGCTCGCTCGTATGTACCAGCGCTATGCAGAAAAGCACGGCTTTACCACCGAGATTCTCGGGCTGTCCGAGTCTGATCTCGGCGGCGTGAAGGACATGACTATGTCCATCCGAGCTAAGACTCCGTCCCGTGACGGTGCGTGGAGCGTGTTCAAGTTTGAAGGTGGCGTTCACCGCGTGCAGCGCGTGCCGGTTACCGAATCTCAGGGCCGTATTCAGACGTCCGCCGCTGGTGTGCTGGTCTACCCGGAGCCCGACGAGGTCGAAGACATCCAGATTGATGAAAAGGATCTGCGTGTCGACGTCTACCGCTCCTCCGGTAAGGGCGGTCAGGGTGTTAACACGACTGACTCCGCCGTTCGCCTGACGCACCTGCCGACTGGTCTCGTTGTTACCTGTCAGAAGGAACGCTCGCAGATTCAGAACAAGGCCCGCGCTATGCAGGTCCTTGCTGCTCGACTGCAGCAGATGAAGGAAGAGGAGATCGCCGAGGCCGCCTCTGACCAGCGTAAGTCTCAGGTGCGCAACATGGATCGCTCCGAGCGCATCCGCACTTACAACTTCCCGGAGAACCGCGTTTCCGATCACCGCATCGGTTACAAGGCTCACAACCTGGACTCGGTGCTGGGCGGCGACATGGATGACCTGCTCAAGGCCCTCCACGACGCGGAGCGCGCTGAGCGTCTTGAAGCCGAGTAGCCCCACGCCCGCAGAAAATAGCTCGCCGACGTTACCGGATTCCGTCCGTACCCTCGGCGAGCTGTTTCGCTATGCGCGTCGCACGCTTGACGACGCGGCGCTGGCTTCTCCGGATGCCGACGCGCGGGCGCTAATTGCAGCTGCTATCAATGCGGGACCGGCAGACATCATCTTCCGCGGAGACGAACCGTACACCGATGAGGACGGTCGCAAGTATCTGGCCGAGGTACTGGCCCGCAGAGTGGCGCGTGAGCCACTGCAGCACATCCTCGGTACGGCGCCGATGATGAGCCTGGAACTACAGGTTGGGCCCGGTGTTTTTGTACCCCGGCCGGAGACGGAACTGCTTGCGCAGTGGGCAATCGATCGAGCCCGTGAACTGGTCGCAAGTGGCGTCGTCAAGCCGAAAATCGTTGACTTGTGTACTGGATCCGGTGCGTTGGCGTTGGCGATCGCCGATGCCGTACCCGAAGCGGACGTGGTGGCTGTGGAGCTCTCTGAGCGGGCACGGGCGTGGGCTGCGAAGAATATCGAGACGTACGGCGATGGGCGTGTGCGTCTGATTGCTGGCGATGTCACGGATGTTCAGCTGATTGATGATGGCGCTGAGCTCGCAGAATGGGTAGGCGAGACCGACATTGTTGTGTCCAACCCTCCATATGTGCCCGAAGACACCGAAGTTGACCCCGAAGTGAGAGCTGATCCGGACTCTGCGGTCTTCGGCGGCGACGATGGGCTAGATGTCATTCGACCTATGATGAACCTAGTGGGTGCGCTGGTGCGGCCGGGTGGAGTCATCGGCATCGAGCACGATGACTCTTCAGGAGACGATGTCAGTTCACTGCTAAAGGACACCTGGGATTACGCTGATGTAGAGGTCCACCGTGACTTTGCGGGCCGTGACCGTTTTACGGTGGGACGCAAAAATTGATCTTAAAAGCAAACTTTGAAGCAGGAGCACAAATCTGATGAGCAGGATTATGGACTGCAGCACAGATGAAAACCGCGAACGCGCAATTGCAGCAGCAGTAGATGCAGTGAAGGCAGGACGGCTGGTCGTTATGCCTACCGATACCGTCTACGGCCTTGGCTGCGATGCCTTTGATAACCAGGCCGTTGCCTCCTTGCTGCGTGCCAAGCACCGCGGCCCGGATATGCCGGTACCGGTGCTCGTGGGTTCCTGGAACACGATTGAGGGGCTCGTCCGCGAATACTCGCCAGCTGCTCGCACGCTGGTGGAGGCTTTCTGGCCGGGCGGACTGTCGCTGGTTGTGAACCAGGCGCCGAGCTTGCCGTGGAACCTTGGTGATACCGCGGGTACGGTCATGCTGCGCATGCCGCTGCACCCAATTGCTATCGAGATTCTGCGCCGCACCGGTCCGATGGCCGTGTCCAGTGCGAACATCTCCGGCCAGGCACCGGCCACCAATGCCGTGCGTGCCAAGCAGATGTTGGGTGGGGAAGCGGCTGTCTACGTCGACGGCGGCGAAGCCACGATTGGCACCCCATCGACGATTGTCGATATCTCGACTCCAGTGCCGCGGATTCTGCGCGAAGGCGCTGTGTCAGCAGCGGCGGTTGCCGAGGTTTTGAGTACTACGCCCGAGCGACTGCTGGGGCAGTAGTCTTGTCTACCTAAGGCTTTTCCTGTTTAGTATCTGCAGCGATTGTGTGGGTGAGTAGTACCTAGTGGCGGACATGAGCTTATTGGCAGCCCAGTCGGGTGGGGCAGGTGTGCCCATTCGCGAGCTCGCCATGCTCGTTTTAGTTTCCGCTGCTGTCAGTTATTTGCTCACTGGAGTGGTGCGTTATGTGCTGGTCCGCTCGGGCTGGTTGGATGCGCCCCGCACGCGCGATGTCCACGATATTCCGAAGCCCAGGCTCGGAGGCGTGGCGATGTACTCCGGGGTGGTCGCAGCTATCGCCCTTGCCTCGGTGATGCCGGCTCTCAACCGTGGTTTTCCGCCCATGACTCCAGATATGAGGGCAGTTGTAGCGGCCGCGTCGCTCTTGCTAATCGTCGGTATTTGGGATGACCTCTTTGACTTAGATGCCCTCACCAAGCTGGTGGGGCAGGTCGCGGCGGCACTTTTGATGTCATTTATGGGCGTCAACTGGTATCTGCTCTATATCCCTTTTAGTGGCGGCGCCACGCTCATTCTCGATCCAATCATGTCCACAGTGTTGACTGTCCTATTTACTGTGGCATTGATTAACGCCTTCAATTTTGTTGACGGCATTGATGGTCTCGCAGCTGGACTCGGCATGATTGCCGCAGCTGCAATCCTTGTCTATTCGATGGTCATGCTTCACGACCAAGGTGGCACCGTTTCCGCCTATCCACCCGCGATGATTTCCGCGTGCCTCCTCGGCGCTTGCCTGGGTTTCTTGCCACACAACTTCGAACCCGCACGCATTTTCATGGGCGATTCCGGCGCCATGATGATCGGTTTGCTGCTCGCAGCGGCATCGGTGTCGGCGTCGGGACGCATCGCGCCCTCCATGTACGGCACCGCTGACGTCATCGCTCTAATCTCGCCGGTTGTGGTCGTCATCGCAGCAATTAGCGTGCCAATGCTCGACTTGTTGCTTGCTGTTGTTCGCCGCGTCAGTCAGGGCAAGTCACCCTTCTCACCCGACAAAATGCATATTCACCACCGCCTCCTGTCGATGGGACACAGTCATCGCCGCGTGGTGCTAGTGCTTTACCTATGGGTGTCGGTCGTCGCGTACGCCGCCGTTGCCACGACTATTTTCCCCTTTGAATTTGTCGCTCTCACCTTCGGGATCCTGCTTATCATCGCGGTTGTCTTCACCCTCCGCCGTCGCAATGCGCTTGCCGACGACCGTTCAACGGGAGCGCGTCCCAGAAGTGGAAGTGGGGTCCGGCAGGTTATAAGACGTCGACGTGGACGCAGAAGGTACAATCTTCGACCGTGACTGAAAAAACAACTCCGGAGCCCGAGTCTAAATACGATGATTCGCGGCGACCGCTGCTGGCTGCTGCTCGCTCGGGCGCAATCGCGCTCGCTGTGATTACCGTGCTTTCGCTGCTGGTCTGGGGTGGCAAAAACGGTATGCCCGGTGTCTGGGGCGTACTCCTTGGTGCGGGCATTAGCGGAAGCTTCGTATTGCTTACCGTTCTAGGCATCCTCTTTACTGCTCGAACTTCGCCGTCCGTCACGCTTGCCGTTGTATTGGGTGGCTGGTTGTTGAAGATTGTCGTACTAATCGGCGTCCTGGTTGTTATTAGAAATCTTGAGTTTTATGACAACATGACTTTCTTCGTCACTGTTGTACTCACTCTGATGGTGACACTCGGTGCAGAAGTGTGGGGAATGTCGCAATCTAACCTCACTTATGTGCAACCAATGAAGGACGAATAGCTCGTTAATAACTTGTTGACCTGCTGAGAGGCTGCAATACGCTTCTAAAACCGCAGGTAATAAGCATATTGTCCAGTTTGTGCAGAAGATGCCACAAATAGAGGCCGAAACCCACAGAGGGGGTCGGCCTCTTTGTTGGATTCGGGGTCGGAAACGCGGGGGTGTACCGGGTGGGGAAAATGAGTCAGAACTGTTATCCTGAGTTTCGGGTAAGACGGCCTGTAGCGAAATAACTATCATTTCCACAGGTACGGTCCCCGTGAGCGCCGTGCTGATGAGCGAATGGAATCCGCGGCGCGACACGTTAAATGACGTCCTTCGCACCGCTTGACAATAGTTCTAGCGGCCCAATCACGGGAGAGAACGCTGAGCGTTACAACACTTGCCGAGATGCGGGGTGAGTTTCACTCACCCAACTTGCAGGAGGAGTATTTCCCGGGTGAACAATTTGGCGACTTCATTCTAGGTGGCAGTGGCGACTGGTACGCCATGGACCGCCTGATGATTGTTCGTCTTTTGATGGCCGTGATCGTCGCCGTGTTCTTCGTCGTCGCAATGCGTCGTCCGAAGCTCGTGCCGACTGGTCTGCAGAACGTTGCGGAGTTGATGCTGGACTTCGTCCGCATCCACATCGCGGAGGAGATTCTGGGTAAGAAGGAGGGGCGTCGTTTCCTTCCGGTTCTGGCCACCATCTTCTTCCTTGTTATCTCGATGAATATTGCGGCTATTATTCCTGGCCTCAATATTTCGCCGAACGCCCGAATCGGTATGCCACTGGTTCTGGCCCTGTTCGCATACGTTGCCTTCATTTACGCGGGCTCGAAGAAGATGGGCTTCTTCAAGTTTGTGAAGTCGGCAGTCGTTATTCCGAACTTGCCACCGGTACTCCACCTCATCGTGGTGCCGATCGAGATTTTCTCCAACTTCGTTCTCCGCCCAGTTACGCTGACCATCCGTCTGATGGCCAACATGCTGGCGGGCCACATGGTTCTAGTCCTGCTTTTCGGTGCCACGAACTTCTTCTTCTGGCAGCTGAATGGTTGGACCGCCCTGTCCGGGTTGACCCTTGTCGCTGCGGTAGCATTCACGCTGTTCGAGATGCTGGTGATTTTCCTGCAGGCATACATCTTTGCCCTGCTGAGCGCCGTCTACATCGAACTGTCGCTGCACGCAGACGAGCACTAACCCATAACTAATGAGGCCGCAACTTCGGCAACAAGGCCTCGCAAATTTAATAGCAAGACCCACTTGACCCACAAAAGCCCCGGGCCTACTTAGAACAATCTTTAATCCGGGGCCATCCTTTAAGAAAGGGAACGGTTCATAATGAACGACGTCATCCTCTCCGCTCAGGACGCTGTCCAGGCTGTCGACACCAACGCTGGCCTGAAGACCATCGGTTACGGTCTGTCCACCCTGGGCCCGGGCCTCGGCATCGGCATCGTCGCCGGCAAGACCGTTGAGGGTATGGCACGCCAGCCTGAGATGGCCGGCCAGCTGCGTACCACCATGTTCCTGGGCATTGCCTTCACTGAGGCTCTCGCCCTAATCGGCCTGGTCGCAGGCTTCGTTTTTGTTTAAGTCCGGACCTCAGGCGGAGAACACGTAAACCATGACAGATTTCACCTTTTTGCTAGCTGCGGGTGACCTCCCGATGGGAGAGTCCATCAACCCGCTGCTGCCAAAGACCTATGACATCGTCTGGTCCGTTGTCCCGCTGGTAGTTATCCTGGTTCTCTTCTGGAAGCTCGTTCTTCCGAAGTTCCAGGAGGTCCTGACCGAGCGGGAGGACCGGATTGAGGGCGGCATTGAACGCGCTGAAGCTGCACAGGCTGAAGCCAAGGCCGCTCTGGAAAAGTACAACAGTCAGCTCGCAGAGGCCCGTACTGAAGCAGCAAAGATTCGCGACGAAGCCCGTGCACAGGGTCAGCGCATCATTGCAGACGCTACGACCAAGGCTAATGACGAGAGCGCACGAATCATCGAGTCCGGTGAGAAGCAGCTCGCTGCCCAGCGTGAGCAGGTAGTCGCAGAGCTGCGCAAGGAAATGGGCCAGAACTCCATCAATCTCGCTGAGCGCCTTCTGGGCGAGCAGCTTTCCGACGACGTTCGTAACTCGTCGACGATTGACAACTTCTTGTCCAACCTTGACACCGTGGCCCCGGCCGGAAAGTAGGCGACATGCACGCAGCAAGCCGCGAATCCCTGGCAGCCCTTAGCCAGCGACTGGACGCCGCTATCAGTGGCGACAATGTCGCTGTTGCTCAGGCTGCTCAGACTGGTTCCGAGCTTTTCGACATCGTCGAGGTCCTGGACTCCGACCGCGGCCTGCGTGTCGCTGTCGCCGACACCTCGGCGACTGCGGAACAGCGTTCCGGCCTTGTCCGGAGCCTGTTCGCGGGCAAGGTATCTGAGACGACTCTTAACCTCGTCGTGGATGCTGCCGCGCAGGTATGGTCCACCCCGCGTGAAATGCGTGAGGGTTTGGTAGAGCTGGGCCGTCGAGCCCTCCTTCGCTCTGCCGAAGGCCAGGGACAGCTTGAGACTGTTGAGTCTGAGCTGTTCCAACTGGGACACATCCTGGCTGAGCAGTCGCAGCTTGAACAGCTGCTGGCCGACAAGGCCGCAACCCCCGAAGCCAAGCGTGGGCTCCTCGCCTCTGTGCTGTACGGCAAGGTCACTTCCGTGACCGAAACCCTCGCACTGCAGGCTGTTGGCCGCCCATCCAAGCGCCCCGCGGACGACATTGACTCCCTGTCCCGGCTAGCCGCCGGCCTGCGGAACCACGTCGTCGCTCGCGTGACCAGTGCCACGGCCGTCTCTGACGAGCAAGAGCGAGCACTGGCGGACAAGCTCGGCCGAGTCTACGGCAAGGCGATGTCCATCCACACCGTGATCGATAAGTCGATTCTCGGTGGACTGGTCATCCGGGTTGGCGACGAGGTCATCGACGGTAGCCTTTCAACAAAGCTTGAGAAGCTGCGCGTCGGCCTCGGCTGACGGATGGTTTAGACGATTAATCACTGGAAGAATATTACCGAGAGCAGGAAGAACATGGCGGAGCTGACGATCTCCTCCGACGAGATCCGTAGCGCGATTGCGAACTACACCTCGAGCTACTCCCCGGAGGCCTCCCGCGAGGAGGTTGGCGTTGTTATCAGTGCAGCTGATGGTATCGCCCAGGTTTCGGGAATGCCGTCGGTCATGACGAATGAGCTTCTGGAGTTCCCGGGCGGCGTTATTGGCGTCGCTCAGAACCTCGACACCGACAAGGTCGGCGTTGTGGTGCTGGGTAACTTCGAGTCGCTTAAAGAGGGTGACGAGGTAAAGCGGACGGGTGACGTCCTTTCGATTCCGGTCGGGGACAAGTTCCTCGGTCGCGTAATTAACCCCCTGGGCCAGCCGATTGACGGCCTGGGCGACATTGAGGCTGAAGAGGACCGCGTCCTCGAGCTGCAGGCACCGACCGTGCTGCAGCGTCAGCCGGTTGAAGAGCCGATGGCTACTGGTATTAAGGCCATCGACGCAATGACCCCAATTGGTCGTGGTCAGCGTCAGTTGATCATTGGTGACCGTAAGACCGGTAAGACCGCGGTCTGCCTGGACACCATCTTGAACCAGAAGGCTAACTGGGAGTCCGGTGACCCGAGCAAGCAGGTGCGATGCATCTACGTTGCTATCGGTCAGAAGGGCTCCACCATTGCTGGTGTGCGCCAGACCCTCGAGGAGCAGGGCGCACTCGAGTACACCACTATCGTTGCTGCCCCGGCGTCGGATGCCGCAGGCTTCAAGTGGCTTGCACCATTCGCAGGCGCCGCACTGGGTCAGCACTGGATGTACCAGGGCAAGCACGTCCTGGTCATTTACGATGATCTGACTAAGCAGGCAGAGGCATACCGTGCCATCTCGCTGCTGCTGCGTCGCCCGCCGGGACGCGAAGCTTACCCGGGTGACGTCTTCTACCTCCACTCCCGTCTGCTGGAGCGTGCTGCGAAGCTCTCCGACGACATGGGTGCAGGCTCGCTGACCGCACTGCCGATTATCGAGACCAAGGCAAACGACGTGTCGGCCTTCATTCCGACCAACGTCATTTCCATTACCGACGGCCAGGTCTTCCTCGAGTCCGACCTGTTCAACCAGGGTGTCCGCCCGGCTATTAACGTCGGTGTGTCGGTTTCCCGTGTTGGTGGTGCCGCACAGACCAAGGGCATGAAGAAGGTTTCCGGTAACCTGCGTCTGGACCTCGCGTCCTACCGCGACCTGGAAGCATTCGCAATGTTCGCATCCGACCTGGACGATGCCTCCAAGCGTCAGCTGGAGCGCGGTCAGCGTCTGGTTGAGCTGCTGAAGCAGAAGGAAAACCACCCGCAGCCGGTCGAGTACCAGATGACCTCCATTTACCTCGCTGGCGAGGGCGAATTCGACGATGTCCCGGTTGAGGACGTCCGTCGCTTCGAGGCCGAGCTGCTTGAGCACCTGCAGGACACTCAGCCTGCAGTCTTCGAGCAGATTGACGGCGGCGTCGCCTTCTCTGACGAGTCCAAGGCTGCTCTGAAGTCCGCTACCGCTAACTTCAAGAAGTCCTTCCAGACTTCTGAGGGCGCACCGCTGGCTTCCGAGGCTCCGGTCGAGGCACTCGACGAGGGCGAGCTCAAGAAGCAGCAGATTACGGTCTCCCGCAAGACTGCCCAGAACTAGGCAGGTTGAGCTACTCAATGACCGTTTTCGCAATTGAAGGGAGGGAATAGGACATGGCGAATCTTCGTGAACTTCGAGCCCGAATCAAGTCGGTGAACTCGACCAAGAAGATCACCAAGGCCCAGGAGCTTATCGCAACCTCGCGCATTACTAAGGCGCAGCGTCGCGTAGCAGACTCCCAGCCGTACGCCGACGAAATCGAGAAGGTCATCGGACGTCTCGCATCGGCTTCGTCGTTGGATCACCCGATGCTCGTAAAGCGTGAGGGTAACCAGCGTGTTGCAGTCCTGGTTGTCACCAGTGACCGCGGCATGTGTGGCGGCTACAACCACAACGTCCTGAAGAAGGCTGCAGAACTGCGTACCGCTCTGGAAGAGCAGGGGCATGAGGTCGTTCTCTACGTGACTGGCCGTAAGGGCACCGACTACTACGACTTCCGTGGTGTCGAGCTCGCCGGTACGTGGGAGGGCTTCTCCCAGGATCCGGACTACGCCGCAACCCACGACGTGCGTCGTCACCTCATTGATGGTTTCAACGCTACGGCCGAGGGCACTGCCAAGTACCGCGAAGGCCTGCGTGGCACCAACGGCGAGGCCGTTCAGGGCTTCGACCAGGTCCACGTTGTCTACACGGAATTCGTGTCCATGCTTTCTCAGATTCCGCGTGCACACCAGATGCTCCCGATTGAGCCTGTGTACGAGGATGTCGAGATTGCTCAGGGCGAGGACATGCTGTCCGATGGATCAGATGACCTCAAGCCGGACTATGAATTCGAGCCTGATGCAGACACCCTGTTGGCAGAGCTTCTGCCGCAGTACGTGTCCCGCACTCTGTTCGCAGTGATGCTCGAGGCCGCTGCCTCTGAGTCCGCTGCCCGTCGTAACGCTATGAAGTCCGCGACGGACAACGCTACCGAGCTGGTCAAGGACCTCTCGCGTGTTGCTAACCAGGCACGTCAGGCACAGATTACCCAGGAAATCACAGAAATCGTCGGTGGCGCCGGTGCGCTCGACGACAGCGGAGAAAGTGACTAGATATGAGCACAGCTCTAAGTGAGCAGAACACCACCACGGCTGTGGGCCGTGTTGTGCGTGTCATCGGTGCCGTCGTCGACGTGGAGTTCCCGCGTAACGAACTGCCGGCACTTTACAACGCGCTGACCGTGGAAGTTACCCTTCCTTCGGTCGCCAAGACCATTGTCCTCGAGACTGCACAGCACCTCGGTGACAACATGGTTCGTACCATTGCTATGGCTCCGACCGACGGCCTGGTCCGCGGTGCAGAGGTCAAGGACACCGGTAAGCCGATTTCGGTTCCGGTTGGTGACGTCGTCAAGGGTCACGTCTTTAACGCAATGGGCGACTGCCTGGATGAGCCGGGCCTGGGTCGCGATGGTGAGCAGTGGGGCATCCACCGTGAGCCGCCGGCCTTCGACCAGCTCGAGGGCAAGACCGAGATTCTGGAAACCGGTATTAAGGTCATCGACCTGCTGACCCCGTACGTTAAGGGCGGCAAGATTGGTCTGTTCGGTGGTGCCGGTGTCGGTAAGACCGTTCTGATCCAGGAGATGATTACTCGTATTGCACGCGAGTTCTCCGGTACTTCGGTCTTCGCCGGTGTTGGTGAGCGTACCCGTGAGGGCACCGACCTCTTCCTGGAAATGGAAGAGATGGGCGTTCTCCAGGACACCGCCCTCGTCTTCGGCCAGATGGACGAGCCTCCGGGAGTCCGTATGCGCGTCGCGCTGTCGGGTCTGACCATGGCAGAGTACTTCCGCGATGTTCAGCACCAGGACGTGCTGCTCTTCATTGACAACATCTTCCGTTTCACCCAGGCCGGTTCTGAGGTTTCGACCCTGCTGGGTCGTATGCCTTCCGCCGTGGGTTACCAGCCGACCCTGGCTGACGAGATGGGTGTTCTGCAGGAGCGCATTACGTCCACCAAGGGCCGTTCGATTACCTCTCTGCAGGCCGTCTACGTGCCTGCCGATGACTACACCGACCCGGCTCCGGCAACGACCTTCGCCCACCTCGATGCAACCACCGAGCTCGACCGCTCGATTGCATCGAAGGGTATTTACCCGGCAGTGAACCCGCTGACTTCGACTTCTCGTATCCTCGAGCCGTCGATCGTCGGTGAGGAGCACTACCGCGTTGCTCAGCAGGTTATTAACATCCTGCAGAAGAACAAGGAACTCCAGGACATCATCGCCATCCTCGGTATGGACGAGCTGTCTGAGGAGGACAAGGTGACCGTGCAGCGTGCACGTCGTATCCAGCGATTCTTGGGTCAGAACTTCTTCGTTGCTGAGAAGTTCACGGGTCTGCCTGGTTCGTACGTCCCGCTGAAGGACACCATCGTTGCCTTCGACCGCATCTGCAAGGGCGACTTCGACAACTACCCGGAGATGGCCTTCGACGGCCTGGGTGGCCTCGACGATGTCGAGAAGAAGTACGCTGAAATGCAGAAGAAGTAAGGGGCATCCTCATGGCTGAAATCACCGCTGAACTGGTTGCCGTTGAGCGACCGCTCTGGAAGGGCAAGGCCACCTTGGTCTCTGCCCAGACCACCGAGGGTGAGATCGGCGTGCTGCCCGGACACCAGCCGTTGCTTGGCCAGCTGGTCAACAACGGCACGGTGACCATCAAGACCGCAGACGGCAAGGTTCTTGTCGCTTCGGTACAGGGTGGGTTCATTTCCGTGTCTACCTCGAAGGTTTCGATCCTCGCGGATAAGGCAATCTGGGCTGACGAGGTTAACCTCTCCGAGGCCGAGTCCAACCTGACTTCGGATGACCCTGCAGTAAAGGCACAGGCTGAGTCGGAGGTCCGCGCGGCTCGTCGCGCTTCCACCAACTAGTCTTTTCGCCTGAACATCCGGTCGCACGACCGTATTCTTCCTGCTTCTTTAAACGGGGCGGGGAGCTCGCAAGAGAAATCTTGCCAGCTTCCCGCCCCGTTTTTCTTAGTTATTTTTCATGTCAGTGCAACAATCGGGTAGGGTTTGTAAAAAGCCTCTAATGCGCTTTTGAACCAAGGTTCGTCGTCTATTCACCCGGATGCGAGGCTGGCAGATAGTGTTTTCAAGCGTAACCATGATGTCAATCATGTTCATGATTATCGGTGCGATGTTGATCGTCGGCGGGGTCCTTGCCCTGTGGCGTTTCGCCAGCCTGCATGCAAAAGGTACTCCTGTTATTGCTCGTCGCCTTCCTGCAGGTGATGGCAGTCATTGGCGCCATGGTGTCATTGTTTATTCCGAGTCGACGTTGAAGATGTACAAGCTACGTTCGCTGCGTCCTGGCTGTGATGCCGAATTTGCCCGTCACGATGTCACTATTGTGGATCGCCGAGATCCGACTGACATCGAGGCGGGTTTTTTCGCGCCCGGGCTTCGGGGAGTCAGGATTAAAACGGGGAAAAATACCGAATGGG
This sequence comes from Corynebacterium sp. HMSC064H12, assembly GCF_001809925.1. Lineage (NCBI taxonomy): Bacteria > Bacillati > Actinomycetota > Actinomycetes > Mycobacteriales > Corynebacteriaceae > Corynebacterium > Corynebacterium sp. HMSC064H12. Next base: position 152,008 of record NZ_KV799352.1, on the reverse strand, counting down.
AGTTTGCTGTGGACTCGTCCTCGGACACTGCGCTGGTGGCGTGGGTGGAGTCGAAGCCGTCGTCACGCCAGACTCGTGAGTTTCCTACAGACATTGAGCGCCGTTTCCGTTCGGCTTATAACCGTGGCCGAGGAAGTCAGTATTAGCCTCGGACGACAGGCTATTGCTAAGGCTCTAGTGGGTATTGTTTTCTCCCGCGCGGCAGTCACGTTAGGGTAGGGGAATGCGCCTTGTGATTGCTGAATGCACCGTTGACTATGTCGGTCGCTTGAATGCCCATCTGCCTCATGCCCCGCGCTTGCTGTTGGTGAAAGCCGATGGGTCTGTTTCTGTGCATGCCGACGACCGTGCATATAAGCCTCTAAACTGGATGACACCGCCGTGCACGCTGACGGAGAAGGATATTCTCGACGAGTCGGGTGAAGACACTGGTGAAAAGCTCTGGGTCGTCGAGAATAAGAAGGGCGAGCAGCTTCGTATAACTATCGGCAAGGTGCTGGCTGATAGCACGTACGAACTGGGAGAGGACCCTGGCCTGGAGAAGGACGGGGTAGAAGCGCATCTACAGGAACTGCTTGCAGATCAGTTCACAACGTTTGGCGAGGGCTACACCCTGATTAGGCGCGAATACCCAACCCCGATCGGACCGGTGGACCTGCTTGGCCGCGATGAAAACGGCGCCACCGTTGCAGTCGAGGTTAAGCGTCGGGGCGGTATCGATGGCGTTGAGCAGCTAACCCGTTACTTGGAGATGCTGAACCGCGATGAGCTGCTGGCACCGGTGGAAGGGATTTTTGCTGCCCAGGAGATTAAGCCACAGGCCAAGACTCTGGCAGAGGATCGTGGGATTCGCTGTGTGACCGTGGATTACGACGCCCTGCGTGGCCTGGAGTCCAATGAATTGCGGTTGTTCTAGCCATGCCTAGGCGAAACCACAAGCGGCGCGGTAATCAACGAGGCAACCAACGCGGCGGGCGTAATAACCACGGCCAGAATCGCGGCAGCCTGCCCACATTTGGCAGTTCTTTCCAAAACACCCGCACTGAATCTGGGCCTGCCGGTTGGCAGGACGTGGACTTTGCGGTGCGTAACATCAGCGCTGGACAGTCGAACAAGGTTTATCGCTGTCCAGGGTGCGACCAGGAAATCATGCCCGGGACCTCGCACATCGTAGCTTGGCCGCAGGATTATGGTGCAGGCGCCGATGACCGGCGCCATTGGCACACTAACTGCTGGCGCAATAGAGCTCACCGCACTATCACGCGCCGCTGGGGATAGATTTACTTAGCCGGCTCAACGAGCTCCAGCAGGACGCCGCCGGCATCCTTCGGGTGGATGAAGTTGATGCGCGAACCTGCGGTACCGATCTTCGGCTCCGGGTACAGCACCCGGGTGCCCTGCTCCTTCAGGTGCGCCATCAGCGCCTCCAGATCAGTGACACGAACTGCGTACTGCTGGATTCCTGGACCCTTCTTGTCCAGGTACTTTGCAATCGTGGACTGGTCATTCAGTGGCGCGAGAATCTGAACCAGAGTGCCACCTTCAACCTTGTCGGCCGGGCCGACCATGGCCTCGTGGACACCCTGCTCTTCATTGACTTCATCGTGGTAGTTGATGAAACCAAGGTTTGCGCGGTACCACTCAATAGCGGCATCAAAATCCGGGACTGCGACGCCGACGTGATCAACAGCGACTACGTACTTATGGGGAACGGGAATCTGTGTCTCACTCATAGTTTCCAGGGTACTCGCTATTATCGGCGCCATGATTGTCGCATTTTCTGTTGCCCCCACTTTCTCCGATCCTGAGCAGGGAATGGCTGAGGCCGTTGCTGAAGCCGTGCGTGTTGTGCGCGAATCTGGCCTGCCCAACGAGACCAATGCCATGTTCACCCTTGTTGAAGGCGAATGGGATGAGGTGATGGATGTCATTAAGCGAGCCACGGAAGCAGTCAGCCGTGTCAGTCCGCGTACTTCTCTGGTCATCAAAGCGGACATTCGCAACGGATACACCGGGCAGCTGCGTGCGAAAGTGGATGCGGTCGAGGATGCGCTGAAAGCCACCGACTAGTCTCTTGTTCGGATTGGACACGTAGGCTCTACATAGGTCTTCACATAGGCTTTACGACGACACTGGAGAGGAACCCTTTTACGATGCCAGCTGGACATGGTCACGCCCATGGCCATTCTCATGGTCACTCGCATGGAGCACACGGTCACCGCGAGTGCTCGACTCCGCCACCACCGCCCGGCACGGTTGATTTGGAGCAGCTCCACCAGCGCGCCGAAGCCGAACGTAAACGCCGAGAGGAGATCGAGCGGGCAACCAGTGATCAGGGAAATGGGCTTCCTCCTGTAGTTGAGATTGCCCCGCAGACTCTTGAGGCAGAAGTCGTTCTGCGCTCGGAGCAGGTACCGGTAATTGTCTTGATCGGCATGGCTGGAGCAGCTGATTCGCTGCGTCTTCGGGCTGAGCTAGAAGGCATGGCTCGTGAGGCCAATTTGAACTGGATCCTGGCGTGGGCAGATGCTGAGGAGCATCCACAGCTGGCCCAGGCATTCGGTGTGCAGGCAGTGCCGACAGTCACGGCTGTGGCTATGGGCAGTCCCATTGGCATGTTTGTGGGTGAGAAAACCAGGGATTGGCTGGAGCAGTGGCTGGCGCAGGTTATGGAGGCCACTCGGGGGCGTCTCAAGGGGTTGCCGGCGGGAACTCGTATGGCTGGGGAGGGCAGCGGGCCGGAGGCTCCGGAGCCTACTGACTTCTTCGGCAATCCCGTACCCACCGATGACCCGCGTTTGGAGCAGGCCGAAGAGTTGCTCGAGGAGGGCAATTTCGACGGAGCGTTGGAGCTGTATGACGCTATGCTGCAGTCCGAGCCCGCAAATCAGGGGCTGAAGCGCGCTCACGCGAATGTGTCCTTCTTCGCCCGCGCTGCCAAAATCGATCGCAGCGCAGATCCAATTGCAAAGGCCGACGCTGCGCCGAAGGACGTCGCGCTCGCCCTCGATGCCGCGGATGTCACGATGCTTGTCGACGATCCAGCGAAGGCGCTCGATCGTTTGTTGAAGTTGCTCCCGCAGGTGTTTGGCGATGACCGTGAGGCCATCAAGTCGCGTCTACTAGAGCTGCTTGTGCTATTCGATACCGCAGATCCAGTGGCATTGGATGCACGCCGGAGGATGGCTAGCGCACTGTACTAGGAGTACTGGACTAGGGGCACTGTACTAGGAGCCTGGAAAGCGCTCAGGCTCCTAGCTTGAAGCGTCGGTGTATGGCCAGTCATCCGGAGCCATGAAGTAGTAGACGCTGCCCATTACAGCGGCCATAAACGCCATTAGCAACAGGAAAAGTGTTGCTTTCATTGCCACATGACGCTCCGCATACCAGGCGTAAAAGGCGTCCAATTTTGCTGCCAACCAGATGTTCAGGCGACGTGTCGGCGGATGCACCAACGAGAGAATTCCCAGTGCAACAAAGATGCAGAGCCATCCGGGAGCAGGAGTTGGCAAAATGATAATGCCAACAATGAGCAATACGAAGCCTGCGACGAGAAGAACCGGGGAGAGTACCGGCCCATACCAGGTGTTGCGCATATGGGCATGGCGAATCTGCATGCGGTCCATCAAGCGATGTACCTTTTCCTTCATTGCGATTCACTTCCTCCGATTTTCGGTGCCGTGCGCTATTTCTAGCAGCGGTCTCGGACGAGGCATCGTTGAAGCATTAAGCATCAAATGTGCAGCTCAACTGCCTGGGTGCACCGTTGGACATTGATTCTTTTAATCATGTCTATATTTAATCCATTGTTGCACAAAAGCTGCGCCCCAGTGCAACGAGATTTTTCGGAAGGTGGTAATCTTCCAACAGTTCTCAGTGGTTTACAGCAGTTACCACTGCATCTCATCCACCTGTTCACCTCAGACAGTTCATACTGCGCTAGGTGCCTTTGGTCTTCAGTTTTCTGCAGCCAGGAGTTTTGCATGCGACTTCGCCCCAAAGCCCTTCGCGCTACTTCCGCCTCGGTCATTGTTGCGCTTTCGGCCTCGACTCTGTTGGCGGGGTGCACCATCGATGTCCCAAGCACCACCGGGTCCAAGGCCACCACTGCTACCACAAAACCTAATGCTCCAGATAACGGTTGGGATGCTTCCGAGGAAGTCACCTGGTCTGATGCACAGGACGTCCTCGATACTGCGGCTAAGAGTTTCTCCGACAACTATGGCATTGATTTAGGTGTCTATTTGCGTGTCATTGACGGTCCATACAAAGGGCTCACGGCGTCGGTAGGCGAGGATACGAAGGAGTACTCCGCATCGACCATCAAGGCTCCGTTAGTGGTTACTGCGCTGAAGAAATTCGGCGATGACCTAGACAAGACGGTGACGGTCGATTGGGACAATGGTGTTGGCGGAAGCGTGATTGGCCCTGGCCAATACACGCTCGACGGGCTGTTGCAGTACGTGATGCGGTATTCGGACAACACCGCGGCGAATGGGTTGATTGACGCTGTCGCTGGTTTCGACGAGGTCAACAAAACCATCAAGGAAGCCGGTGTTGATGACAAGCGCTACCACCTGGGCAACAAGTTCAACATCCCCAATCCCAGCGGTGATCGGTCCTGGTTTACTCCCTCTCAAGCTGCGCTGTTCATGGCACGTCTCCAGGAAGTGGCCGATGGCACCTCAAAGCACAACTTCATTACCAAGGACACGGCACAAACTGCATTGACCTACCTCACTTACGGTGGTTCGCAGAAGTTTGTGATGTACGTCGGCTCCGCAGTCCAGAAGACCGGTGACACTGCCGAGGGCGTTAATGACCACGGTATTTTGTACACCGCAGCCGGACCCATCGCTTACGCCATTACGACGCGCTTTGATGAGGTGCCGCTCAATGAGCTTACCGACGGCCTGCTCGGCCAGCTGGGTTCCCAAATAGCCCCGCTTCTGCCGGATTACAATCGCCTTGGTAAGGATGGCAAGCCACTGACTGCCAAGCAGGCTGCGACGTGGAGCGCGGATGAGGATGGCGACGGCATTCCGGATCGCATCGGAACCGACAGCATGGATGGATCCGCGTACACCGATGATTCAGATTCTGCGAATTACAACGAATCTTTGGAACCTGACTGGTTCAATCCGTTCCGAGGATAAAACCTGGATACGCTCCCCAAAACAAAATTGCCCGTGTGTCAGGTTTTCAGGAGGAAACTCAGATCACTGAAAACCGTGCAGCACGGGCAATTCCTATGTGATTGTCTTTTGTTTGGCTGGATTCGGGACTAGCCCTGCCACTTCAGCCAAACGGCGGTGTTGGCCGGCAGCACCAAATCAATCGAGTGAGCCTGGCCGTTCCAACCGTGCTCGACCGCGGTCACAGTACCGTTTTCACCGTAGCCGGAGCCCTCGTAACGCGATGCGTTTGTGTTCAGAATCTCCGTCCATTGGCCACCGCGCGGTACGCCAATCTTGTAGATTTCCTGCGTGGTTCCCGACAGGTTATAGACGCAGGCGACGACCGAGTCATCGGTGCCGTAACGGACAAAGGACACAACATTGTTTGTGGAATCATCCGCGTTAATCCACTGGAAGCCCTCTGGGCGGTCATCCTGGGTGTAGAACGCTGGGTTTTCCTTGTAGATGGCGTTGATGTCCTTAACCAGCAGCTGAATGCCGCGGTGGAATTCGCCGCTCCAACCTTCGAGGTTGTCCCAAGCCACGGACTCATCGTGGTTCCACTCGTGGTTCTGGCCAAGATCCTGACCCTGGAATAGAAGCTGCTTGCCCGGGTGCGCCCACATGAAGGTCAGGAAAGTACGTAGGCCTGCGGCCTTATCCCAATCGCCGCCCGGCATGCGCTCCCACAGCGAGCCCTTGCCGTGCACGACCTCGTCGTGGCTAATCGGCAGAATGAACTCTTCCGAGTAGGCGTAGACCATAGCGAAGGTGAGCTCATGGTGGTGGTAGGAGCGGTAAATCGGCTCCTTGCTGAAGTACTCCAGCGTGTCATTCATCCAGCCCATGTTCCACTTCATAGAGAAGCCCAAGCCACCGTGCTCGGTAGGTGCGGTCACACCCGGCCAAGAAGTAGATTCTTCGGCCACGGTGAGGAAGCCCGGGTTGTGCTTGTGTACCGTGGCGTTGAATTCCTGCAGGAACTGAACAGCATCGAGGTTTTCACGGCCACCGTACTGGTTCGGCAGCCACTCGCCTTCATTGCGGGAGTAGTCCAGGTACAGCATGGAAGCCACTGCGTCGACGCGCAGACCGTCGATGTGGAACTCTTCTGCCCAGTACAGTGCGTTGGCGTAGAGGAAGTTGCGTACCTCGTTGCGGCCGAAGTCGAAAACGTAGGTGCCCCAGTCGCGCTGCTCGCCGCGGCGCCAGTCCGGGTGCTCGTAGCAAGCCGTGCCATCGAAGCGGGCAAGTGCGAACTCGTCCTTCGGGAAGTGCCCCGGAACCCAGTCCATGATGACACCGATGCCAGCGGCGTGGAAGGCATCAACTAGACCGCGGAACTGATCTGGGGTGCCGAAGCGGCTGGTCGGAGCGTAGTAGCCGGAAACCTGATAACCCCAGGAACCGGTGAACGGGTGCTCACATACTGGCATGAACTCCACATGGGTGTAGCCCATGTCGACCACGTAACGCACCAGCTTCTCCGCCATAACCTCGTAGCTCAGGCCCTGCTTCCAGGAACCCAAGTGGACCTCGTAGATAGAGATGGGCTCTTCGGTCCAGTCTGTGTTGGCGCGCTTTTCCATCCACGCTTGGTCGCTCCAGGCGTAGTCGGAGGTCGCAACAATCGACCCGGTAGCCGGTGGGAGCTCAGCAGCACGCGCCATCGGGTCGGCCTTATCGCGACGCTGTCCCTCCGGTGTCGTGATGGCGAACTTGTAGACTTCGCCCTCACCCACACCCGGGATGAACAGCTCCCAGATACCTGCGCCACCCATAGAGCGCATTGGGTACTGCGCGCCGTTCCACATACAGAAGTCACCGACCACGGCGACGCCGCGTGCGTTCGGAGCCCAGACCGTAAACGAGGTGCCTTCGACCGTACCCAGCTCTGTGTCGTAACTGCGAAGGTGAGCACCGAGAACCTTCCACAGTTCCTCATGACGTCCCTCGCCGATTAGGTGTAGGTCACCAGCGCCGATAGTGGGGAGGAAACGGTAGCCGTCGGCACGCTCTACGGTCTCGCCGGAGTCCCACGTAATGCGCAGACGGTAGTCGAAGTCATCGCCGCCGGGGACGAGGGCGGTGAAGAAACCGTCGCCCAGGTTCTCCGCTTCAAACTCGCCGCGCGTGCTGACGACAGTAACTGCCTGAGCGCCGAAGACCCTCGTGCGAATAACCGTGTCACCGTCCACGACGTGTGCGCCGTAGATGCTGTGCGGATCGTGATGGGTGCAGTAGCGCAGGCGATCCATATCGCCGGAATCAATTGCGAGGCGGGGATCTGTGTGGGCTCCCATGGAAGGTCCTTCCGAAGCGTTTCTAGGTAGGTGAATGTGAAGTTGTTGAGTTAAGTTTTAAAGAAATAGAGGGAGGTAGGGGACAGTGGGCTGCTAACTCACCCGCCAGCCTAACGACGAATCGTTGCGACAGTGGTCAGGTCAGCGGCCCACTAACCCCGAAAGTTCCCAGCAAGCGTTCTAGCCCTCGTAGTCGGGGACGTCGCGCCAAGCCAACTTGTGGCGGAGCTTGACATCGATTTCCGGCAGCTTGATGATGTGCGCAACGTTTTCCCACGGTGCCAGGCGGACGTAGTTGTCCTTGCCCCAGTTGAACTGGTTGCCGGTAATCAGGTCAGTGACATCCATGCGGTCGTGGTTGCGGAGCCCGATGCAATCCATGTCGAGGTGCACGGTAGCTTCCTGGGCATTCCACGGATCGAGGTTGAGAACAACGAGGATGGCATCGCCGGTGACCGGATCGAGCTTCGAGTAAGCCAGCAGGTTGTCATTGTCGATGTCGTGGAAGTGCAAGTTGCGCAGCTGCTGCAGAGCAGGGTGCTCCCGACGAATCTTGTTCAGCGTGGCAATGAACGGCTCCAGCGAGTTGCCGGTGGCCAGTGCCTGGTCGTAATCGCGGCTGCGGAGCTGGTACTTCTCGCTGTCGAGGTACTCCTCGGAGCCCTCCTTGACCGGAACGTTTTCAAACAGCTCGAAGCCGGAGTACATGCCCCACAGCGGAGACAGGGTTGAAGCCAGCGCGGCGCGGATGGCGAAGGCGCTACGGCCGCCCTTGACCAGGAAGTCATGCAGAATATCGGGGGTATTGACCCATAGGGATGGGCGAGCGATGTCCGCATGGCGGGTAATCTCCTCGCCGAATTCGGTCAGCTCTTCCTTCGTAGTCTTCCACGGGAAGTAGATGTAGGACTGAGTGAAGCCAGCCTTGGCCAGGCCGTAGAGGCGGGCCGGGGCGGTGAAGGCCTCGGCGAGGAAGATGACCTCCGGGTTGGTTTCGTGAACGGTTTCAATCAGCCATTCCCAGAAGTTGCCCGGCTTGGTGTGGGGGTTATCCACGCGGAAGACCTTGACTCCACGCTTGACCCAAAACTTCACTACACGCAGAACCTCTGCGTACAGGCCCTTGGCATCGTTGTCGAAATTCAGCGGGTAGATGTCCTGGTACTTCTTTGGCGGATTCTCGGCGTAGGCAATGGTGCCGTCCGGCAGCACGGTGAACCACTCCGGGTGAGCCTTAGCCCAGGGGTGGTCCGGTGCACACTGGAGCGCTAGGTCGATAGCGACCTCGAGGTCGCGCTCCTTAGCAGCCTTGATGAATTCCTTGAAGTCCTTTTCGTCACCGAGGCTCGGGTGGATGGCGTCGTGGCCACCTTCTGCGGAGCCGATAGCCCACGGAGATCCGACATCGCCCGGTTCCGGGGTCAGGGTGTTGTTGCGACCCTTGCGATTGATTTCACCGATTGGGTGAATCGGGGGCAGATAGACCGTGTCGAAGCCCATGCGCTGAGCGCGATCAAGCTGTGCAACCGCAGTCTTGAATGTGCCGTGCAGCAGCTCGCCATTTTCGCCGTAACCACCGTTGGAACGGGGGAAGAACTCATACCAAGAGGAGTACAGGGCTTCGCGGCGGTCAACCTTGATCTTGCGGGTCTTTCCGCGGGTCAAAAGGTCGCGCACCGGGTGCGCCTGCAAAATGGCGCGGGTCTCGTCGGAAAGCGCGGCTGCAATGCGGGCGCGAAGATCGCCGTCGCCGCGCAGACCTGCGGCGATGGAGCGTAGGTGGTTGCGGTGGATAGCAGCGGCACCAGCGGCGGCGCGGTCGAAGAGAGCGGCGCCAATTTCTAGATCATTAGCGAGTTCAGCTTCGCTCTGACCGGCCTCGAACTTCTTGGTGATAGCGTTGCGCCACGTTGCCATCGGGTCGGACCAGGCATCAATGCGAATGGTCCACAGCCCCGGAACGTCTGGGACGAAGGTGGCATTGACCTGATTTGGATCATGGTCAGAAAAGTGCATTGGAATGCGCTGTGAGCGGGAAGCAAAAGCTGATTCCTTCGGCCCCTTGACGTTGAGCGTGGCGTTCATCGCGTCATGGCCTTCTCGCCAAATGACGGCAAAGGTTGGGACGACTTCACCCACTACGGCCTTCGATGGAGTTGCACCACCGTTGATTTGAGGACGGATGTCATCAATACCGATTCGACCAGTCATAAAAGACGTTCTCCTAATTGTCGGCGAGCTAGGTGAAAATCGAAGCAAAACCATCTCGAGTGAACTCGATTTGCTCTCTACCGAGGATAGATGAGAATGTCCAAGCGCACATTTGGGCAAAGTTAGGGCACCATGGATGTGTGGCTGAATTGGAAGAAGACTTTAACGAAGATTTGCTACTCGACTTTCGCGACGTAAACCTCATCCGTGGTGGCCGTACGCTGGTCGGGCCGGTCGATTGGCAAGTAGAACTTGACGAACGCTGGGTCATCATGGGGCCGAACGGTGCAGGCAAAACTTCTTTGATGCGCATTGCTGCAGCGGAGGAGTTCCCGTCTTCAGGGGTGGCCCATGTGATGGGCGAGCAGATTGGGCGCACCGACATGCGTGATCTGCGCACCATGATTGGTTTGACATCATCGTCGATTGCTCACCGCATTCCCAATGACGAAAAGGTCGCGGACCTTGTTATTTCCGCCAGTTACTCCGTCCTGGGGCGCTGGCGTGAGACCTATGAAGAGATGGATTTCGAACAGCTCTCCGAGATTCTCGAGCGCATGGGTGCTGAGCATCTTGCAGACCGCACCTGGGGCACTCTCAGTGAGGGAGAGCGCAAGCGCGTACTCATCGCACGAGCCATGATGGTCAACCCCGAATTGCTGCTTCTCGACGAGCCGGGAGCCGGACTCGACCTCGGCGGTCGCGAGGACCTCGTCGGTTACTTAGGCGAACTCGCACTCGACCCGGATGCGCCGGCGATGGTGATGATTACGCACCACCCGGAAGAAATTCCGTACGGCTTCACCCATGCGATGCTCCTCGACGAAGGCAATGTCATCGCACAGGGGCTTATTGACGACGTCCTGACCAGTGAGAACCTGACCAAGGCTTTCCACCAGGAAATCGTCGTCGATCGCATCGATGATCGCTACTTTGCGCGCCGGGCACGGCCTGCTGGAAAGCACCGGAAGAAGTAGACGCTCATGGCGGTTCCGACACCTGAAACCCCGAATACACCCGCGTCGCCGAAACTGGCTGCGACTGTGTTGCTGCTCCGCGACACCCACTGCGGGCTCGAGGTCTACGTTCAAGAACGCGTATCCTCAATGCGTTTTGCGGCCAACATGACCGTGTTCCCCGGCGGTGGAGTAGACCGGCGTGATTTCCCCGCTGTCGCGAATGAGGGCATGGCCGTGACCGAGCCGTCGGAAGCCGACCCCGAGTCGCGGATCGCGCAGGCTTTTAACGTCGACCGCGTGCGGGCGCACGCGCTCACCTGCGCGGCCGTGCGTGAGACCTTTGAGGAAACAGGCACTCTGTTGGTTCGCGATGCTGGCGGTGAGATTGTCGCAGATGCCCACCGCTTCCACCGTCAGCGACGACAGTTGGAAGCCCACGAGTTGTCATTGACGGATTTTCTTAGCAATGAAAATCTGGCGCTCGATGCCGAACTCGTCAGTCCTTGGGCTAACTGGGTGACACCCGAATCCAACCCCATTCGTTACGACACCTATTTCTTCCTCGCCGCGCTTCCCGACGGTCAAAGAGCCGACGGTGACACCTCTGAGGCATCATCTTCAGGTTGGTTCCGACCGACTACGATTTTGGATGGATGGCGCCGTGGGCTACTTGGCCTCATGCCTCCGACCTGGGCGCAACTGACTCGCTTGGACGGTGTCAGTACTGTGGCGGAGGCTCTCGAGGCGGCCAGAAACACTCCGGTGCGACGCACCAGTAGTGACTTCCTCGGGGAACCTTTTATGGATGAGTACTTTGCCGTTGCCACCCACATGGGGCATTTGCGCAAAGGTATGAACCGTTAGCCGACTACTCAACCCCCGTTAACCGGCTGATCCCTAGTTGGAAGGAGATAACGAGTGTCCCTGTCCGCTGCAGAGGTGGCCGCTGTTGCTGCTCACCCGGAGTGGCTAGATGAGGCCGACCAGCTCGCGCTCACTAAAAAGTCTCTGATTGCAGACTCCGCGCATCTACGCCAACACTGTGGCGAGTTTGGTCGCGCGGTCATTGAAGTCGCGGCAGCTCGGCGTTCTGGGGTCAGCAAACTGCCAGGGGACTGGATCTTCTCTTCCGAAGCAGCGCAACAGGCCACGCCCTTTGTCGTCGCGCTGGCTCGCGCTCGTAGGCTTGCGCATCTCGGTGTCGAATCAGTGGCCGATGTGACCTGCTCCATTGGTACTGAGGTGGCAGCAATTGACCACGAGGGCCTGACCGTTGTCGGGTCTGATCTCGACCTTGCGCGGCTGGCCATGGCGCGGCATAACGTCGGCAAGAACATTTTCGCGCAGGCCGATGCTTTGCAACCGACCTTTGACGCACCCGTCATTGTCGCTGACCCTGCACGCCGCTCCGGTGGTCGCAGGATCACCAACCCGGAGGACTTGCTCCCATCGCTGCCGGCGCTCATAGCCGCCTGGCCCGACAAAGAACTAGCTATCAAATGTGCGCCGGGCCTCGACTTCAGCGAGTGGAGCGGGGAAGTGGCTGTCACTTCGGTGGACGGTGCGGTCAAGGAGGCATGTCTATATACGCCGGGGTTGGCCGGAGTTACCGATGGGCAATCCGTAACGCGATCGGCGATGGTTATCCGGACCGTCGATAAGCACAGGCCGTTAGAGTTGTCGGCGGTGGACGTGCAGACCTACGACGACACCATGCCTGACGACGTCGATGTGCGCGCTGCCGGTCGGTACATCATTGATCCGGATGGGGCGATTGTGCGCGCCGGGCTGGTGCGGCATTTTGCGGCGGCGCATGGGCTGTGGCAGCTCGATGAGCGGATTGCGCACGTCAGTGGCGATGTTTTGCCGCAGGGGATTGCCGGGTTCGAAGTTATTGAGCAAGTGGGGTTGAAGCAGGTTCGCAAGGCACTGGCAGCGTTGGATTGCGGATCGGTGGAAATTCTCGTGCGCGGCGTAGACGTCAACCCCGACGCGTTGCGCAAGCAGTGGAAACTTAAGGGCTCCAGGGCATTGGCGGTGGTGGTCACGCGCATCGGAAGGAGCGCGACGGCGTTTATCTGTCAGCCCCGGGAGATCGGTTAAGGACCGCTTTACGACGGAAAACTGGTGGGGGTAGCCCGTTGGGGATCGGTGTTTGCTGTTGGCGAATACTGCGGAGACAGCTGCAGTTGATTGCGTACTATTAACGTCTGACATGCGGAAATAGCATGTTGGCGGGCGGGCTGTGCTCGTGGTGTAGAAAAAAATTTAAAAAAATAACGACATTGTTATCTGGATCACCTTCGCATTGGCGACAGGTTCTGTTATCTTCAACACAGACGACCTAGAGCGTGGCCTGGTTCACTTTATTGTGAGGCGGCTTGCGAAGTAAGGTCAGATAAACGTTCACCAGTAATCAACCAGTAAGGACGACAGAAAAATGCCGAACATCGTGGTTCTGGTCAAGCAGGTTCCGGACACCTGGTCCGAGCGTAAGCTCACCGATGACAAGTTTGTCCTCGATCGTGAGTCTGCAGACGCAGTTCTCGACGAAATTAATGAGAACGCTGTTGAGGCTGCCCTGCAGCTGAAGGAAGAGCACGGCGGAAACGTTACCGTCGCAACTGTTGGCCCGGATCGTGCCATCGAGGCACTGCGCAAGGCTCTGTCCATGGGTGCAGACGACGCCGTCATTCTTTCGGACGACGCACTTGAAGGTTCCGACGCTGTTCAGACCGCATGGGCTCTGTCCAACGTCATCGACACTCTCGAGGATGTTGACCTCATCGTCACCGGCAATGCCTCCACTGACGGTGGCACCGGCTCCGTCCCGGCTATCCTCGGTGTCTACCGCGACCTGCCGGTTCTGACTCACCTGCGCTCTGTCGCTATCGAAGGTGACTCCATCACCGGTGAGCGTGAGGTCGAAGACGGTATCTACCAGCTCAAGGCATCCCTGCCGGCAGTCGTCTCCGTCACTGAGAAGGCTAATAGCCCGCGCTTCGCATCCTTCAAGGGCATCATGGCCGCTAAGAAGAAGCCGGTCACCGAGCTGACTCTGGACGATGTTGCTGCTGAGGCAGAGCAGGTTGGTCTCGAAAACGCTGCTACCGGTGTCACTGGCTCCACTCCGAAGCCGGCTAAGACCGCTGGTGAGCGCATTAACGATGAGGGAGACGGCGGCGCCAAGCTGGCCGAGTACCTCAAGGCCCAGAAGTTCATCTAAGGCGCTTGACGCGAATAGAAGACAAATAGAGATACAAGTAGGAGAAAGATCACTATGACCGACGTCCTCGTTCTCGTCGAGCACGCAAATGGCGAGCTGAAGAACACCACCGCTGAACTGCTGACCGCTGCTTCCGCATTCGGCACCCCGGCCGCAGTTGTCGTGGGTACCCCGGGTACCGCTGCTGGCTTCGCAGACACCCTGGCCTCCTACGGCGCTGGCGAGATTCTCGCTGCTGAGTCCGACGATGCCGACAAGTACCTGATCACCCCTGAGGTTGACGTTCTCGTCGGCCTGGCCTCCGAGCGTGAGGTTCCGGTGCTGGTTTCCGCTTCCGCAACCGGCAAGGAAATCGCTGGCCGCGTCGCTGCGCTGACCGGTTCCGGTCTGCTGTCCGACGTTGTTGCTATCAACGATGACGCTTCCGTTAAGTACTCCATCTTCGGTGGCGAGTACATCGTTGACGGTGTCGGCTACGGCGCATCCCCGGTCTACGCTCTGCGTCCGGGCTCCGTTGACCCGGAGGAGAAGTCCGGTTCCGCTGACGTTACCGAGATTGCATTCCCAGAGATCGGCAACAACGCTGTCGAGATCGTTTCCTTTGCGCCGGCTGAGGGCGGCGACCGTCCGGAGCTGACCGAGGCTAAGCTGGTTGTTTCCGGTGGCCGCGGTGTCGCATCCGAGGATGGCTTCAAGAACGTTGTTGAGCCGCTGGCAGACGTTCTCGGCGCAGCTGTTGGTGCTTCCCGTGCTGCTGTTGACGCTGGCTACTACCCGGGTCAGTTCCAGGTTGGCCAGACCGGTAAGACCGTTTCCCCGGACCTCTACGTTGCTCTGGGTATTTCCGGTGCTATCCAGCACAAGGCAGGTATGCAGACCTCCAAGACCATCGTTGTGGTCAACAAGGACGAAGAGGCTCCGCTGTTCGAGATTGCTGACTTCGGTGTCGTCGGTGACCTGTTCGACGTTGTCCCGCAGGCTATCGAGAACCTGAAGTAATACGCACTTGCCTTAAGGCTGCTAGTTGCGTAAGGCTGCTGGCCGAGAGTCAACTCGGCTAGCAACTACCCGCTCGGGGTGGGCACAGATTTCCTGTCTGTTCCCGCTCCGAGCATTTTTTTGGTCCTACTCATCTGTTCGTGCAGACAGTGAGGTTTAACTATGGCGGATAGTGAGCATAAGGCGCACGCAGCGTTATACTGCCTGCATGCTTAATGACCACATCGTTGCCGCTCCGGACGAGAAGAGTGAAATGAAGTCTGCTGCGAAGACCCGTCACTTTGTGGATCATGCCGCGACTACACCATTGCGCCCAGAAGCGCGCACGGCAATGGTCGAGAACCTAGGTCTGGCCAACCCCTCGGGGCAGTACGCCACCGCACGCATTGCGAAAAAGGTTCTGGAAGAGTCCCGAGAAGAAATTGCAGAGCTGCTCGGTGCCGATCCCATCGAGGTAGTTTTTACTTCCGGTGGAACTGAGGCCGACAATCTAGCGATTTCAGGCCTGTACTTCAAGGCCTCTGGCTCGGACATTGTGGTTCCACCAATCGAGCACGATGCAGTGTTGAAGACATGTCACCATCTGGAAAAGGAACACTGGGCCAAGATTGTTGAGGCTCCTGTAGGTGCTGATGGTCGCGTTGACATGGTGCAGTTCCCGGAGATTAGTCGGCAGAACACCGCGCTGGTGACGTGCATGTGGGCGAACAATGAGACCGGCACCATCCAGCCGGTGGAGGAGATTGCCAAGCGGGCGAAGGAGGCTCGCGTGCCTTTCCATATCGATGCTGTGCAGGCAGCCGGACATCTGCCAATTGATTTCCACGCAAGTGGCGCCACTACAATGGCCATCTCCGCGCACAAGTTCGGCGGTCCCCGTGGGATTGGGGCGCTGCTTGTTCGTCGTGAAGCGAAACTTACCCCGCATAACAACGGCGGCGGGCAGGAACGCGGACTGCGTTCGGGCACGCAGGACGTGGCGTCGGCGGCGGGCATGGCGGCAGGACTGCGCGCGGCGGTGGACGCGATGGCGACGGACAATGAACGAATCCGCGGTCTGACGCAGCAGCTCATCAGGGCAATCGTGCACATCGACGGTGCGATTATCCACACCAGCGAGCTCGCTTTGCCGGGGCACGTCTACGCTAGCTTCCCGGGCGCGGAGGCCGATAGTTTGATCATGCTGTTCGATGCGGCGGGAATTGACTGCTCTACGGGATCGGCATGTAGCGCGGGCGTTAACCGTCCCTCGCACGTGCTGATGGCGATGGGCGTTTCGGAGCCGGAAGCGCGGTCGTCGATTCGTTTTACGCTGGGGTACACCTCGACGCAGGCGGATGTCGACGCCGTCATTTCGGCGCTGCCGGAAACGGTCGAGCGGGCGCGGCGTGCGGGCATGGCTTAGTTTTTGCCCCGTGGTGGTACGGTGACACGTGCACAAAATCTAGAGGGGAAAGGTTGCAACGCAATGCGAGTTCTTGCAGCAATGAGCGGTGGTGTGGATTCTTCCGTGGCTGCGGCGCGTGCATTGGCCGCAGGTCACGAGGTCGTCGGCGTGCACTTGGCGCTGTCGAAAGATCCGCAGTCCGTTCGCGCTGGATCCCGCGGCTGCTGTTCGCTAGAGGACTCCGGCGATGCCCGCCGCGTCTGCGATGAGCTGGGCATTCCTTTCTACGTCTGGGATTTCTCCGAGCGCTTCAAGGAAGAGGTCATGGATGACTTCTACGACTCCTACGAGCGCGGCGAGACGCCGAACCCATGCCTGCGCTGCAATGAACGCATCAAGTTCGCCGCTCTACTAGAGCGCGGCATCGCGCTCGGCTTCGACGCTGTGGTCACGGGGCACTACGCTTTGCTTGGCGACGACGGCCTGTTGCGCCGCGGCCGCGATGCGAAGAAGGACCAGTCCTATGTCCTGGGCGTGCTGGATCGCGAGCAGCTGCAGCGCTCGATGTTCCCGGTAGGAAACACCGAGAAGCCAGAGATTCGTGAAGAAGCCCGCGGGATGGGACTAGGCACTGCCAACAAGCCGGACTCTTACGACATCTGCTTCATCCCGGATGGCAATACCAAGGCGTTCCTGGGCGCGAAGATTGGCCGTCGCCCGGGCACCATTGTGGATAAGGAAACTGGCGACACCGTCGCTGAGCACGACGGTGTCTACGGTTTCACCATTGGTCAGCGCAAGGGGATTGGCCTGGCGGGGCCGATGCCGGATGGCAAGCCGCGCTATGTCACCGGCATTGATGCAGAGACCGGCACGGTGACAATCGGCACGGCTGCGGACTTGAATGTCAACGTGCTCGAGGCCGACCGTGCCATCTGGCTGGCCAACCCGGATGAGGTACTCGCTGCCTCGGAGGCCGGCAAGCTGCAGGTGCAGGTGCGTGCGCACGGTCGCCCCATCGACTGCCGCATTGAAGTGCTGGCAGGACCTGACGATGACGTCACCGGACGCGGTGGCGCCTTCCGGCTGCACCTGAGCGATCCGCTTCGTGGTGTCGCGCCTGGTCAGGCCGCTGTTTTGTACCACACTGACACTGCGGGCGACTACGTGCTGGGCTCCGGCACGATTGTCTCGACCGCCCGTGAAGAGGACTTGTCGTGACCTCCTTTGTCGGCCTTGGCCCGATGCCGGGCCGCAATCCACACGAGGCGGCAGAGATTGTCATTGGCGAATGCCTGGAAGGTCACCTCACGCTACCGACGTTGCCCGCCCGTGGGTTCGGCGCCGATGCCGTCGGTCGCACGGCCGCCCTCATGGCTGACCTCGTCGTCGACAGGGGAGCGCGCTCCTGGAAAGTCGCCGACCGTCGTGGTCGCGCGAGTGCCTTGGCCACTGATTATCTCCACCGAGACATCGACGCGTGCGAGGAAGCGTGGGGACGCACCCCGCAGAAAATTCGCCTGACCGCTCTCGGCCCATGGACGATGGCGACTTCGGTGGAAAATGCCGCAGGCCATCTCATCGCCGTTGACCGCGGCGCCGTGAAGTACTTCGCGCAGTCGTTGGCCGCGGGATTGGCTTCCCACATCGCCGATGTCCGTCGGCGTTTCGACAGCGACATCGAAGTACTTCTGGCAGAACCCGCACTCGGCGCAGTCGTACAGGGCAAAATCAAGGCCCCGTCCATGCTGATGGGCAACGCGGGTTATCTCCCCGCCCAGGGGCACCGCGAGATCGCGGAGATCTTCCTCGAAGTCACAGGGCCGCTGCGTGACGACGAAATCGAAGTGACCATCGCGCTGTCGAGCCCCGATGGCCTGGCTGTTCAGGCCTTGGCGGATTCCGGTGCGGCCGGAGTGTGGCTACCTCGCAAAGAACTGACCACCACGCAGCAACTGGATTTTGCGGCTGCCGTGGTCGGTGCCGATATGTCCCTGGAGCTGGGTATTGTGCCAGTGACGGTCACGGAGCGAGAAGAGCACACGGGCGTCCCGGTGGCGACACCGGCTCGAGCACTCGCTGAGCAAGCAGCGCTGTTCTGGGATGAGCTGGGCTATTCGCGCCTACAGATTGCTGAGAGCCTGAATCTGGCGCCGATGGGCGGCTTTGCTGCCAGCTCCAATGAAGAAGCACAGGCGCAACTCGGCGCAGGCCGCAATGCCACGGAGCTTCTTCGTCGGGCAGCCGGTGACTTGGCTCGCGACGAATAGCGACCTTATTCCACCAGCGTATTGAGGTAGTCCGCGAAGTAGGGAAGTGTGAATTCCACGTATCCCGTCGACGCTGACACAATCAGCTCACGGTAAATCAGGTCATGGCGAAGCTGTGAGATGCCAGAGAGTTTGCGTCCCATGGTCTCTGCGATGACGCTCGTGGCCACGGGCTTTCCATTGGGGGAGAGGCGCGCCATCGCTTTGAGAAAATCAATCTGGCGAGGTGACACTTTCCGCAGGCTGGGCGCATGAACTTGCAGCCCGATGCGGCGGATGGATTCCGCTGCGGCATCCGAGACATGCTGAGCGGTAATGGTGTCCGAGTGGGCCAACCTGGCCTTCGCCCAAGCGACTGAGCCAATGGTCTGTATGAGATACGGGTAGCCGTGGCTGAGTTCAGCGGCCAGCTCGACGGCATCCTCGGTCATCGCGCGTTCGCCGAGTTCTGCAGTTCTGCGAATGATGTCCTTGGTGGTCTCCACGTCCAATCGGCCCAGAGACACGCGTTCGGCACGGCGTAAGAATGTTGCGCCCTCTAGCTGGAGCAAGTCTTCGATACCGCTGGGCAGCCCGGCTGCGACAAAGGCAATCTCCGCATCGTCGCGATTTAGGTCCTGGATTGCATGGGCAATTTCGTTGAGCTGTGCGGGTTCTGCACTTTGCACCTCGTCGAGAGTGAGCAAGATGCCGGATCCCTGTGGCATGAGGAGAGCCGAGAGATCCTGAAGTTGGCTGAGCAGATTCCTGCCGGGCTCGGGCTGAGAAGTGCTGACTTCCGTCTTAAACCCGCCAATGCCGGCGATGGACAGGCCGGTGAGGTGACGGCCCTTGCCCGTCGGTGCACTGTCAATGGCACTGAAAGCGCGCGGAATGGTGACATCGGTGAGCTCAGAAATCATTTCAGAGCCGATGTGAGCACGCAGCACAATCCATCCCAGTTGCTTTGCTGCGGCTTCAAACTCGTTGAGAAGTACCGTCTTGCCGATTCCGCGGGTACCGGAAATTAGCGCGGTTCGCCAGGGATTACCGGGGCCTTCCGCCAGAGCCAGCTCAAACGAGTCCAGCTCGACATCGCGCCCACCGATGATGGCCGGGGATCGGCCGAATGTGGGGTGGAAAGGATTGCGTGGGATGGAGATGGCCTTGTCGCTGCGAGTGGTCACGCATCAATCATAGCAATGGATAATCCACATCGACTTGGATAACTTGGATATCCCGCCGAAATTTGGATATTCGGTTTCCGTTGGATAATCACAAAACTCTGGATATTGGGAGAGCCGGGGAGGGTGAAGGGGTCGCTGCTCAGTCCATCGGCCACCCGAAGGTGAAGTCCGACGTATCCTTACCCTTTTCGGTCAGGTACTGCTGCAGGTTCTTCTTGTACTGGTAGTACGCGACGGCCTGCAGCTCCATCAGCTCTTCCCCTGATTTTTCGGTTAGCTCCCGGTAGTGGCGCGCCATCACCCATGCGATGCGCGCAGCCGCCAGAGCATCTT
This sequence comes from Corynebacterium sp. HMSC064H12, assembly GCF_001809925.1. Classification (NCBI taxonomy): domain Bacteria; kingdom Bacillati; phylum Actinomycetota; class Actinomycetes; order Mycobacteriales; family Corynebacteriaceae; genus Corynebacterium; species Corynebacterium sp. HMSC064H12. Next base: position 131,977 of record NZ_KV799352.1, on the reverse strand, counting down.
CGGTGGCATCATGTGCCCCGTCCAGGCGCACCTGATAATGGCGGGAGACATCAGTCAAAGTGCGTTTTTCACGACGTTCTGGGTCGACGTAATTATCCAGCACAAAGGGGTCGACGACGAGGCCGTCAACAGTAAAACTGGGATCCTGCGAGCGCAGTACCGTCAGATCATAAGCCGCGTTATAGGCCACTACGGTCAGACCATCGCGCCAGGCAGCTCGAAGGCCGGCAATGGTATCCGCTAGCACTTCATCGTGCGGGCGCCCCTCCGCGCGAGCTTTTTCAGTGGTGATGCCATGCACATCAGACGCAGCTTGTGGAATTTCGACACCGGGATTAGCGAGCATGATGGTGGAATCTTTGCCCTGCTCAGTCAGTCGGACCAGTGCGGAAGTGACAATCTTGCAGGTGCGAGGATCCGTGCCGGTAGTCTCCAGATCAAACGCGAGCATGCGTCGCGGATCGAAATTATGCATGTCTCAACTGTAGCGGAGAGTGCGGATTCGCTGAGGGGCAGGAACAAGGTCAAGAGAATTTCCGTGTCCTCCGGCGCATCCGGGCAATGACATAGAATGAGCGACGTGACTTCCTCGACCGATGAGAACTCCGACCTGTCAACCTCCGATTTGTCTTCGTTTTCCAGCGCCCCCGCCTCCGAGCCAGCGCCGGCGGACGTCCGGGAGAAGTGGCAAGATCTAGCAACTCGCATTCGTGAAAACGCTGCGCTGTACTACACCGCGCAGCCGGTTATCTCCGATGCTGAATACGACGAGATGTTCCGTCAACTGCAGCGGTTAGAGGAGCAGTGGCCCGATCTGGTGGTGCCGGACAGCCCCACGCAGCAGGTCGGTGCGCAGGTCGACACGCCTGCCGACGGGGAAGTGTTCGAGCCTGTTGAGCACCTCGAACGCCTTTACAGCTTGGACAATGTTTTCGATGAGCAGGAGTTGCGCGGCTGGCTGGCCCGCACCCCGGCCAGCACGTATCTGACCGAGCTGAAAATCGATGGCCTGTCTATCGATCTGGTCTATGAGAATGGCCGCCTTGTCCGGGCGGCCACCCGCGGAGACGGCCGCGTGGGGGAGAACGTCACCGCCAATGCGCGCACTATCGAAGATATTCCGCATGAAATCAGCGGCGAGAACATCCCCGACGTGCTCGAGGTGCGTGGTGAAGTCTTTATCTCGTTGGAAGAGTTCGAACGCATCAACGCCGATCGCGTCGAAGCGGGTCAGAAGCCGTTTGCCAACCCCCGTAACGCCGCCGCCGGTTCCCTGCGACAGAAGGATGTTGCAGAAGTGGCCAAGCGCCGGTTGTCCATGATTTGCCATGGAATTGGTCATATCGAGGGCTGGCGTCCACAGTCCCAGCACGAGGCATATCGTGCCTTGGACGAGTGGGGTTTCCACGTGTCGCCGTATACAAAGCAGGTTCATTCCGCGGATGACGTCGTTAAGCAGATGCAGTACTGGGGCGAGCACCGCCACGACGCCATCCACGAGATGGACGGGCTTGTGGTCAAGGTTGACTCCCTTTCCGAGCAGCGCGCGTTGGGCGCGACCTCGCGGGCGCCGCGCTGGGCGATTGCCTACAAGTATCCGCCAGAAGAGGTCACCACGGACCTGCTGGACATTCGAGTCTCCATCGGCCGAACTGGTCGTGCGACGCCATATGCCGTGATGAAGCCGGTCTTCGTGGCCGGGTCAACTGTCGAGATGGCGACGCTACACAACCCTTCCGAGGTGCACCGAAAGGGTGTGCTCATCGGGGACCGTGTGACCATCCGCAAGGCCGGTGACGTGATTCCAGAGGTACTCGGCCCCGTAGCCGATCTCCGAGATGGTAGCGAGCGAAAGTACATTTACCCGACTCTCTGCCCCGAGTGCGGTACTCGTTTGGCTCCGGCAAAGGACAGCGATGCCGATTGGCGTTGCCCCAATACCCGCTACTGTCCAGGTCAGCTGCGGCGTCGAATTGAATTCCTCGCCTCCCGCTCCGGGTTCGATATCGAAAACCTGGGGGAGAGGGGCGCTGCCGATTTGATTCATCGCGGCGTGCTTGCCGACGAGTCCCGCCTCTTCGACCTCACCGAGGAAGATTTGCTCGGCACTGAGGTCTACACTACGGCTTCGCGGAAAACCCTGAACGCCAATGGTAAGAAACTGTTGGCCAACATCGAGGCAGCTAAGGATAAAGAGCTGTGGCGCGTATTGGTCAGCCTGTCCATTCGTCATGTGGGTCCAACAGTGGCGCGGACCTTGGCACAGAAGTTCGGCTCGATGGAGGCGCTGCGCGCTGCGAGCCGCGAGGAGATTTCGGCCATCGATGGCATTGGCGAGATCATCGGCGATTCCGTGGCTGACTGGTTCGAGGTGGACTGGCACCGCGAGGTTGTCGAGCGCTGGGAAGCTGCCGGTGTGCGTATGGCCGATGAGGTCGCCGATCGTCCAGATCAGGTGCTAGAGGGATTGACCGTGGTAGTCACCGGCTCTTTGGAGGACTTCACTCGCGACAGCGCGAAGGAAGCCATTATCTCCCGTGGCGGTAAGGCCGCAGGGTCGGTGTCGAAGAAGACCGACTACGTGGTGGTTGGCGAAAACGCCGGTTCCAAGGCCACAAAGGCCGAGGAACTGGGCTTGCCCATCCTCGACGAGGATGGGTTCAAGCGGTTGCTGGAAACTGGTCAGGCCTAGCTGGGGCTTGGCCCAGCCAGGATTTGACCCAGCCGGGCCTAAATCTTGGTCTCTTCCAGCTTCCAGACCTCATTGGCGTAATCGCGGATAGTGCGGTCGGAGGAGAAGCGGCCCGAACGGATGATGTTCAGGAAGCACTTCTTGGCCCACGCCAGCTCGTCGCGGTAGTCCTCGGCCATGCGGTCGCGGGTCTCGCGGTAGTCAGCGAAGTCGCCGAGGACGTAGTAGACATCGGCTGGCTCGTACCCGTTGGACTCCAGCAGCGAGAAGTGCAGGTCGTGGAACATTCCGCTGCCACCGTCAGCAAAAGTGCCGTCGACAAGCGAATCGACCGCGCGCTTGAGACCCGGCACCGTTTCGTAAGTGCCACGCGGGCTGTAGGTGCGACGCAGCTCCGGCAGCTCCTCTTCCAGCGCACCGAAGATGTAGGCGTTCTCTTCGCCGGCGGCGTCGACGATTTCGACGTTTGCGCCGTCCATGGTGCCCAGCGTCAGTGCGCCGTTCATCATGAACTTCATGTTCGAGGTACCCGAAGCCTCCTTACCGGCAGTGGAAATCTGCTCGGAGACGTCGGTGGCCGGGATGATGTGCTCTGCCGGGGTGACGTTGTAATTCTCAACGAAAGCGACCTGCAGGCGACCGTCCATGTCCGGATCGTTATTGACCTTGTCCGCGATAGCGTTGATGAACTTAATGATGGCCTTCGCGCGAACGTAGCCTGGGGCGGCCTTGGCACCGAAGATGAACACGCGCGGTGGCACGTCCAGCGCTGGGTCTTCCTTGATGCGGTAGTAGAGATCGAGGATGTAGAGCGCGTTGAGAAGCTGGCGCTTGTACTCGTGCAGACGCTTAATCTGGGTATCGAAGATGGCGTCCGGGTTCACCGAAATACCCTGGCGGTGTTCCAGCCAGGTGGCGAAGTCCTTCTTGTTCTCGTGCTTGATGTCGAGAATCTCACGCAACACGGCCTCGTCGTCAGCAAACTTTTCGAGCTCAGCGAGCTTGTCCAGGTCGGTGACCCAGGCGTCCGAACCCGACAGGCGAGTCAGCAGTGCCGACAGGCGCGGGTTGCACTGGTTGAGCCAGCGGCGCGGGGTGACTCCGTTGGTCTTGTTGTTGAAGCGCTCCGGCCAGATATCGTGCCAGTCCTTCAACGTTTCGCGCTTAATGATTTCCGTGTGCAGAGCGGCAACACCGTTGATGGAGTACGCGGCGTAGCAGGCAATCCATGCCATGTGGATACGCCCGTGGGAAATCGGCGCCATGTAGTCAATCTTGCCCTGGTCGAAGCCGCGCTCCGCGAGGTCTTCGCGGAAGCGGCGGTCGATCTCACGGGTGATCTCCAGAACGCGGCCGAAGAGACGGTCAAAAATGGAGTATTCCCAGGTCTCCAACGCTTCTGCCAGAACGGTGTGGTTGGTGTAGGCGAAGGTGTTGGACACGACGTTCCAGGCGTCGTCCCAGCTCATATCGTGCTCATCCAGGAGCAGACGCATCAGCTCTGGGATCGCGAGCACCGGGTGGGTGTCATTGAGCTGAATGGAGTTGTACTTGTGGAAATCGCGCAGGTCCTCGCCGTGATTCTCGATGTAAGAATCGATCATCGTCTGCAGCGAAGCGGAGACGAAGAAGTACTGCTGGCGGACACGCAGGACCTTGCCGTCATAGGTCGAGTCATTCGGGTAGAGCACGCGGCACAGGTCATGGACGCGCTCCCGTTCGACAATGGCGTCGGTGAAGCGCTGCGAGTTGAAGGCGTCATAGTCGAACTCACGCATCGGCTCCGAGTGCCACAGGCGCAGCGTGCCGACGTTATCGGTGCCGTAGCCGGTAATTGGCATGTCATATGGAACAGCGCGCACCACCAAGTCATCAAAGGTGACAATCTTGGACAGTTCCTCGCGACGAATGACGAAGGGGTAGCCCTCTTCCATCCACGGGTCCGGGTGCTCATCCTGGAAGCCATCTTCGAAGGTCTGCTTGAACAGACCGTAGCGGTAGAGGATGCCATAACCGGTCACCGGCAGATTCTGCGTGGCACAGGAATCCAGGAAGCAGGCGGCCAGACGACCCAGGCCACCGTTACCGAGAGCGGCGTCGTGTTCAGCCTCGAGCACGTCTGTCAGATTCTTGCCGTACTTTTTCACGGCAGCAGAGGCCTCATCCACCAGACCTGCATTGAGCAGGTTATTCAGCAGGGCGCGACCCATGAGGAACTCGGCGGAGAAGTAGTGCTGCTGGCGGGTAGCAGCGTATGCCTCCGTGGTGCGCTGCCAGTTGTCCGCTAGGTTATCGACAACAACCCGTGACAGACCGGACCAGAATTCCATCTCAGTGGACGACTGGGGGACACGGCCGGACTCGGCACGAATGTGGGATCCGACGAGGTCACTCAAGTTCGACATCAAAGAAGCTCCTTATTGACTGGTATCAGTTCCAGACTTTACCGCTAAGCGTGAATCACTGCGCTCCATAGGGGAGGAGCCTTAGGGTAAGAGCTTCGAGCGGAAGGGGGCTGCCCTCAGAAGAGGGCAGCCCATTAGCCGCTGCTAGTCGATGATTGCGCCGACAATCGTGCCAATCCGGCCCAAGTGCTCAACCTCACTTGGTAGGAAGTCCGGCCCGCCGGGCCGGCCAATAACGAGAACGAGGCCCTTGCCCATCGGAGTGGCGGCAATGGAGGAGTCCATAACTGTCCAGTCCTCCGGCAGCCACGTTTCCTCGTCCGGATCCAGGTTTCGCGGCGAGTCAATTGGGGCTTCCGGCAGAGTCCGGCCGTTATCCTCTGGAGCAGCGGTAGAGGAAGCGCGACGTACCCAGCGGCCATCGCTCTGTTCGCCGAGGACGATAGCCCAGCCGGCAGTCATAGTCTGAGGCAGGCCGTCGACGACATCTCCGAGGGCACGATCCAAGTTCTTCGTGTGCTGTGAGAACTTGGCCAGCAGTGCAATCTGTCCGCGGCGGTCAACCGAGCCGGAGAAAGGCCTAATTGAATCGACTTCCACTCCGCTAATGGACTGAGCCGCTGTAATCAGTGTGTCTGGTAGCAGGCCCATGGGCAGGTCAACCACGATGTCGTCAACAACAACGCCATTAGCGCCGTAATCTACGACATCGACACTGCGAATATCACCTTCTACTTCGCCCAGGGCAGCCGCGACGTAGCCAAGTGCGCCTGGTTCGTCGGGAAGCTGGATGCGAAGGAGGTAACTCATGGCTGTGTGCACAACCTTTCGAATAATTGATAGTGATGCTTGCGGTGTAACTATAGAAGTAGTGATTTAGGCTACAGGGTAAACCTTTGAAATGTAAGACCCTGCGGACAACTACTTGGCGACAACGACTACTGTTGGCAAGTACAGCCCGCTCGCGCGGTTCAAAATCAGTTTCAACTAAACTTCTGTGCACTAGCTTCGTACGAAGAAATGAAAGGGGTACTAGCGTGCCAGCTATCTCACGCGATGAGGTCGCCCACCTAGCGCGATTGTCCCGTCTGGCTCTGACTGACGCGGAACTCGACGAGTTCGCCGGTCAGATCGACGGCATTATTAACCACGTCCAGGCCGTTCAAAAGGTGGCTGCGGATGATGTTGAACCGATGAGTCACCCCTCTTCGCTGTCCGGTGTGATGCGCGAGGACGTCGTCAAGCCGACGCTGACTGCGGAGCAGGCGCTGGACCAGGCGCCGTCGCAGGACCGCCAGCGCTTCGAAGTTCCCCAGATTCTCGGCGAGTAGGAGTACGTGGAAGAAATGATTGCAGCTAACCCGAACCTGCATGCCGCTGTTGCTGAGGACCCGATTCTGGGGCTGAGCGCTTTTGAGCTCGCACAGAAGATTCACGCTCGTGAGCTGACCTCGGTAGAGGTCACCCAGGCGTTCCTCGACCGTATCGCGGCAATTGATGAGGACATTCACGCATTCCTGCACGTCGGTGCCGAAGAGGCCCTGGCTGCAGCTCGCAAGGTCGATGAGTCGCTGGATGCTGGCGAGGAGCCGGCCTCCGCGCTGGCCGGTGTTCCGCTGGCGCTGAAGGATGTCTTCACTACCACCGATGCGCCGACCACCTGCGCTTCCAAGATGCTCGAGGGCTACATGAGCCCTTACGACGCAACGGTTACTGCCAAGCTGCGTGCAGCTGGCATCCCAATTCTGGGTAAGACCAACATGGATGAGTTCGCCATGGGCTCGTCGACTGAAAACTCCGCTTACGGCCCGACTCACAACCCGTGGGATGTTGAGCGCACCGCAGGCGGTTCCGGTGGTGGCTCTTCCGCGGCGCTGGCCTCCGGTATGGCTCCGCTGGCTATCGGTACTGACACCGGTGGCTCGATTCGTCAGCCAGCAGCTCTGACCGCAACGGTCGGCGTGAAGCCGACCTATGGCACGGTATCCCGCTACGGCCTGGTCGCTTGCGCCTCCTCGTTGGATCAGGGTGGGCCGACCGCGCGAACCGTTCTGGACACCGCGCTGCTGCACGAAATCATTGCTGGTCACGACGAGAATGACTCGACTTCCACGGAGCAGCCGATTGCCGATGTGGTTGCTGCTGCCAAGGAAGGTGCTACCGGTGACCTCACGGGGGTTAAGGTCGGCATCGTCAAGCAGTTCGACCGCACCGAGGGTTACCAGGCCGGCGTACTGGACAGCTTCCACGAGGCCGTCGACAAGCTTAAGGAAGCTGGCGCAGAGGTGGTCGAGGTCGATTGCCCGAACTTCGACCACGCACTGAGCGCGTACTACCTGATTCTGCCGTGTGAGGTCAGCTCCAACCTGGCTCGTTTCGACGGCATGCGTTACGGCCAGCGTGTTGGTGATGACGGTTCGCACTCGGCCGATGAGGTCATGGCTATGACCCGTGCCGCTGGTTTCGGCGATGAGGTTAAGCGACGCATCATCATTGGTACCTACGCGCTATCGGTCGGTTACTACGATGCCTACTACATCCAGGCACAGCGCGTCCGTACCCTGATTCAGCAGGACTTCGAGCGGGCCTTCGAACAGGTAGATGTCCTGATCTCGCCGACCACTCCGACCACTGCGTTTAAGTTGGGCGAGAAGGTTGACGACCCGCTGAGCATGTACATGTTCGACCTGTGTACTCTGCCGCTCAACCTGGCCGGCATGTGTGGCATGTCCGTGCCGTCGGGCCTGGCTGAAGACACCGGCCTGCCGGTAGGCCTGCAGATTATGGCTCCGCGCCACGGTGACGATCGTCTGTACAAGGTCGGCGCTGCCTACGAAAAGGTTCGCGGCTCGATTGCATAAAGACGCTCAATAAGCCTTAGTCGGTTTTCTGCAACCGTCGTTTTCTCACTGAAGTGGGAGAGCGGCGGTTGTTGTCGTGTCGGGGAGAGTTTCATACATACGCAGGAACGCAAACATGGAGAGAGTTAGATTTAAAAACCCACCGCGGTTTATGCCTTGGATCTATGGGCTGGTCATTGTCATAGCCATTGCCGTCAGTCTGGTCGCTGCGGTGGTCTTCGGCTCGGCGGATATCACCTGGTCCACCACGACACAGGTCATTTCGCATCACATCTTCGGCATTGAGCTCGATGAATCTGTGCCCGCCAGTTCGGACACCATCGTCTGGAATCTCCGCGCTCCCCGGGGAATTCTCGCAGCGATTGTAGGGGCGGGGCTAGCTGTCTCCGGTGTGGCTATGCAAACATTGGTCCGTAACCCGTTGGCAGACCCATATCTGCTAGGTATTTCCGCCGGCGCCGGTGCCGGTGCGACCGCGGTGATTATCTTTGGTGCTTTCTCCGGTAGCCCCATCGCGCCGCTGACATTCGGTGCACTCCTCGGTGCAGTAATGGCCACCCTCGCGGTCGGTGCTTTCGCCACTGCAGGCGGTGGGCTGACTCCGCTGCGTTTGGTGCTCTCTGGCGTTGTTCTCTCCGCTGCATTTTCCGCGCTGAGTAGCTTCATGGTCTTCGCTGGGCCAGACCCGAGGGCCGCGCAGTCTGTGATGTTTTGGATGCTGGGCTCTGTTGCCGGTGCGACATGGCTGAAGACGCTCTTCCCGCTCATTGTCCTCATCGCAGTACTGTTGTTTTTCCTGGTCAAAGCCCGTCATCTGGATGCGCTGGCAACTGGTGAGAGCACCGCAGCGGCCGTAGGTATTGATGTTTCTCGGCTACGCACACAGGTATTTGTGCTCCAGGCTGTCCTCGTTGGCACGCTCGTTGCGGTCTCTGGCGGCATCGGGTTTGTCGGCCTGGTGATTCCACACTTGACCCGCATCTTGGTAGGGGCCACGCACCGCGTTGTCCTACCGGTTGCTGCCCTCATGGGTGGACTGTTTCTCATCTGGGTGGACATCATCGCGCGCGTAGTGGGCGGAAGCCAGGAAATGCCGCTGGGAGTAGTCACGGGATTGGTTGGCGCACCACTTTTCCTCTACCTCATGAGCCGCTCGCACTACAGCTACGGAGGTGCTGAGTAAATGAGCGCTCTACCAAAATCTGTACTCGCCGCTAAAGATATGCGCTGTGATATCGCTGGGCGCACCATTGTCAGCGGAGTCAACCTCAACTTCGGTGCAGAACCCATGACCGCCATCATTGGTGTTAACGGCGCGGGTAAATCCACGTTGCTGCGTGCGCTCGGTGGAATCACGAAACCGGCCACGGGCGAGGTCGAGATTAACGGCAAATCGATGAGCTCAATCAGCTCGAAGCACCGCGCCCGCGATCTGGCTTTCGTCGCGCAAAACGAGGTTCCACCCGCCGAAATGCGCGTGCGCGACTTTGTCTCCCTGGGGCGCTTGCCCTACCAGCGCCTTTTTGGTGGCAACACCGCCGAGGACAATTCCCACGTCGACCGTGCGCTGGAGCTCGTGGGGTTGGAAGCGGTTGCGCAACGCCTGTGTGGGCAACTCTCGGGTGGGCAACGTCGTCGCGTGTGTCTGGCGCGTGCCATCGCCCAGGACTCGCCAATCATGCTTCTCGACGAGCCCACTAACCACCTCGACGTGCGCCATCAACAATCCGTCCTCCGTCTGGCCCGCTCCAGCGGAGCGTGTGTCATTGCCGCGATCCACGACTTGGACCTGGTGATGAACCACTTCGACCGCGTCATCGTGGTCGCGGACGGCGGTATCGCGGCCGACGGCATTCCCGCAGAAGTGCTTACCCGCGACTTTGTCGCCCAAATCTTTCAGGTTGAATCCTGTCAGCTCAATTCCCCCGCTGGCCGCCGCCACCTCGCAATCGATAGCGAGCTGGATGCTGCCACCATCAACTAGGAGTACTCCCTTGAATAACGCACATGCTTTCCGACGTCCCCTTCGTGCCTCAGCAGCTGGTATCGCTGTGGCTGCTCTGGCATTCGGAGCCGCCGCCTGTGGCTCTGATGAGGGAACGCAGGCCTCGTCGTCAGGCCTTACCCTCACCAACTGCGGTGAAGAAGTCAGCTACCCGGGTGTAGCTAAAAAGCTGCTGATTAATGACGGCAATATTGCTTCGCTGGCGCTGGCTGTCGGTGCTGCGGATGAGATCACAGCGGTGAGCTCTATGGCCTCGCATCTGCCGGTGTTGACCGCAGCTTATGGCGATGCAATTGCGCAGAAGCCAGAAGTTGCGAAGGAATACCCGAATCTGGAGCAGGTCATTGCGGCCGAACCGGATGTGATGCTGGCGGGCTGGGGCTATGGCTTTAGTGAAGACAAGGGCATTACCCCGGAATCGCTTTCCGAGCACGGTATCGGTGCCTACACCCTGACGGAATCTTGCCGTACTGGTGACGCAGCCTCGGCGGGCAAGGAAGGCAGTGGCGACCCGGGGCATACTCGTGGTCTGGTGGATCCGTGGGAAGCTGTCAAAATTGATTTGAAGAATATCGCTACCTTGACCGGACACGACGGTGAGGGCGACAAGGTTATTGCAGATATTGATAACCGACTGCAAGCCCTGGATGCCGCGCCAAAGGGAGATAAGAAGCCAGTGGGCTTCCTCTTTGATTCTGTCGGTGAAGCACCAATTACCTCGGGTTCCTTTGGCGCACCGCAGGGCATCCTGGAAAAGGCCGGTGCAATCAATGCGACCGAGTCGATTAAGGACACTTGGACTACGACCTCCTGGGAGCATGTCGCGGAGATGAATCCTGACTTCATCGCGCTTGTGGACTACCCAGGTCAGACCTTCGAAGAGAAAATCAAGGTTTTGCGCACGAATCCGGCAACGAAGGATCTCGAGGCGGTCAAGGAGAACCGCTTTATTAACCTGCCGATTGCATTGTGGACGGAGTCTCCGCTGAACGTCGATGCCGCAGAGTACGTGCGCAAGGCGCTCGAGGAATATGGTCTTGTGCCGGCGTCGGAGGTGACGACGAAGATGGAGCTACCGTCTGAGCTACCAGGGCAGGAGTACCTGCAGAAGTAGTTTCGACCAAGGCCGTCAAGCACGAACTGACTAACGCGACTAAGGTGGGCATCATGCGAATTGCGACCCTTACCTCCGGTGGAGATTGTCCCGGTCTGAATGCCGTTATCCGTGCAATTGTCCGTACCAGCTCGAGCGAGTACGGCTCAACCGTCGTCGGTTTTGAGGACGGTTGGATTGGTCTTATGGAAGACCGTAGGGTCCAGCTTTACGACGATGAGCGGATTGACCGTATGCTGCTGCGTGGCGGCACGATGCTGGGCACCGGCCGCGTGCATCCGGACATTCTCATGTCTAACCTCGACCGCATCAAGGAAAATCTCTCTGATGCGGGCATCGATGCCCTGATCCCAATCGGTGGCGAAGGTACGCTGAAGGCCGGCAAGTGGCTTTCGGACAATGGGGTGCCGGTCGTCGGTGTTCCGAAGACTATTGATAATGACGTCAACGGTACGGACTACACCTTCGGTTTCGACACGGCTGTGGCTGTTGCCACCGACGCGGTTGACCGTCTGCACACCACTGCGGAATCCCACCAGCGCGTCATGATTGTTGAGGTCATGGGTCGACACGTGGGCTGGATCGCTTTGCATGCGGGTATGGCCGGCGGTGCTCACCACATTGTCATTCCGGAAAAGCCATTCGACATCAACGAGATTGTGAAGTCGATGGAGCGCCGTTTCCAGATGGGTGAGAAGTACGGCATTATCGTCGTCGCTGAGGGCGCCACCCCGAAGCCGGGCACCATGGAGTACGAAGAGGGCGGTGTCGACCAGTTCGGCCACCAAACCTTCAACGGCATTGGTCAGGTTATTGGTGCGGAGATTAAGAAGCGCACCGGGTACGACGTTCGCACCACGGTGCTGGGTCACATTCAGCGTGGCGGTACGCCGACTGCGTACGACCGCGTGCTTGCTACCCGCTACGGTGTCCACGCCACCCGAGCAGTACACGAGGGGGACTTCGGCAAGATCGTCGCTCTGCACGGTGAGAACATCGAGCGTATCGACATCGACGATGCGGTTGCTGAGTTGAAGGTTGTGCCGGATGGCCGTTACCGCGCAGCTGCTGCGCTGTTTGGTTAAACGCGTCGGTTAAGCACGCGTTGCTAAACATTTAGGCACATCTTCGTAACAAAATAGGCATACTGCCCGAGCTGGTGTATCAATCACCAGCTCGGGCAGTATGCTTTGTAAGGTTCCGGTTTTTGAAAAATAGACTTATATTTAGGATTTTCTCGTTATGTGGAAAAGAGCCACAACAATCGCGATGGCCTTTGTCGGCCTAACTGTCGGTGCCGGATTCGCATCCGGCCAGGAAATGATGCAGTACTTCGTGGCATTTGGCACTAACGGCTTGTGGGGCGTGGTACTTGCCTCCGTCGTGATGATTGCCAGTGGCCTGGCAGTGCTGTCAATTGCCAGCTACTTGCAGGCTGATGAGCACTCCGAGGTCTTCGACGTAATCACCCGCAGTTGGGTTTCGAAGATTTTGGATATCGCCGTGATGATCACGCTGTTCTGTACCGGCTTCGTCATGTTCGCCGGTGCCGGTGCGAACTTGAACCAGCAGTTCGGACTTGAGGTGTGGATTGGCGCCGTCATCATGGTTGCCCTGACTTTGGGTGTAGGCATGCTGGATGCCGACAAGGTCAGCCGCGTGATTGGCATGATCACTCCATTCATTATCGTGTTCCTGCTTGGAGCCGGTATCTACACTTTGTTCACCACCGACACGTCGATGTCGGAGGCCGCGCAGTACACCAATGAACTGTCGACATCGCTGCCACACTGGTCTATTTCTGCCCTGAACTATGTCGGTTTCTGTGTGATGGTGGCCGTATCGATGTCGATTGTCATCGGCGGTAGCTACCTGAACCCGCGTGAAGCTGGCATCGGTGGTCTCATGGGCGGGAGCATCTATGCAGGTCTGCTGACGCTGGTGACCTTTGCCCTCTTCTTCAAGGTCAAGGATGTTGGCCACGAAGATATGCCGACCCTGGCAATCGTCAATGACATCCACCCGGTCCTGGGTACCGTGATGGCAATCATCATCTACGCCATGATTTTCAACACGGCCATTGGCATGTTCTACGCGCTGGGCCGCCGCCTAACACGCAATACCCCGCAGCGTTTCCGCCTGGTATTCATCGTGACGGTGCTGATTGGTTTTGGCCTAAGTTTCTTTGGGTTCAAGGCCCTGGTTGGCTCCATCTACCCGGCCCTTGGCTACGTCGGTATCGCTCTTATCGTGATTCTGTGTGGTGCGTACCTGGCTGGACGTAACAAGCTGATGGAGGAGTCGAAGCGTCGCGGCCGTATCCGTAAGCTCGCACGCCGGAAGATGCACCCGAACAAGAAGTTCACCACCGCCGATCAGAAGAAGCTCGACCGCGCTTTGGCCAACTCCAACATTTCCAACGTCGATCTTCAGGAGAGCGTCCGCGACGACATCGTCGAGGAACTGGTCAGCGACGATAATGTTGAATTCACCGAGGATGACGCCGAGCGCATCGTAGAAAAGGATAATGAGCGCCTGGAGAAACTTTCCGAAATCGAGGAAGCCTCCGATGATGACAATCCTCGCGAGACCGCGAGGGACTCCTTCCCAGGCGAGGCCACAGCCACTGCGCCGAAGAAGCTTGCCGGACAGACTAAGAATGCATTCAAGCGCGTGGCTCACCCTAAGCCGAAGAAAGAAAAGTAACTAGCGCGACTAGGCAGCTCGAAAATTTAGGCAGCTCGAAAATAGAAGGCATCGCACCGGTAGGGAAGGGCGATGCCTTCTTCGTATGTGTGCCCCAAGTGTTCGTGGAGATACCAATGCAAGTTCGCCTCCACCTTGGCGCGAGTGGCGGGCTTGGAACGAAGCCAATAGGAACGGGTTCGTGCCAGCAGCACGATGTCCTCGATGGTCAGTGTCTGCTCCCAGGCCAGACGCACCTCATCGACTAGCTCCAGCTCCGGGCCAACCTCGGGGTAGAAGCCGGGACGCAACACGTCGCCGGCGTGCATTATGCGGCTGAGCCGATGCACCCACGGTACGGAAACATCCAAGGTGTTCCACACCAACATAGCCACGCTATCCGCGCGTAGCACCCGAGTGAGTTCTTTACTTGCAGCTGTCGGGTCCACCCAGTGCCATGTCTGCGCACATGTTGCTACATCGACGCTGTTGGACTCCAGTCCCGTGCGCTCCGCAGTGCCTTCCAGGCATTCCGCCGCTGGCACATTGTGCATCAGTGCTTGCCGCATCGCGGTGGAGGGATCGAGTGCCAGCAGGGTGGCATCGCGGTAGACGTCGGCAAGCGAGGCGGTGAGCTTCCCAGTGCCGGCGCCGATATCGGCGACTACCTGTGGGTGCGGTGCGAGACGGGTAAGCGCTTCGATGACGGTTGGAGGATATCCGGGGCGCACGCGGTGGTAGCCCGTGGCTCCGTCGGCGCTTTCCTGCAGGTCGTTGTCGAAAGTAGCGCCTGCGCGGTGGCGGTCAGCGGCGTCGCGGAACGTTGGCGTATCGCGTGCTGACGTCGGTGGAATCGGTGGGTGTTCGTTAACTCCGGGCACGACTTATACCCTAGGGCACGCCTGCGGGGCCATCGCTAGTAGACTCTACAAACATGACCGCTGCATACGCTGATGACTTGATGGACTTTGATGAGGTCCTCGAACGTTTTGACCCGGTAATGGGCATGGAGGTTCACGTCGAGCTCTCGACGAATACCAAGATGTTCTCCTCCTCCTCGGCGCACTTTGGTGCCGAGCCGAATAGCAACGTCGATCCCTGCAGCCTCGGCCTACCTGGCGCGCTGCCTGTGGTTAACCGTCAGGGCGTTGAGTGGGCCATCAAGATTGGCCTGGCGCTGAACTGCGAGATTGCTGAGTCCTCCCGCTTCGCGCGCAAGAACTACTTCTACCCGGACCAGCCGAAGAACTACCAGATTTCGCAGTACGACGAACCAATCGCCTACGACGGATATCTTGACGTTCAGCTTGACGACGGCACGGAGTTCCGTGTCGAAATCGAGCGCGCTCACATGGAAGAAGACACCGGCAAGCTGACGCACTTGGGCGGTGCCGATGGTCGTATTCACGGCGCCACGCGTTCGCTGGTGGACTGCAACCGCGCAGGTATTCCGCTGATTGAGATCGTTACTAAGCCAATTCTCGGTGCAGGGGAGCGTGCCCCAGAGGTTGCTCGTGCGTACGTTTCTGCGCTGCGTGACCTGGTGAAGTCCCTCGGTGTCTCCGATGCCCGCATGGACCAGGGCTCGATGCGTGTGGACTCCAACGTTTCCCTGCGCCCAATCGGCCAGGAGGAGTTCGGCACTCGTACCGAGACTAAGAACATCAACTCCCTGAAGTCGGTTGAACAGGCTGTTCGCTACGAGATGCAGCGCCAGGCTGCTGCGATTACTAATGGCGAGGAGATCGTTCAGGAAACCCGCCACTACCAGGAGACCGACGGCACGACCTCCAAGGGCCGCCCGAAGGAATCGCAGTCGGATTACCGCTACTTCAACGACCCGGATCTGCCACCTGTGATTGCGCCGCGTGAGTGGGTGGAGGAAATCCGCGCAACTCTGCCGGAGCTGCCGTGGGTGCGTCGTGCCCGTATTCAGGAAGAGTGGGGTCTGAAGGACGAGGAAATGCGCGACCTGGTTAACGCCGGCGCTCTCGACCTGATTGTCGACACCGTTGAGGCTGGTGCCGGCCCGGCTGAGGCTCGTTCCTGGTGGGTCGCTTACCTGGCGCAGAAGGCCAACGAGGCAGGCGTGGAGCTGGCTGAGCTCGCGATTACCCCGGCACAGGTTGCACGTGTGATTGCACTGATTGAAGAGGGCAAGCTGACCAACAAGCTGGCCCGTAAGGCCGTTGACGGCGTGCTCGCAGGCGAGGGCGATGTTGATGAGGTCGTTGCTGCCCGTGGCCTGGAGGTCGTTCGCGACGACGGTGCTATTGAGAAGGCCGTCGACGATGCACTGGCTGCTAACCCGGACATCGTCGAGAAGTACCGAGCTGGCAACAAGAAGGTCGTCGGTGCCATCGTGGGGCAGGTCATGAAGGCCACCCGCGGCAAGGCAGACCCGGCTCAGGTCAACCAGCTGATTGCGAAGAAGCTGAGCTAGCCTCCCTGAAAGCTAATCCGGGGAACCGCCGGCGGCACCATCGCTCGGCAGTCTGACGACGCGCTCGTCGGACTCCGACGGTTGTGCCCCGGCGGTTTTGTTGGTCGTGGCACCCCAAACTTCAATACCCTGATTTGCTGCGACAGCCGCTACATACGAGATGTGGCCGAAGTCGCCGTCGACAAGCACTTCAGGGGAACCCTTGACCTCCCACGCCGCGTCGGGCCCACTTGACTTCGGACCCACCGGCATGGAGATGACCTTCTGCGCGTCTGGGATGGCAATGACCACGCGGTCACCCATCACTGCGCATCCACCGATGGAATCGTTCAGGTCCACACCGCCGAGGGGATTAATCACAGGGCCGGTGAGCTGAACCAGCTGTGGGGTGCCGTCGAGAATGGCGGTTGCCAACGGCGGCATTCCGTCCGGACCATGGCAGAACTGCTGAAACTCAATGCCTGGATCTCCCACGAGCAATTTGCGCGGGGACAGGGTGTCCGAAGTTCGGTCAAAATAGATTCCGAGAATGCCGGGCTCGCTGAGGTCCGGAAGTTCGCGCACATCAGCGGTGCTGCCCTCCACGAGGGTGACGCGCGCAATGGTGTCGTCGTTACGCAAAACAAAGACCTGACGGTCCTCTTCAACCGAGGGACTGGGCAGCAGTTGTTTTGCAGGGGCGCCGAGCCGTGCGACCTCACGCGGTGTCTTACCCGGTGCGACAACGGTGAGTGCACCGTCGTCGGTGGCGACGAGAGCCTCCCCAGGGCCGGTTGAGGCTAGCGCGGTGGTAAGCGGTAGGCAGGCCGCGAGAGTGACATCGTCGAGGTCGCAGGGACCTTTGTCTTTGGCTTTGCTTTCCGTGGTTGGGACCGGGGTAGAGGGCAAATCAGGGGAGGAAAACTTCGGCATGGCAATGCCTGTCGGTTCCGACTTGTCTTCAGTAAACGGTGACTCAAGCGCGCTCGAGGCACTCATGCAGCCGGAAAGAGAGACCATCCCGACGACACCAGCGGCGAGCGCAGCACGACGACGCCGCCCGCGAGCGCGAGCCTGTGCACTGCTGGTGTGGACGAGGTGGAATCCCATAGGCATACACAATACAGCCTCGTTTCCCGGCCACGCCTGCGACCAAAAGTGAGGCAGTAGTTTTAATGTGGACGATGTGAGCGACTCAGAGAAGTACCCGAACGACCGCGCCCTCGAGAATGTGGAGGACGGATTCGATGACGATCTCGACGTCCCGACCTACCGCAAGCTCGCTGAGCCAATGAACGAAGAAACAAACCGTGACGACAGCGACAACACCGCAACGCAGATTTTTCCGGGTGTGCCGGAAAAGCGCGTAGAGGAGGAGTCGGAGGCGGAGGTAGACCAAGAAAACCTGCCGCCGGAAGCCGAGACCGATAGCGGTGCTGAAGCCGAGGTGGAAACCGAGTCTGAAACAGAAACAGTGACTGAGCCGAGCCCCGAGCCGGAGCCTGAAGTTCAGGAAGCCCCGAAGAAGCGCTACGACGCCTACGCCGCTGCAGGCCGCACGGCACCTCAGGTGATTAGCCCTGCCGGTAAGCCTTCGCCGCGGGATGAACAGGCCGAAACTGAATTGGCACCCGCGGCCGATAAAGAGTCGGAGGTAGCCCCGGAGTCGGAGGCGACCGAAATCTTTGAGCAGCCGGCCCGTAGCGAGCGCGTTGATTCAGATGAGGATTTCAGTCAGCCGACGCAAGCCTTCTCGGCTTCTGAAGCAGCAGCAGCGTCCGCAGCGGGAACTGCCGCAAATAAGTCGGAAGCACAGTCAGCATTCGACGATGAGGCGGAGTCAACCTATGGCTCTGCACGCAATTCCGCAGCTGAGACTCAGTATTTCGATGAATCGGATTTCGCTGAACCGGCTGCCTCTCGCGATACCGCTGGTGCCGCTGGTGTTGCAGGAGCAGGCGTAGGGGCCGCCGGGGCAACTGCTGCTACGACTACCGCCGCTGCTGACGACGATGAAGACACGGACTTTTACGACGACAACGAACCGGAGCACCGTCGCGGCACCACCGATTTCGGCCTTCTGCTGCTGCGTCTTGGATTGGGTGCGCTGTTGTTGGTCCATGGCCTGACAACGCTGCTCGGCTGGGGTAACTCCGGTGGCACCACTGCGCTGGAGACACAGTTTAGCCAGAACAACTTCGCCCTCGGCCCTGTGATGGCCACTGCCATCCCAACGGTTCAGCTCATCGCGGGTGCCCTGCTCATCTTAGGGCTTGCGACACCGCTGGCCGCAGCATTGGCGCTGGCATTGTCCGCCTACCTCAGCATGTTTGATGTGGCTACCTCTGCCAATGGCGTGAATATCGTCGGCCAGGATTCCAGCAACCTTCAGCTACAACTGTTGATGACCGCCATGGCACTTGGCTTGCAGTTCACCGGTCCGGGCCGCATCGGTATCGACTTCGGACGCGGCTGGGCTCGTCGCCCACTGGCATCGTCTTGGATCTTCGGAATTCTGTCCATCGCTGCAGCAATTGGCCTGTGGTGGCTGACGACCAGCACGCTGCCGTTTGTTGGCTAAGGCAGTTCGCAGCTACACAAACAGTCGAGCGGCCTAAACTAGGTTCTCGGTTAGGGGCGGGGTACAATGCCCCCTATGCCAAAGTCGAGACACGCACTAAAGACCACCCTCGCGGTGGTCTTTTTCATGTCTTCGATAGGCGCGACAACGTCGATCCACTCACCGTCGACAGCTGCTGCCGACGAGCACAGTGAGGTTGCAGCCTCCGTCTCGTCGGCAAGCGTCTGGCCGACACATCAGGTGAGTCTGCCACGCATGGACCTCAACGCCGAAGGGTTGATTGAGGTTGACCCACGCACGCAAATGGCGGTGAGCTACGAACCGGTGGGCGTGGGGTACAGCAGCCAGGCATCGCAACGCCCGCTGCCGGCGCTATCCCTGATTAAGTTGTATATCGGTCAGTATGTGCTCGAACACGGCACTGCCGACGATGCCGAGCGCGTCGAAAAGATGATTTCGCGTTCCGACGACGATTTGGCAGCCGACTTCTACCGGAAGTACCCGGAATCGGTCGATTCCGTTGCGACCGAGTACGGCCTGTTCAACACCTCCGGCGGAGAAAAGTGGGGAGTATCGAGGACCACCGCGGAAGATGTGGTGTCTTTTATTTCCCAGCTCCGTCTGAAGCATCCTAATTCTGAGGTGCTTGAGGCGATGCGACACTGGTCGCCGATTGCTGCCGATGGCTATCGACAGAATTTTGGTCTTGCCGGCCTGCCCGGTTCTGAAGGCGCGAAGATGGGCTGGTCCAACCGGCGTTCGTGGCACTCTTCCGTTGTTTTTGGCCCCGGATATGTAATGGCGGCCATTACCGAGGGTGGCAAAAATGCACACACCGAGGACGTCGCTGAGGGGATTGCCGACGTCGAGTGCCGGGATTTGGTGAAGCCCACGCGGAAGACTGGGCGCAAAGCTACCCTAGAAACGCCAAAGGCCCGTGCGGTAAGCACAGGCCTTTAAGCGGGTTTGATCTAGCTAGTCGACAATGCGGACCGCGCCCTTATCCGCACTGGACGCCATCTTGGCGTATGCGCGCAGCGCCTTGGACACCTTGCGCGGACGCGGCTTGTGCGGAGTAAACGGCTTGTCGCGCTTGAGCTCCTCATCGCGGCGAGCGGCCAGCTCCTCGTCGGACACCTGAATTTCGAGGCGTCGTTCAGCGACATCGATGTACACCGGGTCGCCGTTGCGGACGAGACCGATTGCACCGCCGGCAGCGGCCTCCGGGGAAACGTGGCCGATAGACAGTCCGGAGGAACCGCCGGAGAAGCGACCATCGGTGACCAGTGCACAGACCTTACCCAGGCCAGCGCCCTTGATGAATGCGGTCGGGTGCAGCATCTCCTGCATGCCCGGGCCACCGGAAGGACCCTCGTAGATGACAAAGAGAACTTCGCCCGGCTGCAAGGTGCGGTTCAAGATGACCGAGACAGCCTCTTCCTGGCTCTCTACGACACGAGCGGTGCCTTCGAAGTGGAACTGATCCTCGCCGATACCCGCGGTCTTCAGGACAGCACCGTCTTCGGCGATGTTGCCGCGCAGGACACACAGACCGCCTTCCTTCGTGTAGGCGTGGTCGAAGTCGCGAATGCAACCATTTACGGAGTCCGTATCTAGGCTCTCCCAGCGGTTGGACGTGGAGAACGGCTCGGTGGTGCGGACACCGCCAGGGGCTGCGTGGAACAGCTCAATCGCCTCGTCAGTGGCCTTGCCGCCGCGGATATCCCAGTTGTCCAGGTGTTCCTCCAGAGATGGGGAGTGAACGGAGCGGACATTCATTTGCAGCAGGCCCGCGCGGCGCAGTTCGCCGAGGATGGCTGGAATACCGCCGGCGCGGTGGACGTCCTCCATGTAGTAGTCCGAGTTCGGTGCCACCTTGGACAGACAAGGCACGCGGCGGGAAATGGCGTCGATGTCAGAGAGATTGAAGTCGATCTCGCCCTCCTGTGCGGCAGCGAGAATGTGCAGCACGGTGTTGGTGGAACCGCCCATGGCAACGTCGAGCGTCATTGCGTTGACAAAGGCATCGCGGTTGGCGATGTTGCGCGGCAGCACGGACTCGTCACCATCGTGGTAGTAGCTCTTCGCCAAGTCCACAATCAGTTCACCGGCGCGGGTGAACAAATCGCGACGGGCCTGCTGAGTCGCCAAGGTAGAACCGTTGCCCGGCAGGGACAGGCCGAGGGCCTCGGTCAGGCAGTTCATCGAGTTTGCGGTGAACATACCCGAGCACGATCCGCAGGTCGGGCACGCCGAGCGCTCGATGTCGAGCAGATTCTTGTCATCGACCTTGTCGTTCGCGGATGCAGAAATAGCCGAGATGAGGTCAGAGCCGGGCTTGACGACGCCATCGATAACAACCGAAGATCCCGATTCCATCGGCCCGCCGGAAACGAAGACCACCGGGATATTCAGACGCAGAGCCGCATTGAGCATGCCCGGCGTGATCTTGTCACAGTTGGAAATACAGACCAATGCGTCAGCGGTGTGAGCGTTGACCATGTACTCCACAGAGTCAGCAATAATCTCACGGGACGGCAGCGAGTAGAGCATGCCGTCGTGCCCCATCGCAATTCCGTCATCGACAGCAATGGTGTTGAACTCACGGGGGACACCGCCTGCTGCGGTCACAGCTTCTGCGACGATGTCGCCAACGTCCTTCAGGTGCACGTGCCCCGGAACGAACTGAGTGTAAGAGTTTGCAATTGCGATAATCGGCTTGCCGAAGTCGCTATCGGTCATGCCAGTTGCGCGCCATAGGGAACGCGCACCTGCAGCATTACGGCCGGCAGTGGTGACTTTAGAGCGAAGGGGAATCATGGGGGCTGCCCTTCCTAGATAGGGTGCAAGGTAATTAATTATCCATATTAATCACAAAAAGCCCCTAATGTCTCATTTCGTGGTCACTAGTGTCCGCATAATGAGATTTAGGGGCTTTGTGGACTGCTTATATGTTACTCGGCAGTGGTGTCACTTTTAGGCTTGGCACCTTTGGCTTTAGCGCTTTTAGCCTTGGCATCGGCCTCAACCTCACTGACCTTCTTCATTACCGAGTAGCCATCGCGGTCGAAAACCTCGACCTTGTCATTTTCCGCCATGCGAGCCGAAGCAATCGGATCTGGAATCAGACCGCCGGTGGCTTCCTTCAACTCCGGTAGCGAATTAAAAGAGATGGCCGGCAGGGCGATGCGCTCATCGGACTTGGTCACTGCAAAGGCGCGACCGCCCTTGTTGAAGAAGATGCCCGCAAATTCGCTCCAGGGCACCGAGCGGCGCTTGGCCAATAGGTACACCGCGGTGATACCGCGTGGTCCCACAGTGGTGCGTACTCGGAAAATCCAAAGCGTATAAATCAACGGTGCCAGGAAGGTAACGGCCAGCCACGGGGCAAAACCGGTGGCAATTACACACAGCACGAGCATGAACGCAACGATGAACAGATGCGTCTTCTGTGGGCGAAATCGCTGCGTCGCAATTTTTGGCTGTGGAGTCGAGTCAGTCATGGCCTTTGATTGTAGCGGGTAGTTCGGATTCGCCAATGCACGGTGGGCGGTTGCGCGTTATTGCGTATCAGCGGAGTTCGGTTCCGCGTTGTTAGTGGAGTCTGTCGACTGTGATCCGCCAGAGCTCTCGTTGTCGGTGTTGCTCTGGTCAGAGTCCGGCTCGGTGGAGGTGGCGGTCGAAGGTGCGCGGTTCTGCGTGCTCTGAGGCTGCTGTGAAGTCTCGGACGGCTGATTCTGTGGCGTCTGAGTCTGCTGCGAAGTCTCGGTGGGCTGCACACTCTGTGTAGTGCTAGTCGGCTGGTTCGATGACTGCGGAGCTGACGACTCTTCCGGGTCCTCTTCCTGTGTCGTTACCCGATCGCTCCACCTGCTCGGTGCCAACCATCCAGATGGGCCGTCCTCAGTTTCGACTGTCATCAGGTTCAAAATGAAGAGGATCAGTAAGGCTACCAAGAGCACAATCGTCGAAACGCGAGCGCGTCCACCTGCGGAGAGGATTCGACGAACCTTCTGGCGCGTCGTGAGTGTCTTCCAGTCAGGGTGGCTAGCCAGTTTGCGGATGACATTGTTGCTTCCGCTGTCTTCCTGCTCGCGTCGGGCATCATCGAGGTTGGCACCTGCATGTGGCAGGTCGGATCGCTCGTTCCCGACTTGCTTGTCGACGGTCTGAGTTTCCATCAGCTTGGTTTCTGCGGTATCCGGCTGGACAGTAGTGTTCGCTACCGCTTCGACAATTTCGGTTGGAGCACTGTCGCCGTCGTCAAGCTGTTGTTTTTTCTCTTGCTTAGCATCGGCCTGTCTAAGCTGTTCGATCATCGTGTCATCACGGACGTGGCCGGTGATTTCTTCGGCGGGGGCAAACGGAGTCTGTTGGGCGCGCTCGCCGTAGTCATCCCACCAAGTGTCGATGACTGCGGCGCGGATGGCGCGCTCGATGAGCCATTGGTCGCCCGGTTTGCAGTCGACAATCAAGCGCATAGTGACGGTCCACGGCAGGCCCATAACCGTTGGCGGGTTGAGTTCCGTGGAGGACTGCAGCTTGATCTCGGAGAGAACTGCGTCCTTGACGGAGTCCAGTGTGATTGCACGCTTGGCGGCGGCGACAGTGCGCTCTTCCAAATCCTTAATGGAGCCACCGGCGGTCATCGGTACGGGAACTTCAACGACAGCACGGGACCACTGTGAGGAGTAGTTGATACACATACGTGCCTCGGAGTTCGGAACGATGATTTCCTCGCCGTTAAGGGTTCGGATGGTGGTGGCGCGCAATGTCATATTGACCACGTCACCCTGCACGGTCCCCGAAGGGGCGTGGAACTCAACCCAGTCGCCAATGCCGTACTGCTTCTCGGCAATGATGAACAGTCCGCCAAGGAAGTCGGCGATGACTCCCTGTGCGCCAAAACCAACAGCGGCGGAAACGACCGTCGCGGGGATAGCGGCGGCGGTCAGTGAGATTCCGAATTTCGACAGAATCGCGATGATTAAGACGAAGTATGCAATGACTTCGACGATGTAAACCACAGCGCCAATCAGTGCGCGCCGTCCCTTGGACTGCTCCTCTGAAGAGGAGATGTTTCCGTCCGCAATTGCCAGAACGAAACGTCGGATACGGGGAACAAGAATTAGCAGAATGGCCAGACATGCGATGGCAAGGCCGTTATTGGCCACCCATTGCCATGTCCGTAACAACATGTATTGCAAGAATTCCATGCCATCCACCGTAGGTCGTTCGCCTTAATATGCGCTGAGTTTAAAGGTAAAGAATTATGCATAAAGACGAGCTTTGGACTTGGGGCTTGCGGGGCTCGGGCGTGTAGGGCTCGGGTGTGCAGGCTTGGGTGTGCAGGCTTGGGTGTCCCCGGGGTCGTGGTCGGGGAGTTTCTGGGTAGAGTGATTCCCAAAGTTGGGGCGGGGTTCTCGTTGGAATCGGGTGGGTGCTCGGGGTGTGATACGGATGGCGTGTCCAATTGACGGGATTGACTTCTCACTATGTGGACGTTAGGGTTGTAGCCAACGCCACATTCGTAGCTTCTTTGCGTGAATGTGTGTTGAGTAGTTGCCCACCATGATCCAGGAGCGAAATCGTGAACGCGCACGAGCAGCACACCCCATCGCCCGCCCAATTCGCGGCTAAGGCGCGCACCAGCGCCCCCGAGCGAATTTCTGGTGCACAAGCCATTGTCCGATCCCTTGAAGAGCTTGGTGTCGAGGTAGCCTTCGGTATTCCCGGTGGTGCAGTGCTTCCGCTCTACGATCCGATTTATGACTCGGAGAAGCTTCGTCACGTCCTGGTGCGCCACGAGCAGGGAGCTGGCCACGCTGCCACTGGTTACGCGCAGGTTTCCGGCAAGGTTGGTGTCTGTATCGCGACTTCCGGCCCGGGTGCTACTAACCTGGTGACCCCGCTCGCGGATGCTCAGATGGACTCCGTTCCGGTTGTCGCTATCACTGGTCAGGTCGGTCGCCCGCTGCTGGGTACTGACGCTTTCCAGGAGGCTGACATCCGCGGTGTGACCATGCCGATTACGAAGCACAACTTCATGGTCACCGAAGCTGAGGACATCCCGCGCGCGCTCGCTGAGGCATTCCACCTGGCTTCTTCTGGTCGTCCAGGTCCGGTTCTGGTCGATGTCCCGAAGGACCTCCAGAACACGATGATCGACTTCACCTGGCCACCGGAGATCAACCTGCCGGGTTACCGTCCGGTGACAACCCCGCACCAGCGACAGATCGACGAAGCCGCTGAGATGATTGCTGCGGCAAAGCGTCCGGTGCTCTACATCGGTGGTGGCGTCATTAAGGCCGATGCTTCCAAGGAGCTGGTCGAGTTCGCCGAGCAGACTGGGGTTCCGGTCGTGACCACGCTGATGGCTCGCGGCGCATTCCCGGACTCGCACCCGCTGCACATGGGTATGCCGGGCATGCACGGCAAGGTGTCAGCCGTCGCTGCTCTGCAGAAGTCCGACCTGCTCATCACTATTGGCGCGCGTTTCGACGACCGTGTTACCGGTGATCTGAATTCCTTCGCGCCGAACGCGAAGGTAATCCACGCCGACATTGACCCGGCAGAGATTGGCAAGCTCCGCGAAGTTGATGTTCCCATCGTCGGCGATGCCCGCGAGGTCCTTGCCGCACTTAGCGAGTCCTACACCAAGCTCGGTCTTAGTCGCCCGCAGATTGCCGACTGGCTGAAGCTTCTCGACGGTCTCCGCGACGAGTTCCCCCTCGGGTGGGAAGAGCCCGCTGATGGTGCAATCGCTCCGCAGTTTGTAATTCAGACTCTGTCCGACATCGTTGGTCCAGAGGCCATCTATGCCGCTGGCGTCGGCCAGCACCAGATGTGGGCAGCGCAGTTCGTCCAGTACGAGAACCCGCGCACCTGGCTTAACTCCGGTGGTGCCGGCACGATGGGCTACTCAATCCCGGCTGCGATGGGTGCCAAGGCGGCTGCTCCAGAAAAGGAAGTCTGGGCCATCGACGGTGATGGTTGCTTCCAGATGACCAATCAAGAGCTGACCACCTGTGCAATGGAAGGTTTTCCCATCAAGGTTGCCTTGATTAACAACGGTAATCTGGGCATGGTTCGTCAGTGGCAGACGCTGTTCTACGATCAGCGCTACTCCAACACCAAGCTGCGCCCGGAGGACAACTCCTACCTGCCGGACTTCGTCCAGCTCTCCGAGGGGCTTGGCTGCGTGGCGATCCGCGTGACCAAGAAGGAAGATGTCGCGGCGGCGATTAAGAAGGCACGCGAGATTAATGACCGACCGGTGGTTATTGACTTCATTGTCGGTGAGGATGCTCAGGTGTGGCCGATGGTGGCAGCTGGCAAGTCCAATGATGAGGTCGAATACGCCCGCGGTCTGCGCCCGCTGTTCAACGATGAGAATTCAGCAGCTGAGGCCCCGGCTGACATCCACGGCACTGTTGTGGACAACTCCGAGGACGCCGCGAAGCAGCCCGACGCTAACCACCCGTCCATGAAGACCCGCTAATCGGGATCCGAAGCAACAGGAAGTGAGTCCCAAAATGGCTGAACTGCACACTCTATCCGTGTTGACCCTCGATGAGCCGGGTATTCTGGTCCGCATTGCGGGCATGTTCACCCGCCGAGGTTTCAGCATCCAGTCGATTACCTCGGGTGAAACTGAGACCGAGGGAGTCAACCGCATCACCGTCGTGGTTGAGACGGAGACGCTGCCGATCGAACAGATTACTAAGCAGCTGAACAAGCTGGTGCCCGTGCTGAAAGTGGTCCGCCAGCCCCCAGAGACCATGGTGTCGCGCGGACTGCTGATGGTGAAGGTTTCCTGCGACAACACCAATCGTCCGCAGGTAGTCGATGCCGCCAATCTCTTCCGTGCCCGTGTGGTGGACGTTTCTCAAGAGTCTGTCATCATTGAGGCGACGGGTGAGCGCTCGAAGCTTGTAGCCCTGCTGGAGGTCCTCGAGCCGTTTGGTATCCGTGAGCTCATTCAGTCCGGTACCGTCGCAATGGCACGTGGGCCGAAGCCGATGCTCCAGGCCCGCTAACAACTAAACGCTAAGATTTTTAACGAATCCGATTCGAAAAGAGGCTAACTTTAATGGCTATTGAACTGCTGTACGACGACGATGCTGATCTGTCCATCATCCAGGGACGTAAGGTTGCCATCCTGGGCTACGGTTCCCAGGGCCACGCTCACGCTCAGAACCTGCGCGAGTCCGGTGTCGAGGTTGTTATCGGTCTGCGTGAAGGCTCCAAGTCCGCTGTGAAGGCTCAGGAAGCTGGCTTCGAGGTTAAGTCCAACGCAGATGCCGCTGCATGGGCAGACGTCATTATGGTGCTGGTTCCGGACACCACCCAGGCAAAGGTTTACAGCGAGGACATCGAGCCGAACCTGAAGGACGGCGACGCGCTGTTCTTCGGCCACGGTCTGAACATCCACTTCGACCTCATCAAGCCGGCTGACAACATCACCGTCGGTATGGTTGCTCCGAAGGGCCCGGGTCACCTGGTTCGTCGTCAGTTCGTCGATGGCAAGGGCGTTCCGTGCCTGATTGCCGTTGACCAGGACCCGAAGGGCGAGGGCCGCGACCTGGCTCTGTCCTACGCTGCAGCTATCGGTGGCGCCCGCGCTGGCGTTATCCCGACCACCTTCGAGGCAGAGACTGTGACCGACCTCTTCGGTGAGCAGGCTGTTCTCTGTGGTGGCACCGAGGAACTGGTCAAGGTCGGTTTCGAGGTTCTGGTTGAAGCTGGCTACGAGCCGGAGATGGCATACTTCGAGTGCCTGCACGAGCTGAAGCTGATTGTTGACCTGATGTTCGAGGGCGGTATTGCCAACATGAACTACTCGGTCTCCGACACCGCTGAGTTCGGTGGCTACCTGTCTGGCCCGCGCGTTATTACCGCTGATACCAAGCAGCACATGCGCGAGATTTTGTCTGACATTCAGGACGGCACCTTCACCAAGCGCCTGATTGCCAACGTCGAGGGCGGCAACAAGGAGCTCGAGGACCTGCGCGCTTCCTACAACAACCACCAGATTGAAGAGGTCGGCTCCAAGCTGCGCGACCTGATGAGCTGGGTTAAGGTCGACGCTCGCGCTGAGACTGCCTAAGTTTGTTGCTTAAGCGAATCCCTCGCTTGTTCGCGAAGTAGGGCTTCATCACTGAGCTTCACCGCCGTGATGAGGCCCTTTTCGTATCTCTCTTACTAGTTTTCTTTCACTGAACCGTGTGGGGTAGACGTGTGGAATAAACGTCTGAGCTAAAAGCAACTACTGCCAAACGGGTGTAGCCCCAGTCCTATCCGGGGTTCTAATCTGGGGTGAAAGGTCTCCCTCAACAAAGACGTTCGATAGTCTAATCGTTGAAATCAAATCATTTCACGGAGGTAAATGTGCGAGTATCCGCAATGACGCGGCGCGTGACGGCAACCGTTGCCCTGACGGTCAGCCTGGCGTTGGGGTCAAGCGCCTTGGTCGCGTGTGGAAATTCCGACAGCGCTGTTTCCACGAAGAAGGTGGACGCTGAATCGACGGTGCTTAGCGACGACATCGCAGCGTCGGAAAGTCTGATCGACAGTTCGGAAGCGGTTGTCGTTTCCTCGGCTGGCTCTGCTGAGCAGCGTAGGGCGGCAGGCATCGCGGTTGCTGCTGGTCTGCCGATGCTAGTGGCTGGTTCTGCCGAAGATGCGGAAGATGACACTACTGCCAAGAGCCCGAAGAAGGATGCTCGTGGCCGTGATACTGGCGCCGATATCGCCGATGTGGAAAAAGAGATTGACCGCCTGGGCGCAAAGACAGTCCTTACTGTGGGGGCAGTTGACCTGACTGGCGAAGAGGGCCGTCAGATCATTGCGGATCCGGGTACGACCGATGGCCTTAAGGAGCTCGTCGGTACCGAGTTTAAGGTTCTCAAGGAGACGGAGTCGAAGCCGACTCGCGCTGTCGTTGAGATGGATCCGGAGAAGCCAACTGTCGTCGAGGGCGATGCAACGAAGGATGGGGCAGCCAACCAAGAGGCTCAGGATCGCGCCAGCGATGGGCAGGACGACAAGGGACAGGAGAGCGTCACCCTGCCGAAGGGATCTCCGAAGGAGGTCAAGGACACATTGGCACTGGCCGCACCGGGTACCGGTTTGGCCTCCATTGCTACGGCCCGCGCCGCTGGCCTGAAGGTCAGTTGGTTGCCGGTGGGCGACGCGCGTGCTACCTCTGAGTCGATTTCCGCTGCTCGCGACGGCGAGTCCCTGATTGCTCTGGGTAAGGTTTTCGGCGATAAGGACAAGTTTGATCAGTCCATCGAGCTTGCCAAAGATGACAAGGTCAAGGAGCTGCCAGGTGGAGGCACACTGCTGTTCCCCGGTCGTCATCTGATTGCAACGTATGGTCACCCTGGTGTCGCTCCATTGGGTGTGATGGGTGAGGATGATCCGGAGGATGCCGTCGCACGTGCGAAGGACTACGTGAAGCAGTACGAGAAGTTCGCTGATGACCCGGTACTGCCGGCCTTCGAGATTATCGCTTCGGTCGCGCAGGCTGACCCGGGTCCACGCGGTGACTACTCCGAGCCAGCTCCGGTTGAGACTCTGAAGCCGTACGTCGAGGCCATGACCAAGGCCGGCGGCTACGTCATCATCGACCTGCAGCCGGGTAGTGCAGACTTCCTGGACCAGGCCAAGTTCTACGAAGAACTGCTGAAGATGCCAAACGTCGGTCTGGCGCTGGACCCGGAGTGGAAGATGGAACCGGGGCAGGTTCCGGCGACTCAGGTTGGTCACGTTAAGGCTGAAGAAGTCAACCGCGTTGCTGATTGGCTGGCTGAGCTGACTCGTAAGAACAACCTTCCGCAGAAGATGCTGATGCTGCACCAGTTCCAGCTACAGATGATTCGCGACCGCGAGACGCTGGATCTGTCGCACCCGGAGCTCGCATTCGTTCTGCATGCCGACGGCCATGGCACCGCGCAGGAGAAGTTTGAGACCTGGAACGTCATGTTGCAGGATTTGCAGCCGGAGATTTTCGAGGCGTGGAAGAACTTCATCGACGAGGATCAGCCGATGTTTACTCCTGAGGAGACCATGAACATCGAGCCGCGTCCGTGGTTGGTTACGTACCAGTAGGTTATAGACCAGCAGAAATAAAAATATAACGCGAAATATTTGCCGACTTGAATGTCGGGGGCAACGGCGCTTACTCCCTAAACAAAGGGTAGTAAGCGCCGTTTTGCTTAGGTAAGTCCCCCCGTGTCTCACCCCCAGAGTTTATGATGAGACGTAATGCGCGTGCACGCTTTAGTAGTTTTCTTAAGTGACACCGCACATACTGCATAAACTTTTCGAGACAAACCAGGAGATGCTTGTGAGCCAGAACGCTCGCCCCGTTGTCCTCATCGCCGACAAGCTGGCACAGTCCACTGTGGACGCATTGGGGGATTCCGTTGAGGTCCGTTGGGTAGATGGCCCGAACCGCGCTGAGCTCCTGGCTGCGGTTGGTGATGCTGACGCACTTCTCGTCCGCTCCGCTACCACCGTGGATCAGGAAGTCCTCGAGGCTGCTCCGAATCTGAAGATCGTCGGTCGCGCCGGCGTTGGCCTGGATAACGTCGACATCGATACCGCTACCAAGCGCGGCGTCATGGTTGTCAACGCTCCGACCTCTAATATTCACTCTGCATGTGAGCACGCAATCGCACTGCTGCTGGCCACCGCTCGCCAGTTGCCGGCTGCGGACGCGTCCCTGCGTGAGGGAGAGTGGAAGCGCTCTTCCTTCAAGGGTGTCGAAATCTTCGGCAAGACCGTCGGTATCGTCGGTTTCGGTCACATCGGCCAGCTGTTTGCGCAGCGTCTCGCTGCTTTCGAGACCAACATCATTGCGTACGATCCGTACGCGAACCCGGCTCGTGCTGCTCAGCTCGGTGTTGAGCTGGTTGAGCTGGAAGACCTGATGGCTCGCGCTGATTTCGTGACCATCCACCTGCCGAAGACCAAGGAAACCGCTGGCATGTTCGATGCTGAGCTCCTGGGCAAGGCCAAGAAGGGCCAGATCATCATCAACGCTGCCCGCGGCGGTCTCGTCGACGAGCAGGCGCTTGCCGACGCGATCAAGGCAGGCAACATCCGCGGTGCTGGCTTCGACGTATACGCGACCGAGCCGTGCACGGATTCCCCGCTGTTTGGTCTGCCGGAAACTGTTTGTGCTCCGCACCTGGGTGCCTCCACCGTTGAGGCTCAGGACCGTGCGGGTACCGATGTCGCTAAGTCCGTGCTGCTGGCACTGGCTGGCGAGTTCGTCCCGGATGCTGTCAACGTTTCCGGTGGCGCTGTCGGTGAAGAGGTGGCCCTGTGGCTCGAGCTGGCTCGTGAGCTGGGGCTGGTTGCTGGCGGTCTGCTCGAGGGCGCTCCGGCCGCTGTTGAGGTCACCGCTCGCGGTGAGCTGCACACTGAGGACGTTAACGTTCTGGGTATGGCAGCAATCCGTGGACTGTTCTCCCTCATGGTGGAAGAGCCGGTCACTTTCGTCAACGCTCCGCGTATCGCAGAAGAGCGTGGTGTGACCTTCACTGTCGAGACCGAGCCGGAGTCCGTCTCCCACCGCTCCGTTCTCGAAGTCAAGGTCATCGGTGCTGATGGCTCCACCGCTACCGTCGTTGGTGCTCTCACTGGCCTGAACCGCGTCGAGAAGATTGTCCGTATCAATGGCCGCGGCATCGACATGCGTGCTCAGGGCCGTAACCTCTTCCTGCTGTACAAGGACGTTCCGGGCGCTCTGGGTTGCGTTGCTACCACCCTGGGTGAGTCCGGCATCAACATCGAGGCTGCTGCTCTGTCTCCGCAGGAAGCAGATCAGACTGCCATCCTGGTGCTGCGCGTTTCCAAGGAGGTTCCGGAGGAGCTCGTCGAAAAGATTACCGAGGAGATCTCCGCTACCCACGCTCTGCAGCTTGAGCTGGACTAGTTCTGAGCGCCTAGACGTTTTAGAGCTAGTCTCTAGCGCAGCTTCTACTGCATGAAAAATCCCCTCCGCATGGAGGGGATTTTTGTTTCCCAGCTGATCTATGCAGCCGTAGCCCTACTGCCTAGCCCTTCATCGAGCCCTTCTCAATCATGTTGACGTGGAAGTCGAAAGCAGTACGCAGATCGTGCGGGGTAGACATGCCCGGAGCGGTCTTCAGCGCGCGCTCGTAGTACTCCTCCAGCAGTGGCTGGTACTCCGGGTGTGCAACGGAAATCAACTTCGCCACGCGGTCACGTGGTGCCAGGCCACGCAGGTCAGCGAATCCACGCTCGGTGATGATGACCATGGCGTCGTGCTCGGTGTGGTCAATGTGCGAAGCGAACGGAACGATAGTCGAAATCGCACCGTCCTTCGCCAGCGACGGCGAGATGAACGAAGAAACGAAGGCGTTACGGGTGAAGTCACCGGAACCACCGATGCCGTTCATCATTCGGGAGCCGTTGATGTGGGTGGAGTTGACGTTGCCGTAGATGTCGGCCTCAATCATGCCGTTGGTGGCGATCAGGCCGACGCGACGGACAACCTCCGGGTGGTTAGAAATCTGCTGCGGGCGCAGAATGATGTTCTCGCGGTAGCGAGCAGCCTCGTTGTTCATACGCTCGGCAGCTTCCGGAGACAGGGAGAAGGAGGTAGCCGAAGCGACGGTCATCTTACCTGCGTCAATCAGGTCAATCATGCCGTCCTGAATAACCTCGGTGTAGGCCTTGATGTTCTCAAACTTGGAGTCCAACAGACCCGCCATCACGGCGTTCGGAACGTTACCGACGCCCGACTGCATGATGTACTGGTCGTAAGCCAGGCGACCCGCGCGAACTTCGCCCTCGAGGAAGTCGAGGAAGTGGCCGGCAATGGCCTTCGAGGTCTCATCCAACGGCTTGAACGGGG
Organism: Corynebacterium sp. HMSC064H12; assembly: GCF_001809925.1. Lineage (NCBI taxonomy): Bacteria > Bacillati > Actinomycetota > Actinomycetes > Mycobacteriales > Corynebacteriaceae > Corynebacterium > Corynebacterium sp. HMSC064H12. The sequence continues at coordinate 99,318 of NZ_KV799352.1, read as the reverse complement.
AGTTGCGGTCCGGCGCGTTGGTCTCGACAACTGCGACAACCTTGTCCAGGTTGATGTCGATGTAAGGGGTGCCAATGCGGTCACCCGGAGCGTTGATCGGCACCGGCGTGCGGTTAGGCAGGTGCTGAATGCGGTAGATGTCGTGCATGCCCTCGAGTTCCTCGGACTGCCACGAGTTGACCTCAATGATGATCTTGTCAGCGTTGTCCATCCACTCGACGTTGTTGCCAACGCTTGACGACGGAACGAGGTGTCCATCTTCCGTAATACGAGTGACCTCAACAATTGCGGCGTCAATCGGCAGGAAGCCCTGCTCGATGTACAGCGCGGAGTGGGAGAGATGGATGTCCTGGTACTTCGCCTTGCCCGAGTTGATGGACTTACGCAGTGCCGGATCGCCCTGGTACGGCATGCGGTAGCGGATGATGTCAGCTTCTGCCATCACGCCGTCACAGTCCGGGGCAGTGGAAGCGCCAGTGTAGATGTCGACAGCGAACTCTTCACCCTTGGCGTGGAGTTCCTTGCCGCGGTTTGCCAGCGCAGTCGGCAGAGCCTTCGGGTAGCCAGCACCGGTGAAGCCAGAGATGCCGAGGGCATCACCATGATTGATAAACTGTGCAGCCTCGTCGGCGGTCATTACCTTGCCGCGCAAACCGGCATGTGCGATGCGATCAGACATGTCATCTCCTAGATAGACTGTTCGACTTTAGTTTTGTCGCCTAACCTAGCATGCGCTAACAGTGTGTTGCCACACCCGCAGGTTGAGAAGTGATTTATGACACTCTGATCGCTTCAGCGGGTCGTTTATCGGCGCTCTTCCAGGGGCTTTGTTACAGCAATTCCCGCACTTCTTCGTCGGTCAGCATGGCATCCTCGAACGCTTGCAGTGTGGCCTCTGGGTTAAATTTCACACCGATGAGTACGACCTCATTGGATGGTGGGACATCGGTCTGCGCCCACATGACGGCAGGGGTGATTTTCAGGTTCGGCCCCGCCTGACTCCACACGTGGGCGACTTCGAGGCGGTCGGAAATCCAGCAGTGCCCCTTGGATCGTACGAGCCCCTTTGTGCCGCGGAGAGCCTTGATTAGTCGTTCGCGGTCGAAGGGTCGATTGCCTCGGAAAACAACCGAAGAAATGCCGTATTCTTCAGTCTCCGGCGTGTGGGGATTCGCAAGTTCTTCTGCATATCCGTGGAAAGTGGCCGCGGTACCTTCGTCGTAAAGCGATGCGTCGAGAATGGCAGAGGTGGCGATTTCGCCGTTAGTCACGCGGACGATGCGTGCGCGGGGGTTCATTGCGCGGATCGTTTCCTCGGTACCGCCGGTGAGCTTTTCGCCGGCGAGGTCGGATTTGGTGATGAGGATGAGATCGGCGAATTCCACCTGGTCGACGAGGAGGTCGGCGACCGTGCGTTCGTCGTCAGGCAGTGCGCGTCCCTGGCGGAGACTGTCGAGGAATGTAGAGGCGTCGACGAGCGTGACCATCGTGTCGATGGGGGCGATGTCGGCGAGGCGACGGCCGTCGTCGAATTCCCACTCGAAGGTAGCGGCGACTGGCATGGGCTCGGAGATGCCGGTGGATTCGATGACGATGTGTTCGAATTTGCCGCTGCGCGCGAGCTTGCCGACGTTTTCCACGAGGTCATCTCGCAGCGTGCAGCAGATGCAGCCGTTAGACATTTCGATGAAACGGTCCTCGCCGCGCTCGAGATATGTGCCCTGCTCGATGAGGGCGGCATCGACGTTGACTTCCGAGAAGTCGTTGACGATGACCGCGATTTTGCGCCCCTGTGAGTTTGCCAGGAGGTTGTTGAGGAGGGTGGTCTTGCCGGCGCCCAGGAATCCGGACAGGACGGTGACGGGAGTGGTCTGGGTGGTGCTATCAGAAAATTCGGTAGAAGTCACCCGACAAGATTAGCGTACTGAAAATGATTATCAATAACTAGTGCATGAATTGGGCTATGTGAGGGGTTGTAAATGTGTCGCATGGCTGATTGTCGACTGGTTGTGACGTAGGGCATAAAACGGTGTTGTAGTCGGCTTTAGTGGCGTATGGAATGTGCCTAAAATGGGGGCGCTTTCGGGCATCTGAATGAAAGGCGCTAACCGCTTCGTTGATAGGGTTGGGGGTGTGCTTTGGTGTTCGAAGTGCTACCCCCGATAGTCGCGTTGGGGGATATAGAAAGGTGAATTCATGTCAGATCGTATTGCCCATGCTGGTCTCAAATCCAAGGTGATGACCGCGCAGGAGGCGGCGCAGTTCATCAACCACGGAGACATGGTGGGCTTTGCCGGATTTACCGGTGCTGGCTACCCGAAGGTTGTCCCGCCGGCTCTCGCTGAGCGCATGGAGGCCGCTCACGAGCGTGGCGACGAGTTCAAGATTAAGGTCTTGACCGGCGCGTCTACCGCTCCGGAACTTGATGGTGCGCTGGCGAAGGCCAATGGTGTTGAGTGGCGTATGCCGTACCAGTCCGACCCGGGAATGCGTAACCGTATCAATGCAGGCGATGCCTTCTATAGTGATATTCACCTGTCGCACTCTGGCCCGATGACTGAGCAGGGCTTCTTTGGTCCGGTCAATGTTGCCGTGGTCGAAGCTGTTCGCATTAAGGCCGATGGCTCCCTGATTCTTTCCTCTTCGGTTGGTAACAGCATTTCTTACCTCAATGCTGCAGAGAAGATCATTATTGAGGTCAACTCCTGGCAGTCCGAGGACCTCGAGGGTATGCACGACATCTACAGTGTCGGCCTGCCTCCGAACCGTAAGGAGATTCCGATTGTGAACCCGGGGGACCGCATCGGCACTCCGGATGTTCAGATCGATGTCGATAAGGTTGTCGCTGTCGTCGAGACGAACGCCGAGGACCGTAACTCGCCGTTCAAGCCGCTGGACGATGACTCCAAGGCTATTGCTGGCTACCTGCTCGACTTCCTCGATGGCGAGGTCAAGGCCGGTCGTCTGCCGGAGAACCTGCTGCCGATGCAGTCGGGTGTCGGTAACATTCCGAACGCCGTTCTCGCAGGTCTGCTCGACTCCAAGTATGAGAACCTGACCTCCTTCACTGAGGTTATCCAGGACGGCATGGTCGACCTGATGGATGCTGGCAAGCTGACCGTGGCTTCCGGTACTGCATTCTCGCTGTCTCCTGAATATGCAGCTCGTATGAACGAGAATGCTGCTGACTACCGCGAGAAGATCGTTCTGCGGCCGCAGGACATCTCCAATAACCCGGGTCTGGTCCGCCGCATGGGGCTGATTACCACCAACGGCATGATTGAGGCTGACATCTACGGCAACGTCAACTCCACTCACGTGGCTGGCTCCCGCATGATGAACGGCATTGGCGGTTCCGGTGACTTCACCCGAAACGCCTACATCTCTACGTTCGTGTCCCCGTCGCTGGCTAAGAATGGCGACATTTCCGCAATCGTGCCGATGGTCTCTCACGTTGACCACACTGAGCATGACGTGATGGTCATCATCACTGAGCAGGGTCTGGCTGACCTCCGTGGGCTGGCGCCGCGTCAGCGTTCCCGTGTTGTCATTGAGAAGTGTGCGCACCCGATGTACAAGGAGGCGCTGCTCGAATACGTTGAGCGTGCTGAGAGGGCCACCCCGTACCTGCATACTCCGCATGACCTGGGTACTTCTTATGACTTCCACCGTCGTTTCCTCGAAAACGGTTCCATGAAGCCGGTCGACTAGGTTTCTAGTGCGGTTCCCGCTTTACGACGAAGTTTGCGTCGTAGGGCGGGATTTTCTTTCGGCTTTAGTTCGAAATAGTGTTCGAATAATGTGGAGATTTTTGGGGTGCGCAGCGGTTTGAATCCGGGGTGGGGGATATGGTGTGGGCGAATTGATAAAGAACTGTTCGTTAGGGGACCTCGTTAGGGAGGGGACAGTGCAATGTCAGAGTTGGAATCGTGTGGGGAATTTCGGTTCAGCCATGAGGTGAGGGCTCATTCGCTCGCTGAAGTGATGCGCGAGATTAATCGTCTGCAGATGGTTATCGCTCAGCGGGTCGCACCACCAGATGATGGCGATGTCGAAGCTCATTTGGCTTATTGGTCGGTGGTGCTTGGAATCTCACGCGCCGAAGTGAACAAATATATGGAAATTGGCTACATGCTTGGACGTATGCCGCAACTAGCGGAAATGTGTCAGGAGCGCGGGCATTTGTCGATGAGGCATTTAGCAATGCTTGGTAAACATACCCGACCTGTAGCCGATGACAAGGTTGACGCAGTGGAGTCGGGTCTCGTGGACGTCGTTAAGCCTAGGCGCGACGGGGAGGCACTCCGTGGCGTGCGTGCGATGGCAACGCGGGTGCAGCGAGTGATTGGTGAGTGTGCTCCGGAAGTGCGGCCACGTGATGTGGATGTCGCTGGGTTGCAGGCTGATAGGGTCCTGGCCCGGAATGTGGAGGCGACCGTAGATGCTGCAATTGATGCGGCGGCATACCAGGTCGAGGCGGATGGAGAGTCGGCGGATAATCCCGTGGAGTCGGAGGAGGTACGGGAGGTTCAAGCTGCGGCTCTCGACTACTTCGGCGATCGTATGACGGCTAAGGAGTTTATCGCAGTTGATGAACATGGTGACGCTGGAGTTACGACACTGACTACTGTCCTCGAGCGGCATCATGCAGTGGAAGCCCTTGCAATTATCGACGCAGTGGCTAAGAAGATGAAAGTGAGTCGCGCGGCAGCTTTCATGCATGCGTTACGCGGTACTTGTGAGGTGGAGGTGAATCTGGAACTCTTCCGAGTGCTCTCTCCCGGGGAGGATGGCGAACCGGAAAACACTCCAGTGTGGCTCGCTGGCGCAGGTTGGCTTTCTTCGCTGGTGGCCGAGTCTTGGCTGAAGCGGGTATCGACATTGCGGGTGCTGGGGGATAGTGCGGTTGAGGGGTATCGGCCCTCCGAGTCTCAGCGTGCATTCGTGCGTGCCCGTGACGGTGTGTGTAGTTTTCCTGGATGCGATGTCCCCGCGGAAAAGTGCGATATCGACCATATTGTGGAATTTGATCACAGCCTTTCCGGTGGTGAGCGGCAAAAGGAAGGGGTCACGCACACAGATAATCTCCATTGTCTCTGTCGAAGGCACCACAACCTCAAAACTGCCGGTATGTGGCGAGTTGTTCGAGGTGATGATGGGATCGAAGCTTGGACGTTCCTCTCTTGTGATGAAGGGCCGTTTGCGCAGTCGGAGAAAGAGCACACTGGGCATGGTCGTTACACCTTTGCCTCGCAGACTGAAAAGAAGACCGCTGCGCTGGCTGAGCACAATGAGAAACGTCGCAAATTGCATGACAGTCTCCGCGGCCTAGTGGATAAGGTGCGGCGGGATTTGGAAAAGGAGAGAGCAGTAGGCGGGGTGGATTGTGAAAACGATGGAGATGTTAAAAATCGCGCAGACAGTGACGGGGAGTGAGCGCTAGGTTCTGCTACACTCATTTGTGTCCATATAGTGAGAAGGGTATCTCAAAAATGACTGAGGTAGGAAAGCTGAAGATCGCCGTCATCCCGGGTGATGGCATCGGCACGGAAGTTACGGCAGAGGCGCTGAAGGTGCTCAAGGCTGCTATCGGCGAGTTCGACACTACCGAGTACGACCTCGGCTCGCGTCGCTACTTGCGCAATGGCGAACTGCTTACCGACGCTGACCTTGACTCCCTGCGTGAGCACGACGCAATCCTGCTCGGTGCCATCGGTGACCCGGCGAACGTACCTCCGGGTGTTCTCGAGCGCGGCCTGCTGCTGAAAATGCGCTTCGCGCTGGATCACCATGTCAACCTGCGTCCTTCCAAGCTCTTCCCGGGTGTCGAGTCACCGCTGAAGAACCCGGGCGAAATTGATTTCGTGGTCGTCCGCGAGGGAACCGAAGGTGCCTACACAGGTAACGGCGGTGCAATTCGCGTTGGCACGCCACACGAGGTTGCCAACGAGACCTCCGTCAATACCCGCTTCGGTGCTGAGCGCGTCGTCCGCTATGCCTTCGAGCTGGCTATGACCCGTCGTAAGAAGCTGACCCTTGTCCACAAGACCAATGTGTTGGTGCACGGTGGCGGTATGTGGCAGCGCACGGTCGATGAGGTCGCTAAGGAATACCCAGAGGTAGATGTCGATTACTCGCATATCGACGCTGCGACGATCTACCTCGTCACTAATCCTTCGCGTTTCGACGTCATCGTCACCGACAACCTCTTTGGCGACATCATTACTGATGAGGCTGGTGCAGTGTCGGGCGGTATCGGCCTGGCGGCGTCCGGCAACATTGACGCCTCCAATGCCAACCCGTCCATGTTCGAGCCCGTTCACGGCTCCGCGCCAGACATTGCTGGCAAGGGGATCGCGGACCCGACGGCAGCCATTCTGTCGGGTGCCATGATGCTGCGCCACCTGGGTCGTGAGGAAGACGCCCAGCGCATCGAGGCTGCTGTGGAAGCTGACATGGCTACTCGCGGTAGTGGCCCGATCAAGACCGCTGAGGTTGGCGACCGCATTGCTGCTGCTTTGAAGTAGCGCAGTAAAAAATAGGGGGGGGGAGAGGGCTAGGCAATCACAGTTTTGCCATCGACGGTAGTGATGTGAGTCTTACCGTCGGCGGTGTGCTCGATGAAGTCCGACGCATGTCCGACCTGGCGAAGTACATCGATGATGGTGTCAAGGGGGTATGGGGATGAGCTTCCTGCGCCGTTATCGGAATCATCCCCTCCCAGTCCTGCCACTAGCGCATCCCTCGTAATCTCCGCATGTCCCAGGTGCTGAGCCGCCTCGTGGAAGACATGCACAATCACGCCTTCGATGCTGCCGCACCACCAACGGTCCTTATCGGTAGGAATAACAGCAGGAGCACCAGCGCGGTCCACGCCTTGCAACTCCACCAGCGCGGATTCAATGGCCGCGCGGTCACGGTGGTAAATCTCCAGCCCTTCCGAAACACTGCAATGAGCAGAAAACTCCCCATCGCGATCACGGACATAATCACGCCCAAGGCAGACGCGCTCGAGCCAGTACCTCGCGGATCCGGTCACATGTCGTAACAGCACGGCCAGGGAGTTAATGGCTGGGATGGGGAGGGTTGCGTTGAAGGTGTCGTCGTCAAGCGTGGCGACGAGTGCCGCGAGCTTGTCCATCCTGCCGAGGATGTGGGCGTCGAGCGGCCATTCGGGATTTATTGAAGCGCTGTGTGTGGAATTGGTCATAAGGTCGAGTATTCCCGCAAATCAGTCCTATTGGGAGCAAAAATAGGGGATAATTGACCCCATGACCGTCGAGCTTGCGGAAATCGCAGACTTCCTCAGCCATACTCGCCCCTTTTCGGACCTCAACGATGAAGAGCGCGCGACTATCCCACCGCTTTTGACCATGCGCTATGCCCGTCGTGGAACGGAGATTATCCGGGCGGGTGCGGATAACAACAGCTGTTTCATTATTCGCTCCGGCATGGTGGATCTCTTTGACCCAGCTGGCACGCTGTTGGACAGGCGAGATGTGGGAGATCATTTCGGCTATTCGACGCTGCTGAGCAGTGACCCTTCGCTATACACGATGACGGCAGTGGAGGACTGCGTATTCCTAGTGATCTCCAAGGAGGTTTTTGACCAGCTCAATGAGCAGTTCGTAGAGGTCCGGCGCTATTACGGCGGTGAGAACGCGCGCATTCGCGCAGTGGCATCGAAGCTGCGGAGTACTGCGGCATCGGAGTCATTGCGCACACGGGTTGCGGATCTGATGGAAACATCGCTGGTGACCTGCAGTGCTGATGCGACAGTACAAGAGGCGGCGCAGATTATGACGGAGCGGAATGTCTCCAGTTTGCTCGTAATGGAGTCTGCAGGCGCCAACCAGAGCCCGCTCGTCGGCATCATCACTGACCGTGACCTCCGTCGTCGAGTGCTGGCAGAGGCGAAGCCCGCGGCGACGCTTGTAAGCGAAGTGATGACCGGGAACCCGGAAACCATCAGTCCCGACCTGCTGGTTTTTGAGGCCATGCTGCTGATGGCTGAGCGCGGTTACCATCATCTGCCGGTGCACGACGGGACGAGAGTGGTCGGCATGATTGTCATTGGTGACCTGCTGCGCAGTCTGCACACCGATCCCGTGTACGCGACGGCGACGCTGGCGCGGAAGAGCGATATCTCGGAGATTGCGGAGATTGCTCAGAACGCGCGGCGGATTGTCGGCCGGTTTATTGACCGAGGTGATTCGGGGGAGGAGGTCGCCAAGCTGCTGACTGCCGTGGCCGATGCTGTCACCCGACGCCTGGTTGCGCTGGCGGAGGAAAAGCTTGGGCCGCCACCAGTCAGCTACGCCTTTGCGGTACTGGGTTCGCATGGGCGCGGGGAGATGGGGCTCGCGTCCGATCAGGACAATGCGCTTGTTCTCGCCGACGACTACGACGCCGACGCTCATGCTGACTATTTCGCCGCGCTTAGCGACGAGATTTGCACCAACCTCGACCGAGTCGGTTATTCGCTCTGTCCAGGGGACATGATGGCCAGCAATCCTGCGTGGAGGATGACCAAGTCGCAGTGGCTGCGCACGTTCCACGGGTGGATTACCGCACCGGAGGCGGAGGCGCTGTTACATGCACAGACCTTCTTCGACATGCGAGCGGTAGCGGGCGATGTGCAACTGGTAGAGGAATTGCGCGCGGCCTACCTACCGCTGGCCCAGGGGTCGCAGCGCCTGCACGCGCACTTGGCCAAGCTCTCGGCCTGGCGGGAGCCGCCGCTCGGCTTCTTCCGTGGCCTGGTGCTGGAGAAGGGCGGCGAGCACGCAGAGACCCTGGACATCAAGAAGGGGGGAACTGCTGCTGTGGTGCAGATGGCGCGCCTATTTACTGTGGCGGCCGGGCTGCCGCAGCTGTCCACGCGTGAACGCTTGGCGGCGAGTGCGGGTGCCGGAAGCGTGAGCCGTCAGGGTGCGCAGGATCTGGCGGATGCGTTCGAGTTCCTGTGCACGGTGCAGCTTCATCACCAGCAGGCCCAGTTCAACGCTGGCGAGCAGCCGAATAACCACATCTACCCGAAGCGTCTCTCCAGCCTGGAACGCGAGCACCTGCGCGATGCGTTTGGTGTTATCCGCAAGTTGCAGCAGAGCCTCGGGGCGAAGTATCCCATCCGGGCGATGTCGTAGTTTAGCTGTGTGAGTTAGCTGTGTGAGCGCACAATGTTGAAGTTTTTCAAACCCCGCAAGAAACTCTTGGACGCACCTATCCGCGACAATGCTTGGCTCGCGGTCGATGTGGAAACCACCGGTCTGGATCCCTCCAAAGATCAGTTGCTTTCCATCGGTTGGGTTGCCGTCGAAGGCCGCGACATCGTGCTGGAAGAGTCGGGTCACCTTCTCATTCGCCCAGAGCGCGAGGAGGTGAGCGTCGGCGAGTCGGCGACGGTGCATGGGCTTACCGACGACATGGTCGCAACCGGGGTAGAGGCAGAGGTGGCCGTCGGCAAGCTGTTAGAAGCTCTACGGGGACGGAAGCTGCTGGCGCACTACGCGCGGATGGAAGTTGGTTTCCTGGATCCGTTGTGCCGGAAGTACTTTGATGCGCGCTTTGATGTGCCGGTGGCGGACACGATGACACGCGAGTACGACGCAATTCTGCGAGCCAACCGCGAGCCGGTCCGTGATGAGCTGCGGTTGTGGTCACTGTGCGACAAGTACGGCATTCCCCGTTTTAAGGCCCATCATGCGTTCAACGATGCGCTGGCTTGTGCGTTGGTGTGGCTTGCGCAGGAATCGCGCGGAGTTTAAATCGTACATGTTTGAGAGTGGGGGTCATTGCATAGTTATTGCAATGTGACGTGTACCCTATTTTTATGCGTATTGCTCGAATCGCCCACCCAGAGGGCATGTGCTTCGCGCTCGTCGAGGGCGAAGGCAATGAAGTTACTTTGCACGAGATCGAAGGGCACCCTTTCGGTCAGCTGAATAAGACTGGTCGTTCCTGGCCGCTTGCCGACGTACGTCTGCTTGCCCCGATGCTGCCGTCGAAGGTCATCGCTATTGGTCGTAACTACGCTGACCACGTCGCCGAGGTGTTCAAGAAGTCGGCAGAATCGCTGCCGCCGACGATGTTCATTAAGCCGCCGACGGCCGTTATTGGTCCGGAAGCGCCGATTCGCATTCCGGATTTCGCCACTAACGTCGAGTTTGAGGGCGAGCTGGCACTGGTTATTGGTAAGCCGTGCAAGAACGTCAAGAAGGAAAACGCTCACGATGTGATCTTCGGATACACCATCGTCAATGATGTTTCTTCCCGTGACCTGCAGTTCGCCGACGGTCAGTGGGCGCGCGCAAAGGGCATCGATACCTTCTGCCCGCTGGGCCCGTGGATCCAGACGGAGCTGGACTACAACGAGCTTCCAATCAAGGCGCACCTGACTCACGAGGGTGTTACCGAGACTAAGCAGGACTCCAACTCCAACCAGATGATTATGTCCATCCCGGAGGTCATCGAGTTCATCACCGCCTCGATTACGCTGCTGCCGGGTGACGTCATCTGCACCGGCTCCCCGGCCGGTACCGCTGCGATGTTCCCGGGCGACCGCATCGAAATCGAGATTCCGGGTATTGGCAAGCTGGCCAACCCGGTGGAGCGGGCTTAAGCCGCTAGGGGCTTAAGCGCCCTTAACTCCAAAAGCGCGGAGCACAGTGCCCATTTTGGCGCTGGTTTCCGTGACTTCTTCTTCTGGGGCGGAGTGCGACACAATGCCGCCTCCGGCCCATAGTCGTGCCACGGACCCCTCAGTGTCGATTTCGGCACAGCGAATGGAGACCACGAACTCACCATCGCCATTCTCATCGCACCAGCCGACAGCGCCGGAGTAGAAGCCGCGGTCAGTCTCTACGGCCTGAATGACGCCGAAGGCGGATTCCGTCGGCGTGCCACAAATGGCTGGTGTTGGGTGCACCACCAGTGCCAAATCCAGCGCGGACAGCGACGGATCCTTCAATCGACCGCGGATATGCGTGGCCAAGTGCCACATCTCGGCAGTGCTCATCAGCTCGGGGCTGTCCGGAACATCCAGCGAACTGCACAGCGGCGCCAGGTTGTCGGCGATGTCATCGACAACGAAGGCGTGTTCATCCAGGTTCTTGCGCGAGTCCGCTAAACGACGAGCCGACGCCCGGTCCACCTCTTCATTCCGGGATCTCGGCAGCGACCCGGCCAAGGGAAATGCCTCAACGATGTCACCCGTACGGCGGACCAGCATCTCCGGGGAGGAACCGATGAGCAACTTGCCCTCATAATCGGAACCGGCGGGAGAGAGATCCACGACAAAGCCATCGCGGTTGGGGGATCCGTCGATAAGCCGCGATGCGAGTAGGAGCGGGTCAATCGGGGGATCGATTTCGAGTTCCACGGCGCGCGCGAGCACGACCTTTTCCAGCGCCGAGTACTCGATTGTGCGGATGGCTGCGGCGATGCGCTCAGCGTGCTCGTCGAGCGGGGGATCGTAAGCGACGATGTTGGCGTGGGGCTTCGGTGCGTTCCAACGGTAGTGCGCGGGTGGCTCCAGCGGCTGCGAGGAGCGGATGACTTCCCGGGGAACGGTCAGGGCGGCGGGCTTGTCCAAGTCGAAGGGCAATGCGCCGACTACCATCTTGTGAATGCCCGAGTGCAGTCCCTCGGCCGCGAGCCAGGGGTCGGAAAGCTGCTCTTCAATACCTTGCGTGCGGATGGAGCCGTGTGCCCGGGAGAGCAAAAAGTCCGGGGCGGTGGTCGGGCGGGACGTATCCCAGCGCGTCGAACGCTTCGGAGTCGCTGCAGGCTCGTTCGACGGGTGAGAATTCTCCTGCTTCTCTTCTTCGTTTCCGCCGCCCAGAGAGGGGTGGTTTTCCATGGACATAGCCCTAACCCGCCTCCTCAATCTAAACCCAGTTGTGCTTCAGTTTAAGGGGCAGGCTAACCCCTACCCAAAAAGGGCATACCCGCAGCGGTAATCGTCAGCTGATCGATGACTGCGCTCGCCGGCAGATTCGCGGCGTAGAGGAAGGTATCCGCAGCCTGCTTGGCATCGAACACTGGCTCGCTGCCTGTGAACGTCCCCAACAGGTCAGTCTGCGCATTGCCAATATCAATGCGCGTTGCTGTAATGCCATACTCGCGTCCGTCGAGGGCAAGCACATGGGTCATTCCGGCAAGCGCGCTTTTCGACGTCGCGTACGCCGCCGTATGGGCTCGAGGTACCTGCGCCGCGATAGAACAATTGACCAGGATTCGGCCGCCCGCTTGCTCTGTCTTCCCCTCGCACCCCGCCTTCATCCGCGAAAAAGCCTCGCGTGCACACAGGTACGAGCCGACCACATTCGTATCGATGACCGCCCGGAAGTCTTCAATGCCGGTCTCTCCGAACTCCGCGGGCGTGCCGGGCAGCCCCGCATTGAGCACTGCAACATCGATGGTTCCCGTAGCCACCTGCGCGTTCTCAAACATCGCACGGACCTGTTCGGGGTCGGTGATGTCACACCTGGAGTAGGTGATGTTGTCCGCTTCGGCGGCAACAGTCTCGAGCGCGTCGATACGCCTGCCGCAGATATGCACGTGCCAGCCATCGGCGGCGAAAGCCAGAGCAATTTCGCGACCAATGCCCGCGCCGCCACCAGTTACTACTACCGTTTTGGTCATGAGCACCATTATTAACTGTTCTACGGTCTACGCACACATGTCCCCGCACGATGCTGTCAACGCCGCGCGTGACGACGGCTACGCGGCCGTGGAATTCTGGTGGCCATTTGACCTCGCAGTGCCCGCACCCGATGAGGTTTCCGCCTTTTGTGACCTCTTTGACGACAGCCTTGGTCTTTATGCCATGAACCTGTGGGGAGGGGACATGACAGCGGGGCAGCGAGGAGTGCTCGATACAGACGGGCTGCCCACGGGGCACCTGGAAGCAGTGAGCCAGATCGCGCGAGCCACGGGGCTGAAATGCTCTAACGTGCTGCTGGGGCGGTCTGGGGAACTGGCGGACCTGCAAGTGCACCGACTGACTGAGATCACTGCCCAGCTGGAGCTCAGCGGTGTCCGCGCGTTGATTGAGCCGCTGTCCGGGATGGACGATTACCCCATTACCGATCCTTGGCAGGCCGAGGAGTTAGCGCAACAGACTGGTGCTGGCGTGCTCGCCGACTTCTACCACTTTGCGGCCAATGGCGTGGACGTGGATGCCTGGCTCACCGATGTGGAGGCCGGAAGAGTGAGCCTGCCGGCGCACGTCCAGATTGCCGATTTCCCAGGCCGCGGCGTGCCGGGCACCGGTGAGGCGCCACTGCGCAGCTGGGTTGAGCGGCTGCGCGCCGCTGGATACGCCGGTGAAGTGACTGGGGAATGGACTCTGTAACCCTATGTAAAACCCTATGCATGCCTGCAGGTGGGAGGGCGGGTATCGTGGGAAAGCATGTCAGATGTTCGCGTACGCTTTTGCCCGTCGCCAACCGGCACCCCGCACGTTGGCCTCATCCGCACCGCCCTGTTCAACTGGGCATATGCCCGTCACACTGGTGGCAAGCTGGTCTTCCGCATCGAAGATACCGATGCCGCTCGCGACTCCGAAGAGTCCTATCAGGCAATCATCGAGGCCCTGAATTGGCTCGGTATTGACTGGGACGAGGGCATCGATGTCGGTGGTCCGCACGGCCCGTACCGCCAGTCGCAGCGCAAGGACATCTACGCCGATGTGTTGCAGCGCCTCATTGACGCTGGTGAAGCTTACGAGGCCTTTTCCACCGCTGAAGAGGTTGAGGAGCGCCACAAGGCCGCCGGCCGTGACCCGAAGCTGGGCTACGACAACTACGACCGCAACCTGACCGAGGAGCAGAAGGAAGCCTTCCGTGCAGAGGGTCGCAAGCCGGTGATCCGCCTGCGCATGCCGGACGAGGACATTGTCTTCGAGGACCTCGTTCGCGGTCGCATTGAGTTCAAGGCCGGCCTGGTTCCGGACTTTGTCATCGCCCGCTCCAACGGTGAACCGCTCTACACCCTGGTTAACCCGGTCGATGACGCTCTGATGGAGATTACTCACGTCCTGCGTGGTGAGGATTTGCTGCCATCGACCCCGCGCCAGATTGCTCTCTACGAGTCGCTGAAGCGTATCGGTGTCGCCAAGTTCACCCCGGAGTTCGGTCACCTGCCGTTCGTTATGGGCGAGGGCAATAAGAAGCTGTCCAAGCGCGACCCACAGTCCAACCTCTTCATCCACCGCGATAACGGTTTCATCCGCGAGGGTCTGCTGAACTACCTGGCTCTGCTGGGTTGGTCTATGGACGGCGATCAGGACATCTTCACCATGGACGAGATGGTTAAGGCCTTCGATATCCACGATGTGCTGTCCAACCCGGCCCGCTTCGACCAGAAGAAGGCCGACGCTATCAACGCCGACCACATCCGCATGCTCGATCCGAAGGACTTCGAACAGCGTCTGCGCACGTATTTGGAAAGCCACTTTGACTTCCCGTCCGACTACCCGGCGGATAAGTTCGCTTTCCTGGCAACGCTGCTGCAGACTCGTGTGAAGACGCTTTCCGACGCCTGGGACCTCTCGAAGTTCCTGGTTGTGGAAGAGGACGAGTTCACCTTCGATGAGCGCTCGGCACGCCGTAACTTCAAGGAAGACGCTGTTGCTGTCCTGGAGGCCACCATTGCAGCTGTGGAGCCGCTCAGCGAAGAGGACTTCATCACCGAGAAGCTCGAAGCTGCACTTCAGAAGGCCCTCATCGAGGACCTGGAGCTGAAGCCACGCAAGGCCTTCGGCCCGGTGCGCGTGGCTGTAACTGGTGCTCAGGTATCGCCGCCGCTGTTCGAGTCCATGGAGCTGCTTGGCCGCAGCCGCAGCCTGAGCCGACTGCGCAAGGCTCTCGAGGTCACTCCTTTTACTGCTGCTCAGTAAAGAGTGCGAGCTGGGCTGAGCGAAGCAGGTTCGTGTAAGAGCCCGCTTCCTTGCCCACCTTCTGCGGGTCGCGGTTCAGCATGTTCATGGAGGTTTCGCGGTAGTCCTTGACCAGCGACCCCATGTGGTTATTGAAGAACTCGTGCCAGTCGGTTCCCCAGTAGACCGTGCCGTCTTCGTTTTGCTTGAGCAGTGCGGCAAAGGCGTACACGAGTGGGTAGATGAACCCGTCCGGAATCGCGTAGCAGATGGGCTGGCGGTAGAACTTCGAGTACTTCTGTGGAGTTTTGCCAGTCCGCGGATTCTTCTTGTTGGCCTTGTCAACAGCATCAATGCCGCCGAATTTGCCGCCACTCTTGTTGTAGAGATCGGGTAGCTCCGCGTTGATGCGCTCGAAAATATCGATGAAGTCACGCGTGAGGTTCAAGGCACTGCGGACCTTCTCGTTGTAGAGAACGACCTCTTCGGTGCGCTCATTGATACTTTCAGTGCTGGGCTTAGTGACCTCTGGGGAACTCATGACATCCTCGAAGCGGTCAAGCAGCTTGGCCTTTCCGGAGTAGAGGCTGGTAGGGGTCGGTGCTTCAATCTGCTTGCCGTCGGCATCCTTCGGCAGGTCAATACAGGACAGTGGAATCCACGCCATAGCGATGACATCGCCCACCTTTAGTCGACCAGTATCGTTGGTGCGCCACTGCACGTTGTCGCTAATTCCCTGCGGCAGAGCATGCTTCAGATCGTCAAAGTAGCCGGCGCGATTGAGCTTTGCTTCCGCCTTGAGCTCCGCATTGTTGTTGCGGGCGGCACAGATATCGAGCAGAGCATCGGAGAAGTCCTGCACAGTGTCCTCGTCCCGAGCACCGGGAACGAGTACCTCTACCGGAACCTTGGCATCGAGCTCGGTGAGGCTTTCGTCGGCAAGCAATTCCTCGATTTCCTCGGAGCGCTCCATCCAGACCTCCTTCATTTCGGACCACGTCTTGATTTTGCGGCTAGGCGGTGGAGTGAGCTTGCCCAGGACGAACAGCGCAATAGCCAGCGAGTTGTGGCCGCCGTCGAGGATGCCTTCGATGCGACGGTTGCTGAAGGTGAAGCGGTAGAGATTGTCTTCACTGGTGAACTGAGTGGAGGCCAGGAGCACACCCTTGGACTTGTAGGCGAAGAGCTCCGGCGTGGTGTCGATGGTTTCCATGATGGCATCGGTGATGCGGCCGGTGCGGGACACGCGTGGGTTGGCATCGAGGTTGAGGCCCGAGATGATTTTCGCGAACTGACGGATAGTGACAGTGCCGATGACGCGGCCGATGGTGCCGTTCATTTGCTCCGTGATGTCGGAGAACTCCAGCTCGAGTGTGATGGGGGCGGTTGCTGTTGCCGTTGTTGTGGGGGAAGTCATGATGCTTGCCTTTCAGGGATGGTTTGTGGTGTGTGGCGGCTGTTTGCCAGCCGCTTCACCACGAAGTGTCTCCTGAAGGGCGGATCGACTTTGAGCTGCGATCGAATGGGCTTTCGATCTGGGATTGCGTTAGTTAGATGCACTGCATTGGTTATGCATTAGTTATGCGCTCTGCTGAGGTGGGCTGTGGGGAACTCGCGAATTTAAACGAACCTTTGACAACGAACCTTTGACCAGGTGATTTGCTCTTGTTCACGCCAATTGGCTATATTATTCCTCGTTGCGTTCAGCAGCGATGGCCTATGGTGTAATTGGCAACACAACGGTTTCTGGTACCGTCATTCTAGGTTCGAGTCCTGGTAGGCCAGCAGTGAAGAAGTTCATTGTTGAATGTATTCACTAACTGCAAGGTTCTAAGCCCCGTTCGTCTAGCGGCCTAGGACGCCGCCCTCTCACGGCGGTAACACGGGTTCAAATCCCGTACGGGGTACAAAGACAGCGCGAAAGCGCCAGTCTTTATTGGCCTATGGTGTAATTGGCAACACAACGGTTTCTGGTACCGTCATTCTAGGTTCGAGTCCTGGTAGGCCAGCGGAATTCGCTTGCTTAACTAACTTGATTAGTTGAGTTGAATTCAGTTCTAAGCCCCGTTCGTCTAGCGGCCTAGGACGCCGCCCTCTCACGGCGGTAACACGGGTTCAAATCCCGTACGGGGTACAAAGTTACTCCCCAGTCAGTTGGCTGGGGAGTTTTTGTTTTTTAAGAATCGAGGCCGCTATGACCAGAGGTGACTATGACCAGTGAACGTTTCGCACGACTGAAGCTTCTCCTAGGGGAGGAGGGGCTGGAAACGTTGGCTGAATCTACCGTCATGGTTGTCGGACTCGGAGGCGTGGGGTCGAGTTGTGCCGAAGCTCTCGCGAGAGGTGGCGTGGGCAACCTCATCTTGATTGACGGCGATGTCGTGGAGCCGAGCAATCTCAACCGTCAGGCGCTGGCATTTGTCTCCACGATTGGTCGGGTCAAAGCCGAGGTTATGGAGGCGATGGTTGCCGATATCAACCCGGATTGTACGACCTATGCCCGCCAGATTTTTCTCACACGCGAAAACCTGTCAGAGACCTTCGAGAAGTTCCCGCGTCCGGATTACATCATCGACGCTATCGACGATGTCACCGGGAAAATTGAGATCGCGCAGTGGTGCGCGGAAAATCGCATCCACCTCATTTCCGCTATGGGCGGCGGAAATAAGCTCGACCCATCTCGGCTGACCTTCTCAAAAATCAATAAGACAAAGGTCTGTCCGCTGGCGAAGGTCGTCCGTCAGGTGTGTATCCGCCGACGCATTCGCGGTCTTGAAGTGCTGTACTCATCCGAAGAGCCTGTGCGCATTGCGGACAAGGGCAGCGGCACCAAAGCGGAAACCCTCGGTACCATGAGCTACATACCGCCAATCATGGGGCAGATGCTGGCCGGAAAGGTCATTCGCCGTCTGCTCGGGTTCGAGGAAACCCCGCTGGCCCCGCGAATCGGCGGTCCAGCCGACGATAGCCAGCCACCGACGGAAAAGTAATGCGGTTCATCGATACCCACTTTCACTACGACTTCCTGCCACAGGATTCGCGCGAGCGTTTTAAGGCTGATCTTGCACGGGAGGGTGTAGAGATTATCGCGCAGACGGTCCGGCCCTCCGGCTTTGTCGAGCTAGAGAGTGAAAGCTTGCCCATGGCCGCCGTGGGCTATCACCCGTGGTACATCGATGGCAACTATGAGCGAGAGCTCGAGGTTTTTCGCGCGGCCCTCCCTCGCACTCGCTTCA
This sequence comes from Corynebacterium sp. HMSC064H12, assembly GCF_001809925.1. Classification (NCBI taxonomy): domain Bacteria; kingdom Bacillati; phylum Actinomycetota; class Actinomycetes; order Mycobacteriales; family Corynebacteriaceae; genus Corynebacterium; species Corynebacterium sp. HMSC064H12. Next base: position 81,201 of record NZ_KV799352.1, on the reverse strand, counting down.
TCGGCGAGATTGGCTTGGACTTCGCGCCCCGCAGGCTTGACGACGTTTCTGCCGAGACTCAAATCCATGTCTTTACCAGCATCCTGGATGCTGTCCAAGCCTCGAGCCTGTCACCTATCCTGTCCATTCACACGGTTCGGAGTGCTGGTGTGGTGCTTGGCCTAATCGAACCACGTTTGGACACCAGCTCCAGCGTCGCACCAGGCGAGACCTTCGTGCCCATCTTTCACCGCTTCGGTGGCACTAGCGATGAACTGACGCGGCTGATCCGCGCCGGTGGTTATATCTCCGTCAACCCGCTCATGTTGCGGACAAAGCGCGGACGGGCCTATGTGTCGCAGGTGCCCGTCGATAGGCTCTTGCTGGAGACAGACCTTCCGCGCGAGCCTGGAAGCGGTGACGCGGTGGAAGCGGTCGCTGCAGAGGTAGTCGCTGCGTTGCGGGAAACTGTCGCCGAGGTTGCGGCCTTGCGAAAAATGGATGAAGCGGAGCTTGCAAACGAGCTGGCCAACAATGCGAAAACGCTAGGGATTTAATGCCTTAACCTGCGGATTTGCAGTTACTATCCACGTCTAGTGTATTGTTTAACAAGTCCGCAGCGCGCGGATGAAAAGTTCTAAGCCCCGTTCGTCTAGCGGCCTAGGAC